>NZ_JBXVVE010000001.1:0-515185 GCF_057219325.1 Polaribacter sp. YIW18 | reverse complement strand
GTATCTAAACTAGATTCTGTATCACTATTTACGAATCCTGTAATTGTATAGGTTAGCGCTGGATCTGTTGCGCCATATACTTTTGTTTGACCTGAATCAGCTGTTACTGTTAAAGCGGCTTTGGTAATGCTAAAGTCGGCGGTTACAAAGCTTATGTTATAATTACTATCAACAGCACCGGAAGGTGTAATGGTATAGGTTCCTACATCTTCTCCTGTTGCTCTTGCGATGCTAACCCCTGTATCTAAGCTAGATTCGGTATCACCATTTACGAATCCTGTAATTGTATAGGTTAGCGTTGGATCTGTTGCACCATATACTTTTGTTTGACCTGAATCAGCTGTTACTGTTAAAGTGGCTTTGGTTATATTGAAAGTTACTGTTCTTGTTCCGTTGTAGTTGCCTTTACCTGTAATAGTAATTGTAGCTGTACCTACATTGGTATTGTCTACATAACTCAACTCATAGTCTGTATCTTGTGTAAGTATGGTTGCCCCATCCTCTACCTGTGGTATTGGGGTTTGAGCTTGACCTGTGTATACCAAATCAGCTATGGTTGCTGTTGTAATGTCTGTACTCGTCATCGACTTATTGGTAATTGTAAACACTCCATCTACATAATTAATCAAATAGTTTGAAGACGTTAAACCTGAGGCTGTAATTGCATAGGTGTTTACAGCTTCTCCTAAAGCTCTGCTTATCGATAAAGTTCCTGATAAATCAGTAGCATCCTCTCCATCTACAAAGCCTGTATAATTTACGGTTAATGTTGGATCTGATTCTCCATAAATCTTAGTCTTATCTTCCGAAATAATTGAAAGTTGTTTTGGTAATACAATGAGTGAATCTGATTGAAGAAATACATCATAATTATCATCGGAGCCTCCAGTTAAAGTAATAGGATAAGTACCAACACTAGAAAATTGTATTGCAGTAGTTTCTATTATAGGTTCAATAGCCATTTGATTATCTCCATTGACTAATCCAACATAAGTAAATGTCAAAGGCGGATTGATATTACCATAAACTCGCTCTTTTCTTTCAGCTAGTACAAGTAATTGTTTTTTGGTAATTTCTAAATTAGCCGAGGAGTAATTAATATCATAATTGGCGTTGTCAAGCGAATGCTGATTAATCGCATAACTACCAGCATTTTCCCCTAAGTTTCTCGAAAGTTCTCCACTGAAGGAAATCGCATGGCCATTTGGCAATGCTTGTCCCACTTCAGGTATCGATATAAAAGTTAGCATAGGATCTTGATCTCCATAAACCTTTGTTTTAGCTTCTGCTGTGACAGTTAAAGACAGCTTATTGATTGTAAAATCTGCACCAATATATGTTATTATATAATTATTATTCGAGAGTGTATGCTGATCAATCGCATAAACACCAATATCTTCTCCTGCATTTCTAGATAGTGCCCCTGAAAAGTTAAGTGTTTCTCCGTTATCGAGTATTGTACCCACAGCAGGCACAGCAATAAAGGTTAAGATTGGATCTAGATCACCGTAGGTCTTAGACTTGGCGTCAACTATCACATTTACAGGTAAAGCGTTAATGGTAAAGTCTGCACTAGAAAAACTTAACTCATAATTGCTATTATTCAGAGTACTGAAATTTATTGGATAAATACCCACATCTTCACCAGCCGATCTGGAAAGGGTTCCCGTAAAGAAAATTGATTCTCCATTAGCAAGCTGAGTACCTACTGATGGTACAGAAGTAAAGGTCAAAGCTGGATCTGAATCACCAAAAGTCTTGGTTTTAGCTTGTATTGATACCGCCACAAGCAATTTGGAAACAGTTAATGATCCAGTTTGATAGGTGATATCATAATCTGTAACTGAGGTCAAACCACTTGCAGATACCGTATAAGACCCCACATCTTCTCCTGTTTCTCTCTGAAAACTAAGGGTGCCACTAAGTTGTGACTCATCCTCCCCAAGGACAAAGCCATTATAAGAAACTGTAAAGGTTGGATCAGCGTCTCCATATACTTTAGCCTTATCATTAACGCTAATGATCAAAGGTGCTTTTTTTACTGCAAAAGATATGGTTGTCGAAGTGCTTCCTCCACTATTAACAGCTGAAATGGTATAAACAATTGTACTTGTTGAGTCTTCTGGTGTACCATTAACTAGCCCTGTTGATGCATTCAAACTTAAGCCCGCCGGAAGGGCTGGCGTTATCGAATAAGAAACGATAGGCCCGCCATTTGCGGAAGGTAGTTCTGATGTGAAAGGAACTCCTCTAGTCAAATCTGGAATCGAAGTATAATTCAAGGATGATGGGGGTGTATCATTAACCACTAGCGCAAATGTTGTTGATGTACTACCTCCGCTATTGGTTGCCGTTACCGTATAGGTGGTGTTATTCGATA
Source organism: Polaribacter sp. YIW18 (assembly GCF_057219325.1). Classification (NCBI taxonomy): domain Bacteria; kingdom Pseudomonadati; phylum Bacteroidota; class Flavobacteriia; order Flavobacteriales; family Flavobacteriaceae; genus Polaribacter; species Polaribacter sp. YIW18. The sequence goes on along the minus strand of NZ_JBXVVE010000001.1, from coordinate 512,805 downwards.
ATACCGTTGGAGTTCCTGAAATCTCACCCGTCTGGGTGTCAAAAACCAAACCAGCGGGAAGACTTGGCAAAATAGTATAAGAAACAACTTCACCACCTGATACTGAAGGAATCATTGATGTTATTGCTCCATTTTTGGTTGCTGTAACTACCGACGGGGTATAAGCCAAATTACTCGGTGCAACATCTACCACAGCCAAATTCAAATCGAAATTACCAGTACCAAATAAATTCTCGGCCGTTATTGTATAAGTAGTCTCTGGAGAAAGAACGGTTGGTGTACCAGAGATTTGCCCTGTTGTTGTATTAAAGTTCAAACCCTGTGGCAACTCTTTATCTAATGAGAACCTAATGATATCGCCACCAGCATTGGTAGGTAAAAGTGACGAAATCAGAGCTCCTTTTGTTAGTGTTACAGGGTTAGTGTAGGTAATGATTGGTGGAGCATCATTGATGATCAACTGAATGGTTCCATCAACAGACCCTGAAGTATTTGACCCTCTAATTACAAACGTGGTTAAACCAATAATAGTAGTTGGTGTTCCCGAAATTGCACCGGTTTGCGAATTGAGGCTCAACCCAGCAGGCAAAGGACTTCCTTGCATTACAAAATTTGAAATTTCACCCCCACTCATTTGTAAAGGCAATACCTCTTCCATTTGAATACCTCTATTAATTACTACTGGTGAAGGATAGCTAAAACCTGTGGGTGCTGAATCTATAACAGTTATTTGGAGATCGAAAGTAACCTCACCACCTGTATTTTGTGCTTTGATCGTGTAGGTTTCTTGGTTGGATATTAACAATGGTGTTCCAGTAATCTCTCCAGAATTGGGGTTCAATGTCAATCCTAAAGGTAAAGAAGGCGTAACACTGTACGTTATAACGTTACCGCCAGTTACAGTTGGAGATAAGGTTGAAATGGCTTGCCCTTTTACTAGAACTTGTGGTGAATTATAAGAAAGATTGTTAGGAGCAATATCGATTACCGACAAGTTAAAATTGGCTTGTGAAGTACCCCCAAAATTACTACCTGAAATTTGGTAGGTAGTTTCTGGAGTTATTGACTCTGGAGTTCCTGAGATCTCTCCATTCTGCGAATTCAATGTTAAGCCTGTGGGTAATGGAGGCCAAACCGAATATTCAGTAACGATACCTCCAGATGAAAGTGGAGTTATTGTTGTAATTACCTCTTGAACCGGTAGGGCCAAAGCATCGTTATAATTTATGCTAGGCTCTGGAGGCAGGTTTACCTCTAAAGTTGATGAAATTACTGCTGCTTGATGTGTACCTGTTTCCTGTTGGTAAGCGTAAAGCTTGGTTACACCTTCTCGCTTGAGCGAAATTGTTTTACCTGAAATACTGGCAATCTCATCATCTGCTAACACATAGATAATCGGTGCAATGCTTGAAGATGTTGGTTGGTCTACATCAAAATCTACATCTGTAACTAACTTTGTATAATCACTCAAACCAGATAAATCAGTCGGTGATTTGTAAGGATCTCCAACTAGAAGCAAAGTAATGATCTTAGTAGCATTATAAGTACTCGTTTCTTCTTGTACAGCGGTCAATACTGTAATTCCGTTACCAACTAAAGTCACTTCTCTTTCTGATATAGTAGCAACTTGCGGGTTACTGGAATAATAAGTAAAAGCACCAGAACTGTTACTTTGCGGTTTTTCAAGCCTAAAAGAATTATCATCTAATGACTTTGTTAAGGTACTGATCCAAGTTACGGTTGGGTCTGGCTTTTGAGGATCTTTCACCAATAGTACTGCATTTGCTGAGGCTCCTAAATAAAAGCCAGAAGCATCTTGCTGGGCTTTAATTTCCGCTACACCTTTTCCAACAATAGATAAAGTCGAACCAGAAACAGTAGCAACGTTGGTATCACTAGATTGGTAAGAAATACTACCATCACTTGGTGAATTTGCTTCGATAATAATTGGATCGTCATCAACCAAGGCAGTAAAATTGTTCAATTCAACCACTGGGTAATCCTTAACAGTAATTGGCACATATTGGGTTGCTGACATGAAATCATCTGTTTCTGCTTGTTTGATTGTAAGCGTATCTTTGCCCATTCCAAGAAAATCAATTCTGTTATTGTTGTAAGAAGCTACGTCACTTTCTTCTGGAATAGACATTGTGATTTCTCCTGTACTATTTGAAACTGGCGAATTGAAACTCATCAATCGATCTGAAAGCATAACCTCAATTGGTACAGTAGCTAATTCAGGATTATTTTTAGTTCTACCAATTATAGTAATAGCATCATTAGTATCTTTAAATTCTGCTGGTGTTGCATCATTAGATGAGTAACTAGAGTTATTATTAACTATACAGAAATGACCAGATGCACTAATATTTCCATAAACATAGATTCTTAACTCAATTTCTTCATCACCCGAAATTGGTTCTGCTGAGGCTAAGCTTAAGGACGTATATCGCCAATAGCTAGTACTTGTCTTTATTTCACGGCTTGAAAATGAGTTATCGAATGTATATCCTTGGAATTCACCCAATGATGTAGCATAATTATCAATCGACCATCTTAATTGCAGTTTAGTTTGATAAGATGCGTGATAGCCTTGAAGCACTATGCGCTCCAGATCTACCAAACTTTCTGTCTTTATTTTCAAACTTATGTAAGGTGCTGTGGCTGTATTCAAAGTAGAACCCACCACATTTGGTAAATTAAACCTGAGCCTATCTGAAGAATTATGACCGGTCAATCCAGAATAAGTAAATTCACCAGAGAGAATAGCCCCTTCTTTTCGTGTACTTTGGGTATATGGTTCATCTAAAGTGGACGCATTCGCAGGGTGCCAAGACACAATTGATGCCGCTTTTGCCAACGGCATTCCCAACTCAAAATCAGTTTTTGTAGCAGTGCCTCCCTCGGCTGTAACTTCGACAGATCCTGGACTTGCTCCATCAGGAACCACAGCTGTCACTTGAGTAGAAGAATTCGCCTTGAAAGCAGCCACTACTCCTCCAATTTTCACTTCTGTTACATTGTTAAAGTTCGTTCCTGTAATAACAATTGGTTGACCCACCTGTGTTTTAGTCGGTGTAAAGGAAGTAATTATCGGAGCTGACTTGTAATAAAAGTATGATCCATTGACTGTTCCTCCTGGAGTAGTTACTGTTACATTACCACTTGCCCCTGCCCCTACTGTTGCTGTTATCTGTGTAGAGCTATCTACGGTAAAGCTAGTAGCAGCGGTACCGCCAAAAGCGACTGCTGTTGCACCTGTAAAACCCGTTCCAGTAATTACAACTTCCATACCAGCGCCTGCAGAGGTGGGTGTAAACGCAGTGATTGTTGGCGCTGCATTTTTAATTATAAAATACCGATCTAAATTTCTAATAGTCCCTTTAAATCCTTTTAAAGTAATGGAATTGACTCCACGCTCTACACTGGCATAATTAGATGAAGAAATCGTTGACCAAGAAGTTGTAGTTGCGGAAGAACCATAAAACACCATGGGCTCACCCAATGTACCTACCACATCATTTGCATCCCATTCAAAAGTCACGTCTAAATGAGTGCCACCTGAGGTTGTACTATTTGTTTTTCTAATCCTCCATGTTTTAGCCAAATAATCTTGAACCCCTGAGCCTGGATTAGCGACACCGTCAGCAACAGAAACGGAGAAAACCTCATCTGCCCCTAAATTATTAGTAATGGTTACCGGAGAATAATTGGTTGAAGTACCCACAGGAAAAACCTTTGGTTCATTAGATACATTAGACTTCAGATAGCCAGTACCTAACATTTTCACATAGGCACTATTACTAAAGTCTTCAATATTATTTACCGTCGCACTGTATGTGCTATTTAGGGATAAAGAATTCCCATTTAACTTAAGCGTTCCTTGGTTTGTCCAATCGGCAGCGAGCTGATAAGTTCCATCCCCAGAATTCTTTAGTATAAAGAATTTATTCTCGGCAAAGGCTACTGGAGCAGATCCTGCCGAACCATCTTCATTGACCGTCCAAGAACCTAATTGGTCTAAAGTATTGGTGCCTGCAAAAGTGGAATAGTATGGGGTGGTTTCCAAATTAACTAAAACCTGCGTACTCACTACACAACCATTGGATTGGGTAGCTGTCAGTCGATAGTAGGTTGGCGTTCCATTGGTGTAGTTCGAAATGATCAAATTAGATGTATTTGTTCCCGAAACATCACCTCCATCGGTCAGGTCAGTAAATGTACCATCTAATGGGCTGGTGCTGCTGCTCCACTGATAAGAAGCAATTGTTTCACCAGAGATTGGCGTAGCCTCAGTGGCAAGATCTAGCGTTGTGCCAGACAGTATATACTTTTCTACTGGCAATGCTTCCCTGATATAAGGTACGGTTTCATAGCCCCCACCTAGAAAAGTAATTTCAGAAAAACCATAATAAGCGCCGTCTGTTTGATCTTCTTTCCTAAATCGAAAATAACGTGCTGTCACATCATTGATGGCTAAGGTTTGCCCATTTAATGGAATGGTAGGAATTGCATTGATTTGCCTTGTCCAATTCACTCCATCTGTACTCGACTCCAAATAGCCTCCGGTAAAATCGGGCTGAACTGGCGACCCTCCATCTAACAGACCATTGAAATTTGAGAGTCGTACACCATTCACAGTAGAGGATACGCCTAAATCTGCGACAATTGAAGCTATTTTTTTGGTATCTGTAATATTAGAAGTCGTTGACCAGTTCGAATTGCCAGAAAAAGAGAAACCGTTCAAGGTACCATTTGCACCATTACCTGACAGGTCAGAAAGAGTATTTCCTGTACCTTCCATAAACTTATAATAGGCCGCCAGACCTGCAGCACCTGTCACATCAGATGACATGGAGGATTGAATTTCAGATTGAGGTTTCACATAGTTCCAAATTCGGACCTCATCTATAATTCCATTGAAATATTTAGTATTGAGCTTTCCTAAAAATAAATCATTATTGCTTGGCAGCATTTCGTTATTAGTCCAATTATTTGGATTCTCAACACTTCCTGCTTCAACTCCATTCACATACACCTTTATCAGTTTATTAGATGGATCATATGTCCCTGCTATGTGAATCCAAGTATTTAAAGACAATTGATTCGAATTAACAATTGGACCATCATTCTGACTCCCATTTTCAACTCTAAAAGCGACAGAGGGCGCACCATTATTATATCCTAATAAGAGATTAAAATGTCTACTTTTTCCGATTATAGGTCTACTATCCCAAAAACTTCCAAATGAGCTAGTTGGGTACACCCAAGCCTCCACTGTTATCGCACCAGAAAGTGCTTGAATCGATGCAGGTTTACCAATTAACACATTATCATCGGTACCATCAAAGCGTAAAGAACTAGTAACTGACTCTGTCAGCGAATTGGTTACCACCAAACCTGTTTGGAGATTTCCATCCGTCAACTTTGTTTTATCACTGGTAAAGCTTCCTCCACCATTTACAGATAAGCCCGTCTTCTCGGTGGAAAAAGTATAATCTGAAACTGGTAAATCTCCATCATCGCAAGCCCCATAGACATCAGCAATGGTAAGAATTGATGGATTGGTATAAACGAAATCTGAATTATTCGTACCGAACAATTTCAATCGGTATTGAAAACCATGAATTTTAGCATCTGCTTTTGAAATAGTTAGTGCTGCTGTCGTCCCTCCTCTTCCAGCAAACCCGCTGTAGGTAATCCCAGCATCGGTAGAAGCCGTTAGAGGTGTCCAAGAAACCCCGCCATTATCTGATCTTTGCCATACGTAATCTGTTGATGTAGCAAGTCTGCTTAAGCCCGTTGCTTTTACCACCACATTTTCTTGATCCGTTAAGGCAAAGGTATTCGCAAGGGCATCGAATGTAGGTCCTGAATAGGTTACCGTTATTGCACGAGGTGCTGATTGACAGCCCGTTTCAAGACTAGTGGCAATGGCATAGTATGTAACAGATTGTTTTTGGGCAGTAACCGAATAGTTTCTATTACCAGCTAATAACAATTGAGTTCCGGCAGCATCAGCATACCAACTAATTGTTGTTCCCGTAGGCTCAGTTACCCATAAACTAACGATCTTTGGTAATGAACCTGCCTGATCACCATAAACGGTCTGATTAGAAATTGCATTAGTAATCGTAGGCCCCGCCAACATAGTGACCTTAACCGGTGTTCTTGGGCTTTCACAAGTAACTCCATTTACGGTTATTGAAGCCGAAACATACCTGGTAGTCGTTGCACTTAAGTTGTTTATCGTTGCATAAGCAGCGTTCGGGACACCACCTGTTGGATTTTCATACCAATTCAAAACCCCTCCAGCAGAAGCTTGAGCCGTGAGTACGACGTCACTAAACTGACAAGTGGTAAGGCTTGGCGCTGCAACAATCGAAGGCGTTTGAATTAATGTTAGCGGAATTGCAGTTCTTGTAGAAGCACCATTACAATTGCTTGCCTCTACCCAATAAGTGGTATTGGCACTAATTACCGGAGTAGTAAATGAAGGGCCCTCTCTTAATAGATTTCCTTCTGTCTCGGCATCATACCATTTAATAACAGCCTCAGAACTGGTAGATGCCGTGAGGGTAAAGCTTGCCGCATCACATTTGGTATCCTCAAATGTACCGAGCGTAGCCGTTGGTATGGCCAAATTCAATATGGCTTCTACAGCTTCTCTAGCTGCAGCAATACACCCATTAGCATTTTCTGCTTCTGCATAAAATGTAGTATTTTGAGTAATCTCTGGGGTATTAAAAACCTCTCCAGAAACCGATTGACCTAATAAATTTCCAGCAGTTGGCGCATCATACCAATTTACGAAAGAGGTCTCACCTGCGGAAGTTGTTGCAACCAAAGGTACCGAACCTGTTCCACAAATGGTAACATCTTCAGCTTCTGTAATAGTAGGTAATGGAATAATTTTAATTTCTACGGGATTTGTATAATACACCGAATTAGGATCGTCTGAACTGGCAATTCCTCTTCTGAAGTAGGTGGTTTGGGTTAGGTTGCCCGGCGCAAGAGTGTCTGCTGTTTCATTAGCAATCGTTGAAAACCCAGAAATTTCATCTGTGGTAGAACTCTGCCAGCTGTAAACAATGTTTCCACTTATTACTTGTCCTGGTGCTAATGAAGTAATCTCTTGAGTGGAGGTTCCAATACAAATCACTTGATTTTCAGCAATACTACCTGACTCAAAAACTCTATTTCTAAATACATCTAGACTACTATTTGATACATTGGCTCCAATAATATCGGGCTTCTTGTCACCATCAATATCTGCTATTTCAACTTGCTGATAACTATCGTTTGACTGAATAATAGTTACGGATTCTCCAAAGGATACTGCACCAGCTGTGGATTGGTTTTCTAAATATGAAAACTTTGTATCTGCCCCATTAACATAATCAGCAGTTACAATATCTAATCGACCATCTCCATTTAAATCTCCTAAAGCTAAGCCAACTGTATTTCGTAAATCTTTAATTTTGAAATCTTTTCTCGGCTCTACATCAAAAGCACTTCCAGTACTTCTCCAAATATGTACCAAAGGCCTAGTGGCATTTGTTGCCACAATATCTAGATTTCCATCTCCATCGACATCGAAAAACTTAACAGTGTATGATTTTTGGGTACCAAAATCATTCGGCAATGGTAAAACTGCCATTCTTTGGATTGAAAAATTTGATACAAATGGGTTTCCCTGCTGAGTGTTATTTTTGAACAAAAGAATATAGCCATCTGCTCCATAAACTACATCATGCGCACCATCACCATCAAAATCACCAAAGTCACCTCCATAGGCTGAGGATAAATCAAAACTTCTGTCACTTTCAATAGTCTCAAAACCAAAACTACCTTGTATCGAAGTATTTTTAGTATAATAAGGTCTAACCGTTCCTTGCTCCGTTGACACACCAAAAACATCTAGCTTTCCATCTCTATTGATATCAAATGGAAGTAATGTAGCATTTACCTTATAATTATTCCCAGAAGCCATGATGGACTGACTACTCCCAAGGGTACCAGTTTCGCTAATTGATGTATTCGGGTTAACGAAACCTCCATCATTGAAATTATTTGAAGCGCCTATATCTAATTTTCCATCATTGTTGAAATCAGCAAAAAGTATACTCCTAGAAGAATTGGGTGTATAAGTAGGAGATACGCCTGTGAAGGTTGATACTGTCGCAAAAGTTGAAGTATCCAACTTTCCTGCTACAGCTGTGTTTTTCAAAAAGTTTGGTTGGCCATTGCTTGCAAAGCTCACAACATCCAATTTTCCATCAATGTCAAGATCCATTAAGGCAAACTTTTGATCATAGCTTGAAGAAAAAGATGTAGAAAAGCTGATTGGATTTTCAAAAGCAAGATTGCTATAGCTGTGTGATGCATAAACAGCATTGACTAAATCTGTATTTATAGGTGTAAACTTAATGGGTGATACTGCACTGAGTTTTGTATTTGTATTAGTTACAGTAAAGAAAGCTGTACCAACGTAAGAGGGAATTTTAACAGTCAGCGAGTTGTCATCACTAGAAACCACCTCACATTTAACACCTCCTAAATACACAATATTGTTTGCTACTATCGGATCGAAATATTCACCATTGATAATCACATTACTTCCTACTTCAGCTTTTTCAGCACTTAGAGAAGTAATCTTTGGGACACCAACAAACGATAAGGCTACTTCATCTATAGCAATAGGTCCACTATTTACACCATTCGATTCATAAGTAGGAGTTCTTGGAACAGCTAATAATTTTGCTCTATAAGTTTGTGTGCCGGAAATACCTAGAGGATGAAATGCAACCATTGTATTTGTACCTTGTCCTGATTCTATCTGTGCACCCCCTTCAATTGACCAAAGTACTTCATAATTTTGTCCGTCTTGATCGAATACCAAATTTAGGGTTGTGGTAGTCCCTGGTGTGTAGGTCTCAGAGCTACTAACTACTCTTGGGTTGGTGGGCCAAATGGTTGGAGGTGATGTTTGTGTTCTACTTCCTTGCTGCAAAGCAGACCAATCAAACATAACTCGGTAACTTTCTCCTGGTTCAAGTTCTCGCGATGTAAAGGTAACTGTACGATCTTCTACTAAAGGGTTGAAGTTCGTATAAGGCTCCCAATTCTGAGTGTTATTCAGCACTTTCGTTATTGTGGTAAAGTCTGAATAAATGACATTCGTCCTTGGATTAGGTTCAAAAAATGAAGTTTTTGCAAAAAAGACCCGTGGGGGTTTGTTAGAAGCTGATGTATTCTTAAACTTGAAGGAAAGTGAAATAGATGATGCGTTTGAAGGGACAATCACATCTTTGTACATATAGATAACCGCATTGGCATTTTGAGGAGAGGTAAGTAATTGGTTATCTGTGTTATTTGAAACATAGGCTCCAAAATTTCCGTTGGTCTTTTCAGCTTCACCAATTACCCATTTATTTTCGCCTGTAGAATGGTTTACAATAGTCCAGCCATGAGCTCCTTCAAATCCTCCATCTGTGGAAGGATTGATAATAAAATTTTGAGCATTCAACCCGATTATTGAGAAAAATAGTATTAAAAATAATAATGATATTTTACTTTGCATTTTTTATAAATTTAGATCTAGTAAGAAGAAATTATATAGATGTTGCGAAAAGAGCTTAGAAATTATTCTTTACTACTATTCACAAGTGTTACAAAAATTTGAGAATCAAATTTTAAACCTTTAACAATAGTGTCTCTACGAATAATGTTTAACGAAAAAATAGAGTCTTTCGGAATTAATTTTAACCTTTTATTTGAAATTATTTTATTGTTTACAAAATATATAGTGTTTTCTGAAACTATGGATTTTTGCGATTTATCTAAAATTAAAGATTTCGAGACTTTATTGTTTTTTATTTTTTCTAATTCTATTTTTTTTATTTTCTGCCCACTTGTGTTAACGGAAAAGAAAAAAAATAAAAAAATACTAAGAACATTTAAGCTTGTTTTTATTTTCATTTGTTTATTAAATTTAATGTTCAATTGTTTTAAAATAACTTATTAAATAAGTGTTTAAGTTTGTAAATTATTGATGTATAATTTTTCTAATACAAATATAATTTTACTTAATTTGTTTATCTAAAAAAAACAAGAAGACATATATCCTTTTATAAAAAAGGACACCTAATTTAAAAAAAAGGACTATATTTGTAATTGATTTCATATCCCCCTAATGGAACTTTTGTTTTTTACCTTATCTTTCTGTATTTATATTTTTATAAGAAATAGAGAAAACTTAAAAATTAAATTATTAAGTACTTCGTTAATACTTTTTGTAATTTATGCCATTGCACATACTGCCGTAAACAGCCAAGGGTATGCTGTTTTAAAAACAATACTTTTTAATCATTTTACGCCTTTTTATTTACTTGCAGGTCCTAGTTTTTATTTTTTTACAAAAGCAGGAACAAATAACCAATTTAAGTTTCAAAAGAAACACCTTATTCACTTAATACCATTTGTTATACAATGCATTGCAATTCATGAATACATCATGATTGCTTGGGAAACAAAAATGGAGTTGGTTAATAGTTTTTATTTAACTCCAGAAAAACAGTCTAGTTTAAACGTTAGTATTTTTTTTAGCTCCCAAACCAACTATATCATAAGGTTAATTCACCTAATAGCATATCTAACAGCTTCTTTTATTGGATTAAATAAAGTAAAAAGTGTGCCCCATATAAAGAAGCTAAAAAAGGTTACAATAATTACCTTTGGTGTGGTAGTATTATATTATGTTCATATTGTATTAATTATAAGTAATAATAATTATAATACCTTACTCTTAAAAACAATTATTAATCTAGATCTTTTTTTATTGTTTTTACTTATCTTAGAATTTGTAAAAGCTCCAGAATTGTATTTAAGCTTAAAAAAAATAAACAAATCTTATTTAAATGAGTCGCCTTTTTCAAAAACACCAAACAAAATATTAATTAGTGAAGATGACAAAGAACAAATAGCATTTAAAATTAAAGAAATAAAAAAAAATAAGTATTTTTTTATGGACTCAGAAAACAGTTTTAGAGATTTTGCAACGTTTATAAACTTTCCAGACCATATTATAAGAGCTTACTTAAAGTCAGAGAATACAAGTTATATAGATATAAAAAATAAGGTACGCTTATCACTTGCTAAAAAAATATTAGAAGAAACCAGATTAACGTATAACCTAAATTATATTGCCGAAAAAACTGGCTTTAATTCTAGATCTAACTTCTACTCTATTTTTAAAAAATACGAAAAATGTACGCCAAGAGAATACTTGGATAAAAGGAAATTATAAATGTCTTTTGTTTTCAAATAAAATCTTAATACAAGTATTTTAGAATTAACTTTTTGATGTATCGATGGTCTATCAAAAATAAATTGAAAGTAAGGTAAAAACCCTAAAAAGTAGTAATTGATCTTTTTTTTCTAACAGTAAAGATATTTATTTGCTATTTTATAAACGTAATTTTATTTACTTAAAAAAGGTATTCTTTTAAAGTTTAGTTTCGAGATTACCCTATTTCAGTTTTCATAAACTCACAAAATCTCTTAATCTAGTTGCTGCTTGTTCTGCAGTAATATCTCTTTGTGGTGTGCCAAACATCTCATAACCCACCATAAATTTTTTAACAGTTGCACTTCTTAATAAAGGTGGATAAAAACTCATATGAAAATGCCAATGATGATTGTCTAAACCATTTGTAGGCGCTTGGTGAATTCCACTTGAATAGGGAAAAGAAGTATTAAATAATTGATCGTAAGCTTTTGTAATTACAGCAATAGCCTCTGCATAATGAAATGATTCTTTATCATTTAAATCTAAAATGCTTTGTTTTTGTTTTTTGGGAACAATCATGGTTTCAAAAGGCCAAACCGCCCAAAAAGGAACCAAGACAACAAAATCATCATTTTGAAAAATAATCCTTTCTTTTACAGCTAATTCTTGTTGTAAATAATCGCCCAAAAGGCTGCTTTTTTTCTCTTTAAAATAGTTGAGTTGTTGGGTATGTTTTTTATCAACTTCATTAGGTAAAGTAGATTGACTCCATATTTGACCATGAGGATGCGGGTTGCTACACCCCATTACAGCACCTTTGTTTTCAAAGATTTGCACATAGTTTATGGTGGGTTGTTTTGCCAATTTAGCATATTCTTTTTGCCATGCAAAAACTACTTTTTGTATTTCTTCGGATGACATATCTGCCAAACTTTTAGAATGGTCTGGACTAAAACAAATTACTTTACAAATACCAGTTTCACTTTCTGCTTTTAACAAACCATCATTTACATTAAATGTTGGTGAATCGTTTTGTAAAGCTGCAAAATCGTTGGTAAATACAAATACATCTGTGTATTTTGGATTAACTTCTCCATTAATTCTGGTATTACCAGCACATAAATAACAATTTTCGTCATAAGAAGGTCGTTTTTGGTTATTTACGACTTCATTTTGGCCTTGCCATGGTCTTTTGGCTCTGTGAGGTGAAACTAACACCCATTCTCCTGTTAAAATATTAAATCGTTTATGAGCGTAATCTTGTAAGTTTGTATGTTTCATTATAATTCTTTTCTAGTCGTTTATTTTACGATGTGTGTACCTTCAGAAAGTTCTATAAAATACACAGAACAATCTTTATCAAATTTACTTTTATAGGCTTTTGATGCTGATTCTGCAAAAGCTTTAACTTCACTTCTTGCAATTAAGTTGATAGTACAACCACCAAAACCACCACCCATCATTCTTGCTCCTAAAACGTGTTTATTCTTTTTTGCTTGGGCTACTAAAAAATCTAATTCAGCACAACTTACTTTGTATTGGTCTGATAAACCTGCATGCGATTGATAGATTAATGAACCCAACAATTCTAAATCGTTATTTTTGATAGCTTTAGCCGCTTTAATCGTTCTCGCATTTTCTTGAATAACATATAGTGCTTTTTGATAATTTGTAGGAGTAACCTTATTTATAACAGTTTCTAAATCTGCTTCTGTTGCGTCCCTTAAAAAATCTATGCCTAATAATTCTGATATGCTTTCACAAGCAGAACGCCTATCATTATAAGCGCTATCCGACAAACTATGTTTTACGTTTGTGTTGATTAATAATAACTGATGGTCTTTAAAATCAATCTTATAAGGACGAGATTCTATGGTTCTACAATCTAAATGCAAAGCATGGTCTTTAATACCAAACATACTTGCGTATTGGTCCATAATGCCACAATTAACACCCACATAATTGTGTTCTGCTTTTTGAGAGATCAAAATCATTTCGTGTTTGGTTAAACCTAACTCAAACAATTCATTCAAACCAAAAACCACACTATTTTCTAATGCTGCCGATGATGACATACCAGCTCCACCAGGAATATTTCCTTTAAAAATGATGTTAAAATCGCCAATAATTTTATTCCTATTCTGTATTTCTGCTACCACACCAAAAACGTAGTTTTCCCAACTGCCTTCTTTTGATGGTTTTAATTTGTCTAATTCAAACTGGATGGTGCTATCTAAATCTAAAGCAATTGCAGTAGAGCTACCCGTATCACTTTTCTGAATTGCAGCGGCAATACCTTTATCTACCGCAGCAGGAAACACAAAACCACCATTATAATCTGTGTGTTCTCCAATAATATTTATTCTTCCTGGAGAAAAAATTAACAAGGGTTCTATAGTAAAGATTTCTGTAAATTTTTGTTTTACTTCTTTTATTAATTTATCACTCATTTTAGTGGATTATTTTAAAATTAAATAGATTTTCTAAAAAGTAATTTACCTGGGTTTATTACAGATGTTTGTTTGTTTTTTAAAATCATTTCTGCCAATGTTTTTCCCATCAATTTAAAATCTGTAGAAATGGTTGTAATACCTTCTGCAACTACTTCTTTTAAAAGTGTATCATTGTAAGAAATTATTCCAATGTCTTTTGCAATTTGTAATTTTTCTTCTTTTACTTTTTTAATGATTTTAATCAAATCTTTGTCTTCAAAAACGATATACAACTCCCCTTTTTTTGGGGTTCGTTTGTAAATGGTTTCTGTAATTTCATACTTTATTTTGTAATTGTTACAGAAATTTTTAAATCCTTTTAACAACTGTTTGGGTTGTTTATCATTTGAATATAATAAAACCAATTTTTCATATTTTCTAATGGCATGCAAAGCTGTAAACAATCCTTTTTGGATATCATTTTCAAAATCTTGATAAATAGCTGGGTAATTTTTTAATTCTTTGGGAACTTGGTCTAAAAGATATACTTTATCTTTTGGTAAATTTTGAATCGTTGGTTTTGTTTCTTTTAAATTGGCAGGCATAATAATATAGTAAGAATAGTTGCCTACACTATCATGAATTAATTTTTTAAAAACATCAATATTAAAATGATGAAAGAAAATATCTATTTGAATCTTATCACCCAAATGCTCTAAAAAAGAATTGTATAAATCTTCTTTAAAAGAATTTAGCTCATCAAACAACACAAATATTTTTTGTTTTACTAACACATCTTCACTAAAAACATAATATCCTTTACCAACCACAGAATGTACAATACCTCTATTTTTCAACTCATTAAAAGCTGTTAAAACTGTATCTCTAGAAAGTTTATGTTTATTTTTTATGGCGTTTAAAGAAGGTAGTTGATCTCCTTTTTTTAATGCACCATTTGCAATAGCAGCTTCTATAGAAGTTACTATTTGTTTGTATTTTGGTACCCCAATATTTTTTTTAAGTGATACAATTCCCATTCAACAAAGATACATTTTTTCGGTAAATAAACAACTGGTAGGTTCTAGTTGGTTTTTGTAATGATTTTTTATTATATTTACAACTTCAAAAAAGAAACAAAATGCAAAACAAAATTATAGTAACTGGTGGCTGTGGTTATATAGGTTCTCATACAGTAATTGAATTGATAGAAAACAATTATGATGTTGTAATTATAGATGATTTATCTAATTCATCAGAAGAAACATTAGATAGAATTTTAAAAATTACAGGGACAAAACCAGTTTTTGTAAATGTTGATTTAAAAGATGAAATAGCTACTAAAGCCGTTTTTAAAAAACATAAAGATGCAAAGGCTATTATTAATTTTGCTGCTCACAAAGCTGTTGGCGAGTCAGTAAAAAACCCTTTAATGTATTACAATAACAATTTGTGTTCTCTAATAAACGTACTTTCTGCTCAAATAGAAAACAACATAGAAGGTTTTATATTTTCTTCTTCTGCAACGGTTTATGGCACACCAGAAACCTTACCAATTACAGAAAAAAACGAAACACAGCGTCCTTCTTCTGCCTATGGAAATACGAAGAAAATTGCAGAAGAAATAATTGATGATGTTATAAAAGCTACCAATAATTTTCAGGCTATTTCTTTGCGTTATTTTAATCCTATTGGAGCACATGAATCTGGTTTAATTGGCGAATTACCAAGTGGGATACCCAATAACTTAATGCCATACATTACACAAACTGCTGCTGGAATTCGTGAAAAATTAATGGTTTTTGGTAATGATTATCCTACAAAAGACGGAACACCAATAAGAGATTATATTCATGTAGTTGATTTAGCAAAAGCGCATGTGTTGGCAGTAAAACGAATCATAAACAAAGAACAAGATACGCCTTATGAAATTTTTAATTTAGGAACAGGAAATGGCTTTTCTGTGTTAGATGTTATCAATTCTTTTGAGAAAGTAACCAACTCTAAACTAAACTATGAAATTGTAGAAAGAAGACCTGGAGATGTACCTCAATTGTATGCAGCAACTAATTTAGCGAAACAAAAATTAGGTTGGTCTGCAAACAAAACCTTAGATGAAATGGTAAAATCTTCTTGGGATTGGGAACAGAAATATAGAAAAGAACAAAGCTCTAAAGGGTCTGGAAGTGATTTTTAATTACTCTAGTTGTTAAACAAAAAAAGCAACTTTAAAAATTGGTTTTTTGCGGCAAATTAATTGGTGAACTAAATTAACTTGTTTTTCTCTTTAAATATATGTTATAAATTAAACCTACAAAAATTAAAAAGATACCCAATAAGGTCCATATATTATAGATGTCTCCAAACCAAAAGACACCAATAATTATGGTAAAAATTACTTCTAAATACTTTAAAGGTGCTATTACAGAGGTTTCATCAGACTGAAAGGCTTTGGTCATATATAATTGACCTATATAACCAAAAATACCTAGACTTAACAATAAAAACCATTCTGACATATTTGGTTGTTTCCAATTGTTTATAGACATTAAACCACCAAATACAAATGCCATTACCATAAAATAATTTATAATAACCAATGGATGTTCTCTGTTGCCTAATTTTCTAATAACTACAAAAATCAACCCTAAAAAAATTGCCGAAGTTATGGCCAACAATATACCAATTGTATGAACATCTACTCCAAAACCTTTAATAATTAATACGCCCACAAAAGCAACTAAAAAAAGCAACCATTGTATAGGTTTTATTTTTTCTTTTAAAAATAATAACGCAAAAATTGCTGCAAAAATTGGTGATGTAAATCGAAGAGAAGCTGCTGTACCCACAGCCAAATAGTTTAAAGATTCAAAAAAGCAGGTAAGTGAAATTACCCCAATGACACCTCTTAAAAAAAGGAGATTTTTATGATTTCCTAAAATGGAAATTTTTAGTTTAATTATTAAAGGAATTGTAAATAATAGAGTACCAATAGATCTAAAAAACACTATTTGATATACGCTGTAACCACTTAAATATTTAACTACAGTATTCATTATTGCAAAAGCAATAACACTAAAAATCATA
Organism: Polaribacter sp. YIW18; assembly: GCF_057219325.1. Taxonomy (NCBI): domain Bacteria; kingdom Pseudomonadati; phylum Bacteroidota; class Flavobacteriia; order Flavobacteriales; family Flavobacteriaceae; genus Polaribacter; species Polaribacter sp. YIW18. The sequence continues at coordinate 495,999 of NZ_JBXVVE010000001.1, read as the reverse complement.
TAATAAATGGCTGTGTATTTGTTGGGTTTCATACAAGAATATTGAATTGTAAAATTAGGTTTTCTTTTATGATTTAAAATAAAAAACTCGGAGCTAATAATAGTCCGAGTTTTCTTCGTTTTATAAACTAATCAACCTCATAAAACTATTTTCTAAGTGCCTTTATAATGTCTAAAGCATTTTTTGTGGCACTTTCAATTTTATCATAATCAAAGTTACCATTAGCATCTTTGGCCATTAATTTAGAACCCATTCCTACACAAGTTACACCTGCGTTAAACCATCCTTCTAAATTTTCTTTTGTTGGAGATACACCTCCTGTTGGCATTATACTTGTCCAAGGTTGGGGCCCTTTGATCCCTTTTACAAATTGTGGTCCGTAAATATCACCCGGAAATAATTTTACTATTTCGCATCCTAATTCTTCTGCTTTTGCAATTTCTGTAAGCGTACCACAACCTGGAGACCATAAAACTTTTCTACGGTTACATGCAATTGCAATATCTTCTCTTAAAACTGGTGTTACAATAAAGTTTGCACCTAATGCCATAAATCTAGAGGCTGCAGCTGCATCTGTTACAGAACCTACACCCATTACCATTCCTGGTAATTCTTTAGTTACATATTTTACCAATTCACCAAAAACTTCGTGAGCAAAATCTCCACGAGCTGTAAATTCTAATAATCTTGCACCTCCTTTATAACAAGCAGTAATTACTTTTTTACTTACTTCTAAATCTGAATGATAAAATAAAGGTACCATCCCTGTATCTTTCATTACTTGTGCTACTTCTATTCTTGTATATTGAGCCATAATTTTGTGTAATTTTTTATTGTTTAATCGTGTAATTGTTGAACTTTATAACTCTTAACAGTTACAAAATTCAACAATTAAACTCTTTTTTAACGTGCTACTCTTCCAGAAGCATCACCACCCATTAGTTTTTCTACTTCAGAAACAGTAACTAAGTTCGCATCTCCTTTAATTGTGTGCTTTAAACAAGAAGCGGCTACTGCAAAGTCTAATGCATTTTGGTCATCTTCTGGGTATTTTAATAATCCGTAAATTAAACCTCCCATAAATGAATCACCACCACCAACTCTATCTACAATATCTGTAATTTGGTATTGGCGTGTTTGAAACAATGTTTTACCATCATATAAAACACCAGCCCAAGTGTTATGAGATGCAGAAATTGAACCTCTTAAGGTTGTAATTACTTTTTTAGCTCTTGGAAATTTTTCCATCATTTGCTCACAAACAGATAAAAATGCTTCTGCTTTTACATTATGGCCTTCTGTTTGTACAGAAATTCCTGCTGGTTTAATACCAAAATGCATTTCTGCATCTTCTTCGTTGCCTAGAACAATATCACAGTAAGAAGTTAATTCTGTCATTACTTTTTCTCTGTGTGCATCATCACAATATTTCCAAAGTTTTGCTCTATAATTTAAGTCTGTAGAAATGGTAATCCCTTTAGCGCTTGCCGCTTTTACTGCTTCTAAACAAACATCTGCAGAACCTTGCGAAATTGCAGGTGTAATTCCGGTCCAATGGAACCATTCTACTCCTTCAAAAACAGCATCCCAATCTATCATCCCAGATTTTATCTCTGCAATGGCAGAATGTGCTCTATCATATACTACTTTAGAACCTCTAGATACAGCTCCTGTTTCTAAAAAATAAATTCCTAAACGATCTCCACCCCAAACAATTTTATCTACTCCAACACCACGTTTTCTCATTTCCATCATAGCACATTCACCAATATCATTTTTTGGTAAACGTGTTACAAAATCTACATCAACACCATAATTTGCTAAAGAAACTGCTACATTAGACTCTCCTCCACCATATACCACATCAAAATTATTTGCTTGCGAAAATCTTAAAAATCCTTGTGGAGCTAATCTTAACATGATCTCTCCAAATGTTACTACTTTACTCATTTTAATTGCTATTTTATACTATTTATAGTTATTTGCTTAAACGTTTAACCAATTTTTTAAAATAAAATCAAAATAGCTTATTTTTATCTACTATTTTGATTGTAATTTATATCGTTCTATATTTGCTTTAACGTTAAAGCAAATATATTAAAAATTTGAAAACTAAAAAGAAAACTACCATAAAAGATATTGCTAGTGTGCTAAATATATCTGCTGCTGCTGTTTCTAAAGCATTACATGATGATGCAAGGATAAGCGAAAAAACAAAAAAAGCCGTAAAACAGGTTGCTAAAAACCTTAATTATCAACCAAACCACTTAGCAAGTGCGCTTAGAAGTGGAAAAAGCAAATTGGTTGGTGTAATTGTACCGAGAACAAATAGTAACTTTTTTTCATCTGTAATAGAAAATATAGAGGAAGTTTTAAATAAAAAAGGCTACAATATTATTATTACGCAGTCTAACGAGTCTTTCAAAAAAGAGTGTGATAATATAGATACTTTATTATACACACAAGTGGATGGTATTATAGCATCTATGGCAAATGAAACTATTGATTTAGAACATTACGAAAAAGTGAAATCAAAAGGAATCCCTTTAATTTTATTTGATAGAGGTGAAAATGATTTAAACGTAGATTATATAGGTATTGATGATTATAACAGTAGCCAAATAATTGTAAAACATCTTGTTGATGAAGGTTGTAAAAGAATTGCACATATTGGTGGTTTTAAGCATACAAGAATATTTAATAACAGAATTAGAGGTTATGTAGATGCTTTAAAAAAGTATAATTTACCATTAGATGATGAACTTTTGCTAGAAAGTAGTTTAACTAAAGAAGATGGTAGAAAAAAAATGCAACAGCTTTTAAATTTAAAAAACAGACCAGATGCTGTTTATGTTGCAGGAGATTATGCTGCACTTGGTGCTTTGCAAGTTTTAAATGAAAACAACATAAATATGCCTAATGAAATTGCTTTGGTAGGTTTTGGTAACGAACCTTTTACAGAAATGGTTACCCCAAGTATTACCAGTGTGCATCAACATAGTGCTGATATAGGTAAATTGGCTGCAGAAACTTTTTTAAGATACACAAAAGAGAAAACAATTAACCAATCTTTAAAGAAACAAATATTAAAAGCAGAATTAATTATTAGAACTTCTTCTAACAAAAAAATCTTAAAAACAAATGTATAAAAACAATAAAATTGGGTAATCAATTTTATTAACCAATTATTATCTTCAAACAAAAAGGTACTAAACCATAAAGTGTGTAAGTAAAGTTATTCTGAAATTTTTCTAGGTCAATATTCCTATTGCCCAATGAGGAAAAATTTCGGAGATAACTTTACGATTAAATAATCACTAAATTTATAAACACACATTTATTATGAAACCAGAAGATTTATTAAACGAAGACTTTTTAAAACAATTTAAGACAGGATCAGAACTGACCAGTTTTATAGAACAACTTCACAAACGCGGAGTTGAAAAGATTTTAGAAGGCGAGCTAGATGCTCATTTAGACTATGCAAAGCATCAAAAAAGCAACAATTCTAATTCACGAAATGGCTATGGAACAAAAACCATTAAAACGAATTTAGGCGAGACTCAAATTCAAGTTCCCAGAGACAGAGACAGTTCTTTTAATCCGATGCTTATTAAGAAAAGAGAAAATGTAGCTGATGGAGTAGAAAACATCATTATCTCTTTATACGCCAAAGGAATGAGTACCACAGATATTGAAGAACAAATACGAGAGATTTACGATTTTAACATCTCAAGTTCTGCTGTTTCAAGAATTACAGATAAAGTCACATCAGATATTATTGCTTGGAAAAACACACCTTTAGAGGGTACTTATCTCATTGTCTGGATGGATGGTATTGTTTTTAAGGTACGAGAGAACACCAAAGTTATTAACAAAACCATCTATATAGCTGTTGGATTAAGAGTTGATGGGAAGAAAGAGGTGCTAGGGTTATGGCTTGGTAAAAATGAATCTTCCTCCTTTTGGATGACCGTTTTAACTGACATTAAAGCCAGAGGCACACAAGATATTTTAATTACTGCAACTGATAATTTAAACGGATTTACAGATACTATTAAAACCGTATTTCCTAATTCTGTAACTCAAATATGTGTAGTGCATCAAATCAGAAATTCTTGCAGATATGTGGTGTGGAAAGATAAAAAATCTTTTACAAAGGATATGAAGCAAATTTACACTGCTCCTACAAAAGAAGCTGCAAAAGCTGCTTTAGAAGACTTTAAAATAAAATGGAACTCAAAATATTCATATGCTATTAAATCTTGGGAAAATAACTGGGATGAACTCACTGTGTTCTTTGATTTTCCTTTAGAAATTAGAACCATTATTTATACTACTAATTTGATAGAAAACTTAAATGGAAAAATCAGAAAATACACAAAAAACAAACTCTCTTATCCAACTGATGATGCTGTGATTAAATCTGTATTTTTAGCTCTGAGAGAGTCCACAAGAAAATGGACTATGCCAATTAGAAATTGGGGAATCATTCTAAACCAATTTTTAGCTATATTTGAAAACAGGATTAAACTATGAAAAATTTAACCCTGTAATTTTTAACTTACACACTTCTTGGGAAAGTGTCAACAAAAATTCCCCATTCTTTTATCTTTTTAATATCTTTGAAACTCGTCTAAACTAAAAATATAATGAACGATTTTATTTTATACTTTAAGATGGGTTTAAATCATGTATTAGACCTCTCTGCATACGACCACATTTTATTTTTAATTGTTTTAGCTGTTGTGTTTAGCTTTAATCAATTTAAAAAAGTGTTATGGCTGGTTACCCTATTTACAATTGGGCACTCTATAACCCTAGCATTAGCTACTTATGGTATTTTAAATGTGAGTATGAATTTGATAGAATTTCTAATTCCTGTAACCATTTTTATTACAGGAGTAATTAATGTATTTACCGCTAAAAAATCATCTACAGGAAAAGAAAACACCAACTTAGTTTTTGCCTTATTTTTTGGGTTAATACATGGCTTGGGTTTTTCTAATTATTTTAAAATGATGATTGGCAAAGAAGAAGACAAACTAATACCATTATTAGAATTTGCCTTAGGCATAGAAGCTGCACAAATAATTATAGTTTTAGGTATTTTAATCGTGGGTACTTTACTACAAAACTTTTTTAGAGTTACAAGAAGAGATTGGATTTTAGTCTGCTCATCTATAGTTATTGGATTTGCCATACAAATGATGTTAGAACGTATTTTTTGGTAATTAATTAACGTTACTATCTTATTAATCTTTTTACTTTCGTACTAATGACAGAAAAAAAACAATTAAAATACGACAAAGCTTACTTAAGAATGGCTTTAGAATGGGGTAAATTATCTCACTGTAAACGCAAGCAAGTAGGTGCTTTAATTGTAAAAGACAGAATGATTATTTCTGATGGTTTTAACGGAACACCCACAGGTTTTGATAATTGTTGCGAAGACGAAAGTGGTGCCACAAAATGGGAGGTTTTACATGCAGAGGCCAATGCTATTTTAAAAGTAGCAAGCTCTACACAATCTGCCAAAAATGCTACTTTGTACATTACACTTTCTCCATGCACACAATGTAGCAAACTTATACATCAAGCTGGTATTAAAAGAGTAGTGTATGCTAATGCATACAAAGACAGTTCTGGCTTAAAATTTTTAGAAAAAGCAGGTGTAGAATTAATGAATTTACCTTATGAATAAAAAACATCTACCTCTATACCTATCTATAGCCGTAATTTTTGGTCTTTTTATAGGCGTCTCTATTGGTGGAAACTCGGGCAATATGTTGTCTTTCTCTAAAAGTTCTACACAAGAGCGTAAAATAAAAAGATTGATAAATTTTATTGAAAATGATTATGTAGACAAAGTAAGCACAGACTCACTTTTAGATGGGGCAATTACCCAAATGTTAGGCAAATTAGACCCACATTCTGTATATATACCAAAAGAGAATTTACAAGCAGTTCAAGAAAGTATGCAAGGTAAATTTGTAGGTATTGGTGTACAATTTCGCATCATTTCAGACACGATCACTGTAATACAGCCCATAAAAGGCGGGCCAAGTATTAAAGCAGGCATTAAAGCTGGAGACAGAATTTTAATGGCCAACAAAGACACCCTTTTTGGTAAAAATATGTTAAGTGTTGCTGTACCTAGATATTTAAAAGGAAAACCAAATACCGATGTCAATTTACAAGTGTACAGAAAAAGTACAGATTCGCTTTTTAATATCAACATTACTAGAGGTAGTGTAAATATTAAAAGTGTAGATTTAGCTTACATGATTAACGATTCTCTAGGTTATATTAAATTAGATCGTTTTGCAAGAAATACTTATAGAGAATTTAAAAGCGCTTTAAAAACTTTGGTAAATAATGGTATGATAAATTTAGTACTAGATCTTCGTGGAAATGGTGGTGGTTTTATAGACATTGCAAATAGTATTGTAGATGAGTTTTTAGAAGACAATAAACTAATTGTTTTTACCAAAAATAATAAAGGAGAAATTGACGAGTCTTTTGCCACTTCAAAAGGAGATTTCGAAAAAGGTGGTTTGTATGTTTTAATTGATGAAAACTCAGCATCAGCATCAGAAATTGTAGCAGGTGCTTTGCAAGATAATGACAAAGGTACCATTATTGGAAGACGCTCTTTTGGTAAAGGTTTGGTACAAATAGAAATGGATTTAGGTGATGGTTCTGCAGTACGTTTAACCACAGCAAGATATTATACCCCCACAGGTCGTTCTATACAAAAACCATATGCTGGAAATGGAAACAAAAACTATTACAAAGACTATCAACAAAGAATAAATAGTGGAGAATTATTAAGTAAAGACAGTATTAAAGTAATAGATTCTTTAAAATTTAAAACACCCAAAGGCAAAGTAGTTTATGGTGGTGGTGGTATTATACCCGATGTTTTTGTGGCTGTAGATACTACTTCTTACATGTCTAATTTCTACTTTAATACCATCAATAATTTTGCGTTTGAGTATGTAGATAACAATCGTAAAAAATTAGAAAATTGGACTATAGCCACTTATATCAATGGTTTTGATAAAGACGAAAAAATATTTGATACTTATTTATCAGAAATAAAAGATAAAATTACACCATCATTTAGAGCAAAACAAAGCATAAAAAAATACCTAAAAGCCTCTATCGCCAATGTACTTTTTGGCGATGTTGGTTTCTACAGAATCATTCATCAAGAAGATAAAATGCTGCAAAAAGTTTTAGAGTTGGAAACTAAACAAGAATAGCTTTTCTTTGTAAAAATGATTTCGATAACAACTTCTAACAATAAAAAAGTCTACTTTGCATCAGACCAACATTTAGGTGCACCAACAGCACAAACCAGTTTTGCTAGAGAAAAAAAGTTTGTAAGCTGGTTAGATACTGTAAAAAAAGATGCAGAAGCCATTTTTTTATTAGGTGATTTATTCGATTTCTGGTTCGAGTATAAAACAGTAGTACCAAAAGGATTTGTAAGGGTTTTAGGCAAATTAGCAGAAATAAAAGATAGCGGAATTCCTGTTTATTTCTTTGTTGGCAACCATGATTTATGGATGAATGATTATTTTGAAAAGGAATTAAACATACCTGTGTATCATGCCCCACAAGAGTTTCTCATCAATAATAAAAAGTTTTTAATTGGTCATGGAGATGGTTTAGGCCCTGGAGATAAAGGCTACAAACGCATGAAAAAAGTGTTTACTTTTCCTTTATTTAAATGGATGTTTAAATGGTTACATCCAGATTTAGGCATACAATTAGGGCAATACATGTCTGTAAAAAACAAATTGATTTCTGGTGATGAAGATGCCAATTTTTTAGGTGAAGAAAATGAGTGGCTAGTACAATATTGTAAAAAGAAACTCACAGAAACACATTATGACTATTTTGTTTTTGGCCATAGACATTTACCTTTAGAAATAAAATTACAAGAAAACAGTACATACATCAACCTTGGAGACTGGATTCAGTACTTTACTTTTGGTGTTTTCTCCAATACAGAATTTAAATTAACAGAATTTAAAGACTAATCCTATTTAATACACTTCTAATACCTTAATCTTTAACCTTGTTTTAACAAAATAATTTTGTTAAAATTGTAGCTTTGTTTCACTAAATAAAATAAAAATAATATAACATAGAATGGATATAGATGTAAGAGCTATTAATGAGAAAATCGAAAGAGAAAGTGCGTTTATAGATATTTTAACCTTAGAAATGAATAAGGTTATTGTTGGGCAAAAACAAATGATTGAAAGTTTGTTAATTGGTTTGCTTGGAAACGGACATATTTTACTAGAAGGTGTTCCTGGTTTAGCAAAAACACTTGCAATTAATACCTTATCTAAAGCAGTACAAGGTAGTTTTAGTAGAGTACAATTTACACCAGATTTATTACCTGCAGATGTTGTAGGTACCATGATTTACAACATGAAGGTAAATGACTTTTCTATTAAAAAAGGCCCTATTTTTGCAAACTTTGTTTTGGCAGATGAGATTAACAGAGCACCCGCAAAAGTACAATCTGCTTTACTAGAAGCAATGCAAGAACGCCAAATTACAATTGGTGATGAAACATTTAAGCTAGACGAACCCTTTTTAGTAATGGCAACACAAAACCCTGTAGAACAAGAAGGTACATATCCATTACCAGAAGCACAAGTAGATCGTTTTATGTTAAAAGTGGTTATTGATTACCCACGTTTACAAGACGAACAAGTAATTATGCGTCAGAATTTAAGTGGTGGTTTTGCAACTGTAAACCCAGTAATTTCTGTAGATCAAATTATAAAAGCACGTGAAGTTGCCAATGAAGTCTATATGGATGAAAAGATAGAAAAATACATTCTAGATATCATTTTTGCAACACGTTACCCAGAAAAATACAACTTAGCAAATTTAAAAGACTTAATTAGTTTTGGGGCATCACCTCGTGGAAGCATCAACTTAGCTAAAGCAGCTAAATGTTATGCTTTTATAAAAAGAAGAGGGTATGTAATTCCAGAAGATGTTAGAGCTGTAGTAACAGATGTTTTACGCCACAGAATTGGCATAACATACGAAGCTGAAGCAGAAAATGTAACTTCTGTAGACATCATTAACTCAATTATCAACGAAGTAGAAGTGCCATAAAATGTGTAATCGTGTAATTGTTTAAAACACAACAATTACGCAAAACCAACAGTTACACTTTTAAACAATTAAACAGTTACACGTTGAATACTAAGGAAATACTCAAAAAAGTTCGTAAAATAGAGATTAAGACACGTCGTTTGTCTGATCATATTTTTGGAGGTGAATACCACTCCTCTTTTAAAGGGCGAGGTATGACTTTTTCTGAAGTTAGACAGTACCAATTTGGAGACGATGTTAGAAGTATCGATTGGAATGTTACTGCACGTTACAGCGAACCTTACGTAAAAGTTTTTGAAGAAGAAAGAGAACTAACCATGATGTTGTTGGTAGATGTTTCTGGCTCAGAATCTTTTGGTACATCTCACCAATTTAAAAAAGATACTATAACAGAAATTGCGGCAACATTAGCTTTTTCTGCTACCCAAAATAACGATAAAGTAGGTTTAATTCTTTTTTCTGATGATGTAGAGCTTTTTATTCCTCCAAAAAAAGGAAAAAGTCATGTATTAAGAATTATTAGAGAATTGATAGAATTTAAACCTAAAAGTAAAAAAACCAATATTGCAGCAGCTTTAAAGTTTTTATCTAGTGTTTTAAAAAAAAGAGCGATTGTTTTTATGCTGTCTGATTTTATGGATGATGACTATGAAAAAACATTAAAAATTGCCGCAAAAAAGCACGATTTAACAGGCATCAAAGTATTTGATAAACATGATGAGGAAATTCCAAATTTAGGAATGGTACCTGTATTAGATGCAGAAACTGGCAGTGTACAATTGGTAAATACATCATCTAAATCTGTTAGAAATAGTTACAAAGCAAACGCTTTACGTTTAAACGATTATTTTACAAACACTTTTAAAAGAGGTGGTGCAGGCACTATAAACACTAGAGTTGATGAAAGTTATGTGAAAAAATTATTAGGTTATTTTAAACATAAAGGAAGATAAAAAGCCCATCTTAATCTTCCCAAAGGGAAGAAACACTCTTGTATAAAAGTTTGTGAAAACATAAAAAAGATTAAAAATTTGAAAACAAATAGTAGACATAAAATGCTTCCAAAAGCTATAAAAAAAGCACAAGCTAAACGTCCTCTCTCTTTTGGAGAGAGGATTGAGGTGAGAGGCTTTTATTTTGTTTTATTTGTTTTTTTCAGCTTTGCTACTTTTGCTCAAAACTCTATGGTTAAAGTAGAAATTGATACAACCAATATTAGAATTGGAGAGCAGTTTAATCTAAAAATATCTATAAACGAAACCGAAAATGTTATACTACCTAAATTACAATTAAAGGGTTTAGAAGTTATAGATTCTACCAAAATAGATACCCTAAAAAATAGTTTAATTAGAAGGTATATACTAACCGGTTTTGATAGTGGTGCTTTTTACATACCTCAACAACAAATATTTGTAAAAAATCAAGCTTATTTAACAGACTCATTATTAGTAAATGTAGCTTCTGTTGCTGTAGACACTACAAAAATTAAAAAATTTCCAATAAAATCTATTAAAAGCGAACCCTACACTTTTGATGATTTTAAAATATATATATACATAGCTTTGGCAGTTTTAGCCATTATTGCTTTTTGGATTTATTGGTTTGTCATCAGAAAAAGAAAAGAAGAGGAAGAAACACCAACCTATAGAACCTTACCACCTTATGAAGAAGCAATTTATAGGTTGAATGAGTTGGATGAAAAACTTTTATGGCAAAACAACAAGGTAAAAGAGTACTATTCTGAATTAACAGAAATTGTAAGAGGTTATATAGAAAGAGAACTAAAAGTACCTGCCTTAGAAAATACCACAGACGAAGTTTTATCGATGTTAAAAGATTTTAAAGATGTAGAAACCATACAAACTTCTAGAGAAACGATAGACAAGCTAAAAGATTTATTAAGAGAAGCAGATTTGGTAAAATTTGCAAAATCTAAACCTTTGGCTCCAGAAATAGAAGACGATAGAAAAGATGCAGAGTATATAATTGGCAACTTAAAACCAAAACCAACAATAGAAAAAGAAGAGGAAGATGGATTGGAGTAATTTTGAATTTTACAGTCCAGGGTTTTTGTGGCTACTAATAGCAGTACCCATTTTAGCAATTTGGCACTTTTTTATGCGTAAAAAAGATGCAGCAGTATTAACTGTACCTAGTGTTAAAGGTTTTAAAACAACCTCTATAATAACAAAGCTAAAACCGGTATTATATGCATTAAGAATATTGGCCATAGCAGCAACAATTATTGCGCTGGCAAGACCAAGAAATGTATCTGTTAGTAAAAAAACAAAAACAAACAGAGGTATAGATATTTTAATGGCAATAGATGTATCTGCAAGTATGTTGGCTAGAGATTTGAAACCGAACCGATTAGAAGCTTTAAAAAAAGTAGCAGTAAATTTTATAGATAGAAGGCCCAATGATAGAATTGGTATTGTAGTATATGCTGGAGAAAGTTTTACACAAACACCTATTACCAGCGATAAAGGTATTGTAAAAAGAACCATTTCTGAATTAAAGTGGGGTCAGTTAGAAGGTGGTACAGCTATTGGTATGGGCTTAGGTTCTGGTGTAAACAGGTTAAAAGAAAGCAAAGCAAAAAGTAAAGTAATTATCTTGTTAACAGATGGTGTAAATAATTCTGGTAATATAGATCCAAGAACTGCTACAGAATTAGCAAAAGAGTTAGGTATTAAAGTATACACCATTGGTATTGGTACAAATGGAATGGCAGATTTTCCATGGAGTAGAGATCCAAGAACTGGCAAATTAAACTTTAGAAAACAACAAGTAGAAATTGATGAAGCTTTGTTAAAAGAAATTGCTACAGAAACTGAAGGAAAATATTTTAGAGCCACAGACAACGAATCTTTAAAAGAGATTTATGATGAAATTGACAAACTAGAAAAAACAAAAATAGAGGAATTCAAATATTACAATTATCAAGAAAAATATAGAATTTTTGTATTTATTGCTCTAGGATTATTAGGATTAGAATTTATTTTAAGAAACACAATTTTTAAGAGTTTTATTTAGATGTATCGAATAGAAGAACCAATATATTTTTACTTGCTAGCAATCATTCCTGCAATGATTGTGATTTTCTTGTTGGTTTTTTGGTGGAAAAAAAGAACGCAATGTAAATTTTCTGATGCAGCATTATTAAAAAAGCTAGCACCAAATTCATCAACATTTAAAAACACTTTAAAACTTATTTTTTTATTAGTAGGTATTGCTTTTTTAGTAATTGGTTTAACCAATCCAAAAATGGGAACCAAATTAAAAACGGTAAAAAGAGAAGGTGTAGATGTTGTTTTTGCTTTAGATGTTTCTAAAAGTATGTTGGCAGAAGATATTGCCCCAAACAGATTAGAAAAATCAAAACAAATTATCTCTAAAATTATAGATAAATTAGGTTCAGATAGAGTGGGTATTATTGTGTATGCAGGTAATTCTTATCCATTATTACCAATAACAACAGACCATGGGGCTGCCAATATGTTTTTACAAAATGCAAATCCAGATATGGTTTCTAGCCAAGGTACAGCAATAAACGAAGCCTTAGAACTAGCAAAAACCTATTACAATAACGACGAGCAAACCAATCGATTTTTAATTATAATTTCTGATGGTGAAGACCACCAAGAAGAAACCAAACAAGTAGCACAGAATTTAGCAAACGAAGGTGTAAAAATTTACACAATTGGTGTAGGTACAGAAAAAGGTGGTCCAATACCAATGCGTTTAAACGGTTCTATGATTGGTTATAAAAAAGATAATAAAGGAGAAACTGTAATTAGCAAAAGAGTACCCAAAGTTTTACAAGGTATTGCAGATGCCTCTGATGGTAGTTATATAGATGGAAATGTTACAGACAATCCTGTAGATAAAATTGCAAATATTATTGCGAATGCAGAAAAAAATGAGTTTGAAACCAAGCAGTTTTCAGACTACAAAGATCAGTTTCAATGGTTTTTAGCATTAGGGTTATTATTTCTAGTAATAGATATATTCTTATTTGATAAGAAAACAAAATGGCTTAAAAAAGTAGATTTATTTAACGAAGAAAACAATAAAAAATAGACCCATGAAAAAAATACAGTACGCACTTATTATTTTTTTGATGCTATTTTCAACCAAAAATATTTTAGCTCAACAAGATACCATTACAAAACAAAGAAAAGCAAGACAATTGTTACGTAAAGGAAATGATTTGTATAAAAAACAACAATTTACAGATGCTTCTGTAGCGTACCAAAAAGCATTAGGTAGCAACTCTAATTACGATAAAGCCACCTATAATTTAGGGAATGCTTTATATCAAAATAAAAATTTTAAAGAGGCAATACCACAATACGAACTTACTGCAAAAACAGCTACAGATAAAATTACAAAAGCACAAGCCTACCATAATCTTGGTAATGCAATGATGGAGTCTAAAAACTATCAAGGTGCAGTAGATGCTTTTAAAAATGCTTTAAGAAATAATCCTTCGGATGATGAAACCCGTTACAATTTAGCAGTAGCTAAAAAGCTTTTAGAGAAAGAAAAGCAACAAAATAAAGACGATAAAAATAAAGATAAGAACAAAGACAATAAGGACAAAGATAAGAAAGACAAAGACGATAAAAATAAAGACAACAAAGACAAAGATAAAAACAAAGACAAAGATCAAGATAAAGACGGTAAAGGAGATAAGGATAAAGACAAAAACAAAGACCCAAAAAAAGACAATAAAAAAAATCCAGAAAAACCAAAACCACAACAGGGTAAAATGACGCCTCAACAAATAAAACAATTGCTAGAAAACTTAAATAACGAGGAGAAAAAAACCCAAAAGAAAATGAATGCTAAAAAAGCAAAAGGCAAAAAAGTAAAACAAGAAAAAGACTGGTAAAAAAGAAAATGAAATTGAAGTTTTACATAATCGTATTTATTGGCTTGCTAAGTTTTTCTTTAGCAGCGCAAGAAGCTACCCTAAAAACAAAAGTTAGTAAAAATAAATTAGGCGTAAACCAACGTTTACGGGTCATATTTTCTATAAACAAACAAGGTGCAGACAACTTTACACCTCCCAATTTCAACAATTTTAAAGTAGTTGGTGGACCAAGTCAGTCTGTTAGCCAATCGATATCTCAAACACCAAGTGGTAGAAAAGTTACTTTTTTACAGTCTTATACATATATTATTCAACCCAAAAAAAAAGGAGAACTTTCTATTGGAAGTGCTAGCATTAAAATAGGAGGCAAAACAATAAAATCAAACCCTGTAAAAATTATTGTTTTAGATGCTGTAGAAATTCCAAAAGACCCCAATGATCCTAATTATATTGCCCAACAAAACATTCATTTAGTTGCAGAAATTTCTAAATCTAAACCCTTTGTGGGCGAAGGTATTTATGTAGAATACAGATTGTATGTAAGCGAAAATGTAAGCGTATACGATACCAATGTAAAAGAAGCACCACAATACAATGGTTTTTGGAATCAGAACATAAAAATAAATGGTTACCCAGTAAAAATGGGCAAATATAATGGCGAAGATTATAGATATATTGTCTTACAAAAAGCCTTATTAATTCCCACAAAAACCGGTAAATTAACCATAGATCCTATGAAAATGGATATTATAATTGGTGTACCTTCTGGAAGAGCAGATTTTTTTGGTAACATCATTACAAAAAATGTAAGAAGAGAGTTTGCATCAGCCAAAAAAACAATCATTCCAAAAAGTCTTCCTATAGAAGGCAAACCTAATAATTTTACGGGTGCTGTTGGCGATTTTAAATTTGATGTTGCGCTTAGTAAAGATGTTTTAAAAGCCAATGAAACATCTCAAATAAAAGTAGCCATTTCTGGTAAGGGGAATTTAAATTTATTTGAATTACCTACTATAACCACTCCTGCAGAATTAGAAATGTATCAACCAGAAAGAAAAGAAAAAGTAAGAACAAACACTAACGGAATTTCGGGCTCTGTAACAGATACATACACTGTAGTGCCACAATATAAGGGAAAATACAAAATACCAAGTGTATCGTTTTCTTACTTTAATCCTAAAGAAAAAAAGTACAAAACAATTAATACAGAAGATTTTTATGTTGATGTACAAGAAGGTAAAGAACTGGTAACTTCAGATACAACAACTGTTACCAAAAAAAATGTAGTTGCTACGGGAGAAAATTTTAGATACATAGCCACAAAAACAAGTTTTATAACTCAAGAAAAATCAGGTTTCTTTAAATCTACTTTGTTTTACATCTTATTTTTAGTGCCCTTATTTGCAATACCTATTACCGTTTTTATTGGTAAAAAACAGCAAGAAAGAAATAATGATCTAGTGGGCAACAAATTAAGAAGAGCAAATAAATTAGCTAAAAAATATTTATCTGAAGCCCAAAAACAATTGGGCAAAAAAGAAGCTTTTTACGAAGCTTTAGAACGTGCTTTACACAATTACTTAAAAGCTAAATTAGGTATAGAAACTGCAGATATTAGTAAAGAAAAAATAACGAGTTTGTTAGAGGATAAAAATGTAGATCAAGAAACTATTAAACAATTTATAGAAGTGCTTAAAAGTTCAGATTTTGCACGTTATACACCATTTACAGCCACTCAAATGAAAGAAGAGTTTGAAAGAGCAAAAGAAGTTATTGTACAATTAGATAAACAATTATAAAATGAGAAAGCTTGTATTTTTATTGTTGATAATTGCCCACTTTACATCGGCTCAAAGTTTAGATAGTTTGTTTGTATCTGCTAACGAAAACTATAGAAATGGAGAGTATGAAAAAGCCATAAAAGTTTACGAAGAAATTATAAATCAAAACGCAATTTCAGCTGAATTATACTATAATTTAGGAAATGCATATTACAAGTTAAATAAAGTAGGCCCTAGCATTTTTTACTACGAAAAAGCTTTACAGTTAAATCCGCAAAACCAAGATGTAAAAAACAATTTAGTATTTGCAAAACGTTTGGCTTTAGACAACATAGAAGCAATACCTAAAACCTTATTACAAAAATTAAATGCAAATTACTTACAACAATTAACTTATAATCAATGGGCAATTGTAGTTGTTTTATTAGCCATTGTATCCTCTCTAATGTTTTTGTTATTTTACTTTGCAGAAATCCCCAAAAAGAAAAGACTTTATTTTACTACAAGTATGATTGGTTTTCTCTTGTTAATAATTACAACTTTTATAACTTACAAGCAATACAGTCAATCTAAAAAAAATGTACAAGCTATTGTTTTTGCTACAAAAACGGAAGTTAGAAATGCACCTACTTTCAATTCAGAAGAAATTTTTACCTTACATGAAGGTACAAAAGTTACCGTTTTAGATACCATAGATAATTGGAAAAAAATTAAAATTGCAGATGGCAAACAAGGTTGGATTATAGCAGAAGAAATAAAACTACTAAATACTTTTTAAAACTAATACTTTTAAAAAAATTACATTGTTCCTATAAAATTAACTACAACATTAGCTCTATTTAACAACTGTTTATCAAAGGATTATATTTTAATTAAAAACGAATGCAGTTGACACTTAAATTAAAGAAATCTTGGTTATTTAAGATTAGTTACATATAATTCTTGAATTTGCTCAAAATCAAAGTTGAATTAATTTTTTAGATAGGCTTATTTTGTTTGATAAAAGTTGTACTTTTAAGAATTAAAAAGGCTATTTAAAATAGATTTATTACTTTGAAACAATCAATCAAAATCAAATGAAATTTTTTTTTTCTAATCTTAAAGGAGATACCTTTGGTGGTATAACTGCAGGTATTGTTGCGCTTCCATTAGCATTGGCTTTCGGTGTTTCTTCTGGTTTAGGGCCAACAGCAGGTTTGTATGGGGCTATTTTTATTAGTTTTTTTGCAGCACTTTTTGGTGGTACAAATACACAAATATCGGGTCCAACAGCGCCAATGACAGCAGTAAGTATGGTAATTATTGCAGGTATTGTTGCTGCCAACGATGGTGACGTTTCTAAAGCTTTACCAGCAATTTTATCTGTATTTTTGTTAGCTGGTTTGTTTCAAATAGGCTTGGGCTTATTAGGTTTTGGTAAATATATTCGCTACATACCATACCCAGTAGTTTCTGGATTTATGACTGCCATTGGTTTAATTATTTTATTAACCCAAGTATTGCCATCTGTAGGTTATTATCCAAAAGAAGATATGAACTTTGTAGAAGAATTTAAACCCCAAGCACAAGAAGTTATTTTAGAAAATATTTTAAAAGAAGAAGCTGGCGAAGGTATTTTAATTTTAGAAAACTTTGAAGAAACTACAAAAAGAGGAAAAAAGATTACTGAAGCACAAATTTTAAAAGAATCTCAAACACTTGCCGCAAAAAAAGCTTCTGGTACTATTGGTGCTATAAAAGTTTTTCCAAGAGCCATTAAAAATATAAATTGGTTAGAATTAGCTTTGGCTTTAGGCACCATTTTTATTATTTATGGTTTTAAACGCATCACAACAAAAATACCTAGCACACTAGTTGCACTATTAGTAATGTCTGGTATTGCTGTAGGTTTTAGTTTAGATTACAGAACCATACAAGAAATTCCTGGAGGCATACCAATGCCAAAATTAGAAATTATTACAGAGTTTAGTTTTAGCACAATTTCACCCTATATTTTTACAGCCTTAACACTATCGCTTTTAGGTGCTATAGACTCCCTTTTAACAAGTGTAGTTGCAGATAACATGACCAAAACCAAACATAAACCCAATAAAGAACTGGTTGGGCAAGGTATTGGAAATAGTATTGCAGCAATTTTTGGAGGTATACCTGGTGCAGGTGCAACTATAAGAACAGTAGTAAATATTAATGCAGGTGGTAAAACCAAACTTTCTGGTATGTTAGCTGGTTTAGTGCTTTTAGTTATCATGTTAGCGTTAGGACCTATAGCCTCTAAAATTCCTGCGGCAGTTTTAGCTGGTATTTTAATAACCGTAGGTATTAATGTAATGGATTATAAAGGGTTAAGAGCAATACCGTATTTACCTAAAGATATGAAGTTAGGTCCCATAAAATTAAGCTCAGAAGTAATTATTATGTTAGTCGTGTTGTTTTTATCTACTTTTTGGGATTTAATTTATGCTGTGGGTATTGGTTTGGTAATTGCCTCTTTAATGTTTATGAAAAAAATTGGAGACATTACAGGCAAAAGAAGTTTAGTAAAGAATTTAGATAAAAAATCGTGGCCCGATGAAAAAGGATTTCCTAAAGAATTAAGAGAAGAAGTTTTTATAAAGCACGTAAAAGGACCTCTGTTCTTTGGTTCTACAAGTGATTTTCAGCAATTAGCTGGGCAAATACCCTCTACTGCATCAAAAGTAATAATGAGATTAGTTAACATGCACTATTTAGATCAATCTGGTTTATATGCCTTAGAAGACACCTTAATGGACCTTAAAAATAAAGAGGTAGAAGTGTTATTTGTGGGCTTACAAGAACAACCAAAATATATGATGGAAAGAATCGATATTATTCCAGACCTTATTCTTAGAGAACATATTTTTGAAGAATTTGATGACTGTGTAGAATGGATAAAACAAAACGTTGAAGATAAATACTAAAAAATATAAAATCATGAAAAAGACTTATTATCATCAATTATTAGAAAATAATAAAGATTGGGTAGAAAAAAAATTAGATAACAATCCAAAGTATTTTGAAGAATTATCTAAAGGTCAAAATCCACCTGTTTTATGGATTGGTTGTGCAGATAGTAGAGTGCCAGCAAACCAAATTACAGGCACATTACCAGGAGAAATATTTGTACATAGAAATATTGCAAACATGGTTGTACACACAGACATGAACATGTTAAGCGTTCTAGATTATGCTGTAAATCACTTAAAAGTAAAACACGTAATTGTTTGTGGTCATTATGGTTGTGGAGGTGTACAAGCTGCAATGCAAAATAAATCTTTAGGTTTAATTAATAAATGGATACGCAATATTAAAGAAGTATACAAAGACAATTTTACAGAACTTAAAAAAATTAAAGACGACCAAAAAAGATTTGATAGATTGGTAGAGCTAAATGTAATTGCACAAGTTTATGATTTGGCAAAAACCTCTATTATACAACATGCTTGGAAAAAAGAGGAAGGCTTAGAAATACATGGTTGGGTTTATGGTTTAAATAATGGTATTATAAAAGACTTAAAAGTTTCTATGGACAGTGCCGCACATCTAGACAGTATTTTTACCTTAGACTTGGACTAAAAAAGAAGTGCTATAAAAAGAACTTTTTGTCTGTTTTTCTGGTGATATATTTTGCAATTATCAAAAGAGGTTTTCTAAAAAGTAATTATAGATGTTATTTAAATTAGAATACAGAAATCTAAAATAAATAGGTTTTTACGACTATTCTTAAATTAACAGAAATTTTAAACTTTTAAAATAACCTCATTTAGTTTTTTAAAAAATAAAGTAAAGATTTCGCTCAATAATTTTTATAGTAATTCACAAAAAAATTGCAAAAACTATATCTCTATATGTAGGGGATTTACACCTTCTTTATCATCATCTTTAATGATTGAAGGAAATATGGTAGGAGCAATTTTCTTTACAGGTTCAAACAAAATAGAACTCTCTAAGGTTTCTTTGTCTAAAAAAGGAATGGTGTTATTCATTTTACCAAAAAAAATAAAGATTACACTTAAAATTAAGCCTATTTTAAGTACGCCAAAAACGCCACCCAATATTTTATTTAAAATTCCTAAAGCTGCAAAATCTGCTAATTTTGTTAACACTTTACCTAACAAGGCAATAATAATTATAATAATTATAAATGTGCCTGCAAAGGCTGCTAAAGAAATATATTCTTCTGACCAAGAGACGTATTCTTTTAAAAAATCACCTAAAAAATATGAAAAATGTATGGCTCCATACACACCACCAATTAAAGCAACTAAAGAAGCTACCTCTACAAAAAGCCCTTTCATAATGCCTCTTACAAAGCCAAAAATTAAAAGCGCAGCAATTATAATATCAAAAATATTCATTAAAATAGTTTTGGTAAACCTACATCTTTTTTTTAAAATTTAAAAATAGGCATTGTATCTTTACACCTTTAAATCCAAATGCTATGCCAAAAATTAGTAACCTTAAAGAAATGTGGACTTTGTTAGTAGAAAAACTAACAAATCAGTTTGCAGATGGTGATGAGTTAAATATAGACGGAATTATTTACCTAATTGGTGTTCAAGAATTAGGGCAAGGAAACAGAAAGTTTAAAAAAGACGAAAAAGTAAATCTAATGCACATTGCTATTTGCAAATTATTAGAACCTTATGGGTATTATGAGTTCGATTTTTTTGATGATGATGGCTGGCCTCACTATAAAGTTTTAACAGAATTACCCAATTTAAAACCAGGAGAACAAACCGTTTTAATGAAAGAAGCTATTGTAAATTATTTTGAGGCATTAAACTACTTTGCAGACTAAGTTACACTCAATTTTCTTATTAAAACAGCAAACAGTTTAGGAAAAAACCTTTTTACATACACACCCATTTTTTCTTTAGCACCAGCAATATATACCTCAGCTTTTTGTTTTTCTATTGCTTTTATTATTAACGTTGCACAACGTTCTGCAGACATACCTTTTCCTGTTGCAACATCCATTTTTCCTAATGCAGTTCCATTTCCTGTAAGTGCATTTTTAGAAACATTGGTTTTAATAAAACCAGGGCAAATTAAGCTAACAACAATATTATTTTTATGGTTTTCTGCTCGTAAACTATCAAAAAAACCATGTAAAGCATGTTTACTAGCGGCATAACTAGATCTTAATGGAGTACCAATTTTACCAACAATACTAGTAGTTACCACAAAATGCCCCTTTTTATTAGCAATAAAATGTGGTAAAATAGCTTTTGTTAGTGCAACTGTACCAATATAATTTATATCCATAATACGTTTGTCTACTGCAATTTGTGTTTCGTGTGCTAAAGAACGCTGACTAACACCTCCATTATTCACTAAAATATCTACATGACCAAAAGCATTTATAGCAAGGTTTGCTTTTTCTTTTAAAGAATTAAAATCTTCTAAATCTAAAGGAATAATGTGTACATTTTTAGGCTCTTTGCAAAGATTTTTTACACTTTCTAAAGCCTCTATATTTCTAGATGATAGTACTAATTTTACATTTTTAGTTGAAAGTGCTATGGCTAGTGCTTTTCCAATACCAGAAGAGGCTCCTGTAACCCAAATTACTTTGTTTGATAAAGACATTGTTTTTTAAAATACAAGATACCTATTTTGCTTTAGAAATAGTATTTTTGATATACTTATTGACTATCTTTTTTTTAAAACACAATTACAATGCTAAAATTTAAAAAATTACTCGCTTTTATATTTTTAATATCCTCATTTGCAAATGCACAATATTTGGTGAACGCAACTATGACAAACACGGTAGATACAGATTGGGTTATGTTATATAGAATAGAAGGCACAAGACAACATTTTATTCAAAATACAACCATACAAAAAGATACCATTTTAATAGAAGGCCACAAGCAAGAAATTGGTTCTTTTCAATTTAATTTACCAGCGAGTACCAAAGTAGGTTCTTATAGAATAAATTACAGAACAAAAGAAGCAGGCTTTGTAGATTTTATTTTTAATAAAGAAAATATCCGTTTTACGTTTCATCCAGATTACCCAGAACAAACTGTTTTGTTTTCAGAATCTGATGAAAATATTGTGTATAAAAACTACCTTACACAAATCTCTAATGAACAACAAAAGTTAGATTCTTTGCAAATTACAGCCATTAGAAACCCTAACTTCGATCTTAAAACAGCCTACAAAAAAAGCTTAGCTACCATAAATACAATACAAAGTAAATATTTAGATAGTACTAGAAATATGTATGTAAAACCTTTTATAAAGGCTACTTTAAGGGCAAATCCACCAGAAATTAAAACCACTGTGCAAGACTACATGTCTAATATAACTAGTACTTTCTTTGATAATATGGATTTTTCTAACACAGCTCTTAAAAACTCCTCTTTTTTGGTTGATAGAATTACCGATTATATTTTTTACATTAATTATTCTGATGATGCAGAAACACAACAAAAAATTTATAAAAATTCTGTAGAAAAAGTGTTTACAAAAATTAATGATCCGATTTTTAAGAAAGATATTATTGAGTTTTTAATTGACCAATTTGAGCAAAATAGCAACATAAAAATGGTAGATCATTTGTTTAAAAACTATTTCGATAAATTACCAGAAACCTTACAAAATAAAAAGTTTAAAGAAGAAAAACTAAAACTTTTAGCTACAAAAATTGGCAGAGTAGCACCTAACTTTTCTTGGACAGAAAATGGAAAAAAACTTGAATTAGCTACGCTAAATGATGCCGAAAATTATGTGTTGGTTTTTTGGAGTACAAGTTGTTCTCATTGTTTGAAAGAAATACCTGTGTTACATAAATTTTTACAAGATAAAAACAATATTAAAGTTGTTGCTTTCTCTTTAGAAACAAATGATTTTGGTTGGAAAAATATGAAAGTAAACCTACCCAATTGGCATCATGTTTTGGGTTTAAATAAATGGGAAAACAAGATAGCAAGAACCTATAACATTAATGCAACACCTACTTATTTTGTATTAGATGCAAACAAAAAAATTATTGCAAATCCAGAAGAACTAAAAGAATTAGAGGCTTTTATAGATAAACTTTAGCGTTTTAGAAATACAAAAAAGCATCTTCTAAATGCTCAATTTTTGTATGGTTTTGCTGATGCACAATTGCGATAATATCAAAACGAACCTCTACATCTAACTCTTTTTGAATAACATAATAATCTATGGCACTTACCATTAATTTAATTTTTTTTGGTTTTACAGCATCTTGTGGTTCTTCAAAAAAATTGGTAGATCTTGTTTTTACTTCTACAGCCACTAAAACATCTTTTTTTATGGCAATAATATCTACTTCAGCTTTTAAATAACGGTAATTTTTTTCTAAGATTTTATAATCGTTTTTAATTAAAAAATCGATAGCTAGTTGTTCTCCTTTTTTACCAAGATCATTATGTTGCGCCATTGTGTGAAATTACAAATTATTGTTTACTTTTAAACTCTATGGATTTCCCTTTTGGTTTTGGACAAAAAAGTTCACTGTTACTTATTTTCTTTTTTCATGGAGTTGTATTCTCTTATTTGTTGTTAAGAAAAGGATTTTTTTATAAAAACAGAGCTAGTAAATGGTTGAGTTTTTTGTTGTTTTTATGTGCGCTATATATTGCACCATATATGTTAGGTTACGCAAATTGGTATGCCAATAAAATAACCCGAGAAATTTTATTTTTTGTGCCTTTTATGCAAGTATTATTAATTGGCCCAGTTATTTATTTTTACACAAAAAGCCTACTAAACAATCAATTTAAAATCTCTAAAAAAGATTGGATACATTTTATCCCAGCAATTTTGTATTTGTGTTATAGCCTAATCGTTTTTATAACTGATAAATTTATTTTAGATGAATTCTATTTTTATGCAGATGGTAGAGATAAAGATTTGGCAAATTGGTATCAAATAGCAGGTGTTATTTCTATGGGGTTTTATTTAGTGTTGAGTTTAAAACACTACTCTAAATATAAAAAATTAGTTTATGATAAGGTAAGTTTTGCAGATTCCATTTTGTTTCAATGGATTCATAATTTCTTAGTTGCATTTTTAGCAATTCTAATTTTAAGAGTTTTATTATTTATACTAAATCCTGAATGGGGAGAATTTGGCAGTCAATTTTGGCATTATATCATTTTCTCTTTTGTGGTACTATATATTTCCATAAATGGATATGCAAATGCTGTAAAAATGGCTTTTTTAAGTGATGTGAATTCAGAAAGTATCAATGTTTTTTCTGATGCCGAAAAAGAAGACAAACCAAAACAAGAAAATATCAACCAAAAAGAAATTGAGTTTTGGAAGCAAAAAATAATAGAATTAATTGATAAAGAAAAAATATACCAAAACCCAAAACTAACACTTACTGATGTTTCAAAATTATTAGAAACAAATACAAAAACAGTTTCAAAAAGTATCAATTCTGGATTTGAGATGAATTTTAACGACTTTATCAATCATTATAGAATAGAAGCTGTAAAAGAAAAACTAAAAAAAGGTGAGCATAAAAAATCAACATTTTTATGTATTGCATTTGAATGTGGTTTCAATAGCAAAGCAACTTTTAATAGAGCTTTTAAAAAAAGCACTGGTTTATCACCTAAAGATTATTTACAAAAACTAAGCTAATACTTAGTCTCAAATCAAGATTTGAAGCGATTCAACTTTATGTAAGCCTCATCTTTGTATCAAATTAATTCCATATTTATGAAAACTATTGTTTTGTTTGTTGCGCTTTTTATTTGCACATTTTTTATTGCTCAAGAAAATAAAATTGCTAAAATTGATTCAATTATTAATTCTAAAGTAAAACCAAATCACCCTGGAATTGCTATAGGAATTATTAAAGATGGAAAAATCATTTATGAAAAATATCGGGGTTTAGCCAACTTGCAACATCAGGTAAAATTTGATGAAAAAACACGATCAAACATTGCATCAACAGCAAAACAATTTACAGCTTTAATGATTTTTGATTTATCATTAAATGGAAAATTATCTTTAGAGGATGATATTAGAAAATACTTGACTAAAATTTACCCAAATGTAAAAGAGGAAATTAAAATTAGGCACTTATTAAATCATACAAGTGGAATTCGAGATTATGTAGAATTGCTAGATTTAGAAGGTGAGGTTTGGTGGAAAAGATTTGGATTTGATAATGATGATGTTTTAGAATTATTAGAAAATCAAGAAGAACTGGGTTTTAAACCAGGAACAAGATACAGTTATAGTAATTCCAACTACAATGTACTTACCAAAATAATTGAAAAAGTAACTGACAAAACATTTAATGAATACTCTAAAACTTTCTTTGAAAATTTAGGTATGAATGAAACTTCTTTTGTAGAAAGATATATGAAAGTAATACCTAATAGAGCCAACCCTTATTCTGATTGGGGAAGAGGTGAATGGTGGGAAGTACCAACAGTTACCAAAACCAATGGAGAAGGTTTTTTATTTACAACTTTAAGAGACCAAATTACTTATGAGAAAGCTGTACAAAGCGCAAAGCATAATTACAGTATTTTACTAATTGAAAGTCAAAAATCTATACCAAATAGCGAAATACAAACCTATGGGTTTGGTTTAGAGTTAGAAGATAAACTAGGTAGAAAAGCAGTACACCATTCAGGAGGAACCTATGGTTTTCATTCACAAACATACCGATTTCCAAAAGAAAAACTAACCATTTTTGCAATGAGTAATAATGGTAATATTAGTACCAATTTAATTGCACAAAGTATAGCAAAGTTGTTGCTTCCAAAATCAAATCAAAAACCAAAATACAATTCAAAAATATATGAAGTAAAAAAGGTAAAAGACGAGGTAACTATTTTAGGAAAATACACCTATCCAAATGAAAATAGTGTTGTAGAAGTTCTACAGAAAAACGGAAAAACTTTTTGGAAAGAGAAAAATTTTACTGTAGAAATGGTTTCAGAGAATAAAATGTATTTTCATTTACAAATAATCCCAAACTAAAAGTTGTTTTTTATAAGGATAAAATGACTGAATATTATCCTTCAGGCAAAACGATGGATTATAAAAAAATCAATTCTTCACCTGTTTTATTGTCTGATTTAGAAGGATTAATAGGTAATTATCACAATAAAGAATTAGATATAAATTTTGACTTTAAACTTTCTAAAGAAAACAAGTTACAATTCAAATTATCAACAAATAAAGGTTTTAATGATGTTGAAGTGTATAACAAAACATACCTACAAACTAACAACTTTTTTATAAAAATACACAGAGATCAATTTGATAGAGTTACAGAAATATTACTTACTTATGGTAGAGCTAAAAATATTAGGTTCAATAAAAAGAGTAATCTAAAATTTCAACCAAAAATAGCCACCGAAAACGGTTCTATAAATGTAACAACAATTGGTTCTAGAAAAGGGAATTCATCACAGATATTGTTGACAAAGAATTATGAAAATGGCAATGAAATTTGGTCAAAACAATTTGGTGGGAAAAGTTATGACAAAGCAAGTTCTATCATCAATACAAAAGATGGATATTTAATTATTGGTTCAACCAGTTCTTTTGGAAAAGGAAACTATGATATGTTTGTTATTAAAACCGATAAAAAAGGAAAAAAAATCTGGCAAAACACCTATGGTGGTTTTTATAATGAATATGGTTACACTGCAGAAAAAACTAAAAAAGGTTATTTGATTAAAGGAACCATTCAAAATTGCACATCAAACACAGATGTTTTTAATAGAAAATGCACCACAAATGTTTGGTTTGTAAATATTGATAAAAAAGGAAAAGAATTGTCAAATACAATTTTGGAAGAAATAAAAACAAAATTTTAACGAGAAAACTTTACTGAATACTGCTTACTGCTAACTGCTAATTGTAAATTTCTCCCAAAAATTATAGCTCTATTATCGGCTTCGTGTCCTGCAGGAAAATTAAAAAATACAGGAACATCTGCTGGAATTGCCTCTAAAATTAATTGCTCTATAGAACTCCCCCATTTTGTAGTATTCTTTTTAATCAAACTCATATCTCCCACAATTACCGCTTTTACATTGGTAAAATAATTAGCACGTTTTAAGCTTTGCAACATTCTATCAATAGCATATTTGTACTCACCAATTTCTTCTATAAACAAAATTTTATCAGCTGTGTTTAACTGACTTTTAGAGCCCAACATAGAAGTTAAAATTGCCAAATTCCCACCTATCAATTGTCCGTTAATTTTAACATCAACTTCACCTCTATTGTATTTTGAGGCTTTTACTGAGTATGTAATTTCTTCTCCAAAAAGTGCTTTTTTAAAACTAGCAATGGTTTTTATAATTTCTTCTGGTTTTTCTTGTAAACTAGTTGCCATCATTGCATGTAAAGTTTCTACACCTAAGTTATTTATGTGATTATGAAACGCTGTAATGTCAGAATAACCAATAATCCATTTTGGGCTTTTTAAAAACTGTGTGTAATCTAATTTATCTAATATTCTAACAGAACCATAACCCCCTCTTGCTGCCCAAATTGCTTTAATATTTGGGTTGTCTAAAGCCTCTTGAAAATCTTGACAACGTTGTAAATCTGTACCTGCAAAATGATGGTTTTGCACATAAATATATTTTCCTAAAACCACATGTAAACCCCAACTTTCTGCCAATTTTTTCGCTTTTTCTATGGTTGCTTGTCTGTTTTTTAAAATGCCTGCTGGTGCAACAATAGCTATAGAATCTCCAAGTGTTAAATAAGCTGGTCTTTGTAATGTTTCTTGTGCTTTTACAGAGGAGAAAAAAATCGATAAAAAAGCTGTTAATACTATAAATTTCTTCAAAATTTGTTTTGTTTCTTGGTTCTATAAGTCAAAATATTGTGTGAATGTAAATGTATCAATTTTCAATCGATTTTAAAATTTTGTTTTTCGTACTTTTGCACAGCAAAATTAATACACAGATCACATGAGTGCTCCAAAAAGATATACAATTACAGCAGCTTTACCTTATACAAATGGCCCAATACACATTGGGCATTTAGCAGGTGTTTACGTACCAGCAGACATTTATGCACGTTATTTACGTTTAACTGGTAAAGATGTAGCCTATATTTGTGGTTCAGATGAACATGGAGTTGCCATACCAATGAGAGCTAAAAAAGAGGGCGTTTCTCCACAAGATATTATCGATAAATATCATGGTATTATTAAAAAATCTTTTGCAGATTTTGGTATTTCTTTTGATAATTATTCTAGAACTTCAGAAAAAATACATCATGAAACTGCCTCTCAGTTTTTTATAGATTTATACAATAAAAAAGAATTTACAGAAGAAACTACAGCACAATTGTATGATGCTGAAGCAGATCAATTTTTAGCAGATCGTTTTGTGGTAGGTACCTGTCCAAAATGTGGGTTTGAGGAAAGTTATGGAGACCAATGTGAAAACTGTGGAACAAGCCATAATGCAACAGATTTAATCAACCCAAAATCTGCAATTACAGGTAATGTACCTACTGTAAAAGAAACAAAACATTGGTTTTTACCTTTAGATAGGCACGAAGATTTTTTACGTGAATGGGTTTTAAAAGGGCATAAAAAAGATTGGAAACCCAATGTTTACGGACAAGTAAAATCTTGGATAGAAGATGGTTTGCGACCAAGAGCAGTTACTAGAGATTTAGATTGGGGAATTCCTGTACCTTTAAAAAACGCAGAAGGTAAAGTATTGTATGTTTGGTTTGATGCGCCTATTGGTTACATTTCATCTACCAAAGAATGGGCTGCAAGAGAAGGCAAAAATTGGGAAGACTACTGGAAAAAAGACGATACCAAATTGGTGCATTTTATTGGGAAAGACAACATTGTTTTTCACTGTATTATTTTTCCTAGTATGTTAAAAGCACATGGTGATTATATTTTACCTGAAAATGTGCCAGCCAACGAATTTTTAAATTTAGAAGGCAACAAATTATCAACCTCTAAAAATTGGGCAGTTTGGTTGCATGAGTATTTAGAAGAGTTTCCAAATCAACAAGATGTTTTAAGATACACTCTAACCGCAAATGCACCAGAAAGTAAAGACAATGATTTTACTTGGAAAGATTTTCAAGCAAAAAACAACAACGAGTTGGTAGCTATTTTTGGTAATTTTATAAATAGAGTTGTGGTGTTAACCAACAAATATTATGCTGGTATCGTACCAAAACCAAATGATTTTACAGAGATTGACACTGCTATTTTAGACAGCGTAAAAGAGTTTCCTAATAGTATTGGTAAGTCTATAGAACGCTACAGATTTAGAGAGGCGTCTCAAGAATTAATGAATTTAGCCAGACTAGGAAACAAATATTTAGCAGATGAAGAGCCTTGGAAAGTTATAAAAGTTGATGAAGAACGTACTAAAACCATTATGTATGTTGCGTTGCAAATTGCATCTGCATTGGCTGTAGTTTCTGAGCCCTTTTTACCTTTTACATCAACTAAATTAAAAAACATTTTAAATATTAGTTCGAGTGATTCGACACAGGAGAATGCTATAGAAAATTCTTGGAAAGACGTAACAGAAAAAGATATTTTACTTCCTGCAAACCACCAAATAAACAAAGCGGAATTATTATTTTCTAAAATTGAAGATAAAACTATTGATTTTCAATTAGAAAAATTAGAAGCTACAAAATTAGCAAACGAACAAGAAAATAAAGTAGTAGAACCTCAAAAAGAAACTATAGAATTTGACGATTTTACCAAAATAGATATTAGAATTGGTACCATTTTAGAAGCCGAAAAAGTGGCTAAAACCAAAAAGCTTTTAAAATTAAAGGTTGATGTTGGTATTGATACAAGAACCATTGTTTCAGGTATTGCAGAAAGCTTTACTCCAGAGGATATTATTGGGCAACAAGTTTCTGTATTGGTAAATTTAGCTCCAAGAAAAATTAGAGGTGTAGAAAGCCAAGGCATGATTTTAATGACAGACACACCTGATGGAAAATTGGCTTTTATAGAACCAGAAAAAGTAGTTAAAAACGGACAGGAGGTTAGTTGATGCTAAAAATAGCATATCATCCAATATATAAACATCCATTGCCAGCAAACCATCGTTTTCCTATGGAAAAATATGATTTGCTGCCACAACAATTAATGCACGAAGGTACTTGCAAACCTGCAAACTTTTTTGAGCCTAAAACACCTAATAACAAACATTTTTTTACGGTTCATACTCCTGAGTATTTTTTCGATTTATTAAATATTACACTTTCTCAAAAAGCAGCTAGAAAAATTGGTTTCCCTTTATCTGAAATACTTATAGAAAGAGAAATGATGATTGCAGAGGGCACTATGAAAGCCTCTGAATTTGCTTTAAAATACGGAATTGCCATGAATATTGCTGGAGGTACACATCATGCATTTTCTAATAGAGGAGAGGCTTTTTGTATGTTAAATGACCAAGCTATTGGTGCAAAATATTTGCAAAATAAAGGTTTAGCAACAAAAATTTTAATCGTAGACTTAGATGTACATCAAGGAAACGGTACTGCAGAAATTTTTCAAAAAGACGATACTGTTTTTACATTTTCTATGCATGGTAAAAGCAATTATCCTTTTGTTAAAGAAAAATCAGATTTAGACATCGCTTTAGAAAACAACACAAAAGACCAGCAATATTTATCCATTTTAAAAGAGACTTTACCAAAAATTATTTACCAAGAAAAACCAGATTTTATCTATTATCTATGTGGTGTAGATGTTTTAAAGACAGATAAATTGGGTAAATTAAGCATGACTGTAAATGGCTGTAAAGAAAGAGATCTATTTGTGTTAGAAACCTGTTTTAAAAATAAAATTCCTGTCATGTGTTCTATGGGTGGTGGCTACTCTCCAGATATTAAAACCATTGTAAATGCACACGCAAACACGTTTAGATTGGCTCAAGATATTTATTTTTAAATCTTTGTTTTAATAAACTATCCCAAAATAGAACTCTTTTTTAAATCATTAATAAAAGGTTGCTTATATATACGTTTTCCTAAAGCTGCATTAATTGCATTGGCAACAGCACCTCCAGCAGGTGGTAAAGCTGGTTCTCCTAAACCTGTTGGCGATAACTCATTTTGTACAAAATGAACCTCAACTTTTGGTGTTTCTTGCATTCTAATAAGTCTGTAGCTATCAAAATTTTTAGACTGCGGTTTTCCATCTTTAAATGCAAAATCAGCATACATTGCGTGTCCAATACCATCAATTACTCCACCTTCTACTTGGTTTTTTGCACCAGTTGGATTTACTACAACTCCACAATCTACAGCTACTGTTACTTTTTTAATTACAGGTTTACCATCTTGTAAAACAAGATCTGCAATCTCTGCAACATGTGTGTTATGGCTGTAATAAGCTGCAAAACCTTGGTAAACTCCATTTGATGATTTTCCCCAATTTCCTTTTTGTCTTACAAGTTTGATAACATCTTCCATTCTTTTACCAGAATATTGAATTTTCTTATCGGTAGTATTTTTTACTTTTTGTAGTAAATTTAAACGTAATTGAATAGGATCTACTTTTAATTCTGTAGCTAATTCATCAAAAAAACTTTGTTCTGCAAATGCTAAAAAATTGGTATAAGGTGCTCTCCAAGCTCCTGTGGTTATGTTTGAATTATAGGTTGCAGATTCTACTTTAAAATTAGGTATACATCCTGCTGGAAAAAAGTTTGAAATAGCACCATACATACCACCATTTATGGCTGCTTCTTTTAAATGATAACCCGTTATTTTGCCACCTTTTAATGATGCTTTAATGCTATACTTTACAGAAGGTTTGTAAATACCAGTAGTCATATCATCTTCTCGGGTAGAAACCATTTTTATTGGTTTTTTTACTTTGTTTGAAATTTCTGCAGCTTCTATAGCAAAATCAGCATATAATCTTCTACCAAAGCCACCTCCCATTCTGGTCATCTCTACGCTAATTTCTTCTTTTTTTCTATCTAAAAGAACTGCTACCGATTTTTGAACTTCAGCTGGTGTTTGCGTGGGTCCCACCAAATCTATTTTAGCAGCAGTTACATTGGCAAAAAAATTCATGGGTTCCATACAATTATGAGGTAAAAAAGGAGAAGAATAAACTCTTTCTATTACAGTATCTGCTTCTTTAAACGCTTTTGTTAAGTTACCATCTTCTCTAAGTACTTTGGTTTTTTTACGATCTAAAACACTGGTTAGTTTTTGATGATGCAATTCTGTACTTTCTAATTGAGAAGTGTCTTTCCAAATTGCTTTTATAGCTTTTTTGGCTTTTATAGCTGCCCAAGTAGACGTTGCTAATACAACTACTTTATCACTTTCACTTAAAGCTACTGTCCAACTTACATAACCTTTATCTAAAAATTTTCTAGCTTTATCACCAATTGTTATTACATCTACAACACCAGAAATATTTTTGGCTTGGGTAGCATCAAAAGAAGCTAAAACTTGCCCAAAAGAAGGGGGTCTTAAAACAGATGCATACAACATGCCTTCTGTTTTGTAATCCAAACCAAATAATGGTTTTCCTGTAATAATTTTATCAATATCTACATTAATGGCATCTTTACCAATAATGCTAAAATCTTTGATTTCTTTTAGTTTTATTTTTTCTGGGACTTCTAACAACGCGGCTTCCCTTACAACATCTCCATAGCCTAATGTTTCTCCATTTGCATTGGTAATAGTTCCTTTTGATGCTTTTAATGTAGATGCATCTACTTTCCATTTATTTGCAGCTGCTGTTACCAACATTTGTTTTGCTGTGGCACCTGTTTGTCTTAAAACATTCCAGTTAGATCTAATTGATTGACTACCACCTGCAATTTGTCTTTTATAATTTTTAGTATCCAAAATTCCTTGAGCTACTGTTACATTTTTCCATTCTACATCAAGTTCTTCTGCAATTATCATGGGCATAGATGTTTTTACACCTTGCCCAATTTCTGGATTTGGAGAAAAAATAGTAACATAGCCTTTGTCTGAAATTTTAATGTAAGCATTAAAATCGTTAAAATTTAGGCTAGCAATATCTTTAGGCATTTTCGCTTCTGGTTTGCAAGCTGTTAAAAAATTGAAACCAATTAGCATACCTCCACTTGCTAAAACAGATGTTTTTAAAAAGTTTCTTCTACTAAAATTATCGTTTTTATGAAGTTTCATGTTATGAGTTTTTAGATGCTAATTTTACTGCTTTTTCTATTCTGTTATAAGACGCACATCTGCAAATATTACCGTGCATCGCTTCTCTAATTTCGTTTTCAGAAGGATTTTTATTTTCTTCTAAAAAAGCAGCAGCTGTCATTATTTGCCCTGATTGACAATAACCGCATTGTGGAACATCTATTTCTTTCCAAGCTTCTTGAACAGGATGTTTGCCATCTTTAGACAAGCCTTCTATGGTTGTTATTTTTGTATCATCTAAAATAGAAACTTGCATTTGACAGCTTCTTGTAGCAACGCCATCTATATGTACTGTACAAACACCACATTGTGCAATACCACAGCCAAATTTTGTGCCTACCAAATTTAATTCGTCTCTTAAAACCCAAAGTAAGGGTGTATCTGCATCTGCAGAAACAGAAACTTGTTTTCCGTTAACATTTAAAATATAGTTTGCCATAAAAAGTTGGTTTTTAATTGATTGCTCTAAGTTACAAAAAATTACATTTTTTTTAATTAAAGTGTTTTTTTTATACTAAATTTAACAAAAAAGTAATTTTAGATTAAACTTTATATACACATTAAAGTCTAAGAATTATGAAAACAAAACACATACAACATTTATATAACAGAGTGGGTTTTGGTATTACTCCCAATGAATTAGAGCGTTTGTCTAACAAAAACAAACGTGAAATTATAGATGAAGTTTTTACAAATTCATCTAAAACTAGCCCTTTAAAAGCAGATATATCTTTCTTAAAAGATATAAAACCTGGCGATTTAAAGATCAAAGAAAAAAGACAAGAACTTCAAAAAATTAGTAGGAAAAAAATACAAAAATTCTCGATTTCTTGGATGGAAAGGATTTTAAATCCTTCTGAAGTTTTTAGAGAAAAAATGACGCTTTTTTGGGCAAATCATTTTGTTAGCGAAAGTAGAAACAACATTCTTTTTACTCAGAATTATAACAACTTACTTAGAGAAAATGCATTTGGAAATTTTAGAGATTTTACCAAGAAAATCTCTAAAGATGCTTCTATGTTAGGCTATTTAAACAACAAACAAAATCGTAAAAAAAGCCCAAATGAAAATTTTGCAAGAGAATTGATGGAGCTTTTTACCTTAGGCCAAGGAAATTATACAGAAACAGATATTAAAGAATCTGCAAGAGCTTTTACAGGATATAGCCATAATTTTAGAGGTAAATTTTTAATGAGAAAAAGACATCATGATGAAAATGAAAAAACATTTTTTAAAAAAACAGGCAATTTTAATGGTGATAATATTATTGATATCATTTTAGAACAACAACAATGTGCTCGTTTTATTTCAGAAAAAATATATCGCTTTTTTGTAAATGAAAACATAAATAAAGAACATGTTGCTGCAATGACTGCCGTTTTTTACAAAGATTATGATATTGAAAAATTAATGCGTTTTGTTTTACAGTCTAATTGGTTTTATGATGATGAAAACATAGGCACTAAAATAAAGTCGCCCATGGAATTTTTAGCAGGTATACATCAAGTAATTCCTTACCAATTTGAAAGACCTAAACAAGCTTTATTAATGCAACGTTTATTAGGCCAAACTTTGTTAAGACCACCAAATGTGGCTGGCTGGAAAACAGGTAGAAATTGGATTGATACTAATACAATGGTTAGGCGTTTGCGTTTGGCTTCTATCTTATTAAATAATGCAGCAATTACCTATTCAGATACTGGAGATGAGGAAACAATGCTTACTGATTTAACTACTAAAAAGTTAAAAAGAAAAACGTTTATTAAAACAAAAACAGATTGGAATGCTTTTGAAAAAAACTATAAAAAAATAGATAATAAAGGGATGATTTCTTTGATAATATCATCACAAATAAATAAAGGTACAGCACAAATGCTATCGGACAATTTAGACATTCCAAAAAAGGATTTCTGCGTTCAATTAATGTCTATTCCAGAATATCAACTTTGTTAAACTTTCGATTTTTAATTGAAAAATCATAAAACTAAAATTATGAAACGTAGAGATTTTTTAAAACAAACTACTTTTGCTTCGGGTATGTTTTTTGTACCTCAGTTTTTAAAGGCTTTTGAGCAAATACCTACCAAAACTTTTGGTAATAAAAAGGTCGTTATTATTCAATTAAAAGGGGGTAATGATGGTTTAAATACAGTAGTACCTTTTAGAAACGATATCTATTACCAACAACGTGCAAATATTGCTTTGCAACAAACAGATTTGTTAAAAATTTCTGATGAAATTGGTTTGCACAAAAGTTTAGTAGATTTACAAAAATTATACGATAATGGTTTTCTAAGTATTATTAATAATGTGGGGTATCCAAACCCAAATTTATCACATTTTAGATCTACAGATATATGGCAAACAGCTAGTAATAGCAACGAATATTTACAAAATGGCTGGGTTGGGCGTTATTTAGATTATACCAAAGCAAACCCAACAAAAGCCATTGAAGTAGACGAATCTTTATCACTTTTATTAAAAGGAAAAACACAAAATGGATTGGCTGTAACCGATGCTAAAACCTTGTACAATTCTTTAAAAGAACCCTTTTACAAAAGTGTAATAAATGCCAATACAGATGCGCATTTAAACGAACATAATTTAGGGTATTTATACAATACTATGATTGATGCAAAATCGTCTGCAAAATATATTTTTGAAAAAACAAAGGTTAAAAATGCGTCTAATAATTATCCAAAAAACTTATTTGGCAAACAGTTAAAAACCATTTCTCAGTTTATAAATTCTGGTTTAGATACACAGGTTTTTTACGCGGGTTTAACTGGTTTTGATACGCACGCAAATCAACAAAACACACAAGCAAGATTGTTAAAAATATATGCAGAAAGTATAAACACTTTTGTAGAAGATTTACAAAAAAACAACAATTTTGATGATGTACTAATACTTTCCTTTTCTGAATTTGGAAGACGTGTAAAACAAAACGAATCGAAAGGTACAGACCATGGAACTGCCAACAACGTTTTTGTTATTGGTAAAAATTTAAAAAAGCAAGGTTTGTATAATAATTTACCTAATTTAAACGATTTAGACGCCAATGGAAATTTAAAACACGAAATTGATTTTAGAGAAATTTACGCTACTATTTTAGACAAATGGTTGCAAGTAGATGATGCTGCCATTTTAAATAAAAGCTTTTCTAAACTAAAATTTGTGTAGTTTTCTGTTGCTATATTTTTCATAAAATTGAATTTTGCTACATTAGCATTTCTAAGAAGTTTTTTATGAAAAAATACCTGCTTTTTTATTTGTTGATAATTGTTTTTTTAGGTTGCAAAAACAACCCAAAAACGAAAGAAAATAGTTCTTCAGTAATTGAAAAGCAAGAAAAATACACCATTTCTAACGATACTATAAAAGTGTCTGTAAAAACTTTTGGTGCAGAATTAACAAGCATACAATTAAAAGACAAAGAATATCTTTGGCAAGCAGATACTACTTATTGGAAACATCAATCACCTAATTTATTTCCTATTATTGGGCGTTTAAAAGACTACGAGTTTTATTATAAAGACTCGCTTTATAAAATGAGTTTTCATGGTTTTGCTTGGAAAAACAATTTCAATTTAATTGAAAAAACACAAAACAGTCTTATTTTTGACTTAGTATCTTCTAACAAAACTAAAAAACAATATCCGTTTGATTTTAAACTACAGATAAAATACGTTTTAAAAAATAACATTTTAAACGTACATTATATTGTTGAAAACACCGATCCAAAAGAGGATTTGTATTTTTCTATTGGTGCACATCCAGCATTTAATATTCCTTTAGAAAAAGGACAACATAGAAACGAATATGAACTTGTTTTTGATACTGATGAAATGCCCACTTCTAGAAATAAAAAAAGTGGTTTGTTTGTAGATTCTTACACCCAATATTTTGATAAACCTGGTGTTTTACAAATAAAAGATACCACTTTTTTAAGAGGTGCTTTGGTGTTTAATCCAAATCCGTTTACAAAAGCAACTTTAGTACATAAGCCAACAGAAAAGCAATTATTTACCATTCACTTTAAAGACTTTCCTTATTTAGGTATTTGGACGCAACCCAACCCAAAAACGCCTTTTATTGCTATTGAACCTTGGTTTGGTGTTGCTGAAAACATACATCATAATAAAGATTTTACCCAAAAAGAAGGCATCCAAAAATTACCTGCAAATGGCGTTTTTAAAGCTAAGTATTCTGTAGAAATACATTGATTTTTAAATACTTTATAAGAAAACATAGCTAAAATCGTTTTAACTACTGTTAATTTGAAAATATTCCAAATTTGAATAAGCATTAAAACACTAAATATATTAAAGGCTTTAGAATAATAAAAAAATGAAAAAATTACTTTTACTTTTAACTTTTATACCCTACATAATTTTAGCTCAAAACCCTGAGACTGCTAAAATTAAAAAAATGGCAAACTTAGGCCAGTTAGTTTCAAATGAAATAAATGATACTATCCCAATTAAAATCTACAATGATATGATTGTAATTGAAGCAAAACTAAATGGCAAACCAATGAATTTTATGTGGGATAATGGGTTTTCTTTTTCTGCAATCGATAAAAGTTTATCTGAAAAAATTACTTTAAAAAAATATAAAGAAAAAGAATCTATTTCTGCTACAGATGCAGTTAATAATCAAGTAAAATTAGATTTAAAAATAGCCCATAATCTATCCATTAAGAATCATCAAATTAAAGATAGCCCATTTTTACTTATTGATATAAATACTTTAACTGGAGGTAGTATAGATATACAAGGTATAATTGGTGCAACTGTTATAAAGAAATTAAACTGGAACTTTAATTTTGACGAAAACTATGTTGTGGTATCTCAAAAAGAGTTTCAAAAAGATGGAATGGTGATGCCTTTTAAACTAGATTTATATAATAGAATGTTTACTAGTTTAGAATTAAATGGAATTACAAATGGTATAGAAATAGATTTTGGTTCAAATTCTGATGAAATTGATTTAACCATAAAAGCTATAGGTTTATTTAAAAATACTAAAAAATCTAAATACGAAGGTATTTCAGCAATGTCTGTTAGTGGTATAGCTAAACCCTCTATAAACTATAGCATTAAAGATTTTAGCTATAAAATAGGAGGAATAACCTTTAAACATCCTATTAAAATATTTTTAACAAATGATGTTAATGAGGCAAGAATAGGAAATAAAATGTTACGTCATTACAATTGTATTGTTAATTCTAATTCAAATCAAATAATTCTTACAGAAAGAGAAACTAATCTAGAAGAAAGTCCTAAAAAGAGTTTTGGTTTTATAATAGTAAAAATTGAAAATAAACTAACAATTGCTGGTAAATGGAACAACCCTAACATTACAAAATATAATGCTTTAAATTTGGGTGATAAAATTACTCAAATCAATGGAAAAAAAGCTGAATACTTTCATAGCAACTCAGATTTAAGAGCATTTCAAATTGATTTACTAAAAAACAATAAAGAACTAATTATTACTACAGAAAAAAGGGAAAGTTATACTCTTTTACCAAAGCTTAATATTTATGAGTAGCAAAACTATTTTTAAGTAAGATAATTGGAATTGTTTCTGAATTTTTAAAGAATCATTGACATTTTAACTTAATTCAGTATAAAAAATGAAAAAAATATATCCAATTTTACTAATTCTAATCACTTTATTAGTTTTTACAAGTGGTAAAAAATATGCTTTAGATAAACCAACAGCTTCTATAAAAGATAGTATTCCCGTTTTTTTAGAAGGATATAAGTATGAAAATGTAGATGGAACAAAGTTTTCTTTCAATCAAGTAAAGGGTAAGGTTTTGCTACTCGATTTTTGGGCAACTTGGTGTGGGCCTTGTATAAAAGGTCATTCGAATATAAAAGCGCTGGAAGAAACCATTAATAATCCCGATTTTCAGATAATTACTGTTTCTATTGATAAAAATAAATCTCAATGGAAAAAGTTTTTAAAAGCTAAAAAATGGAACGGAATTCATATAATATTAGATGGTAAAGATGTAAACAATCCTTTAAATAAAATGGTTACAAAAAAGATTTTAGATAAAGGCAAACCTATCTATTTAACTTCTGTACCTGAATATTATTTGGTTGATAAAGAATTATCTATCAAAAGAATAAATGATGTTAAAGCAAAAAGGACTGTGTCTTTAATTAGAAAGAAAATAAACTAAAAAAGAGCACCCAAAAATTACCTGCAAATGGTGTTTTTAAAGCTAAGTATTCTATAGAAATACATTGATTTTTAAATACTTTAAAAGAAAAATAGCTAAATTCGTTTAACTTCTGATATAAAACATTAAAACGTTCCATATCATTTTAGTTGGACTTAATTATGAAAAAGAACTATTTAATATTCATTTTACTAAT
Organism: Polaribacter sp. YIW18; assembly: GCF_057219325.1. Classification (NCBI taxonomy): domain Bacteria; kingdom Pseudomonadati; phylum Bacteroidota; class Flavobacteriia; order Flavobacteriales; family Flavobacteriaceae; genus Polaribacter; species Polaribacter sp. YIW18. The sequence continues at coordinate 456,592 of NZ_JBXVVE010000001.1, read as the reverse complement.
TTCTTTAGGAATTAAAGCTCAAAATATAAAGTTACTGAATGAGAATTTAAATTTAAGTGACACTTTAAAATATAGCAGAGAAATTAGAATATATACTGGAGGAGGAATTAATAATTATTCTTCTGTCTTTAGAATGTATAATTACAAGAGAAAAAAATGGAAAGCGGAACTTTATGAGCATTATGCTGAAATTCCTAATGAAACTGAATTAATAATTTAGAAGAAAAAGTTAAAACCAAAAAACAATTTTGACTTTATATTTCTAAAGTTCTTGAGAAGTAAAGTTATGAATTTGCCAAGTCAAGAAGAAATTAGTTGGAAAATTCATGGAAGAGATTCAATTTTTGAAACTAAAACAAATAGAAAAGGTAAAGAAATTATTGAATATCAATCTGTTTATAAATCCATAAGTATATTAGATGGAGTGTGTTATACTATACAGGTTAAAGAAATTAATAAAACAAATGAGTTTAAATATTATAATCCTGAAAGTTATTTTAAACATTTTAATGAAATAGATGAGCTTGTATTTATGGTTGAAATATTAAATATAGTCAGAAATGAATTTAAAATTTGGAAAAAAAGCTAAGCCTAAAAACATATATATTTTATTACTAGTTTTTTGCTCATTTGTTAAAAAATAATTATTTGCTAAATTAGTCGCTTAAACACGCAACGAAATCATACACTAGACCGTGAAACGAACCCACTAACCATACTTTACTTTTCTTATAATTCTTAAAGCCTCATTGTATTTAACATAAGTGGTATTGTTTGCTAAGTTTTTTATGTACGTTTTTGCTTTTTTTAGCTGTTCTACAACGTCTAAAAAACCATGTAAATAACAAATTAAATAATTGGTTGGTAAACGTAAAACATCTTCTTGTTCTGTTGCTGTAAGTGGTTTTTTCTGTACTATTTTTTGAACAATTAAATTACAATTGTTGTAAATGTGTATCATTATTTCTTCATTAAAAACAGGTGGTTCAAACAAAAATTGTTTTACAATATTATGTTTCCCATTATTTTTAAAATTGATAATTGTTTTTTCTAATGGATAGTATTTTTCTTGTTTTTCTAAACCCAGATAAATATATTCTTCTACAATAAAGGTATGATTATTATAGCTTATTTGTACATCATCTAAGGCAGAAAAAAAAAGTTTTACTTGCTCGTTAATCAACTCGATATCTACTCTAGAAAAAAACTCTTGTTCGTTTATAATTTTACGCTCTCCTGCCCAACACAAAACAAATTGCTCGTTAAAAACTTTGTATTGTGGGTTGTAAATTTTTTTATGATTATTCATAAAATTAAAAACACCATCTAAGGTTAATTGGATGTTATTTCTTGCACTTTTTTCTATGGAATTGACAATTTCTTTATTAGTGTTTCTAAGCTCAAATTCATCACCTAAAAAAGGCATAGAGTTGCTACCTCTTCTGTAAAAAATAGTGTCTTTTTTATATTTCCATGCATTTTTAGAAAGCGATGTTACATTATTATTGGCATGTATGGTAACTAAACCAATTACTTTATTACGTGGCAATCTCGGAAAAAGAACATTTTCGTAAGTTATTTTTGGTGGATTTTTTAAATACGCATTTACCAAGTTTTGTATTTTACTGTCATCAAAAAAATCGATACCCACTATTTTATTTGCTTCATCTTCTACACCAATTACAATGTAAGAGTTGTTATTGGGGTTTGCGTTGGATAGCGCACAAACATGTTTTAAAAATTTAGCTTTACCCTCTTTAGAATTGAATGATATTTTTTGCTTTTTGTCATAAAAACTATTCTCATCATTATGAGAAAGTAAGTTTTTAATTAAAAGTCTTTTATTAATCATGTCAATCTCTATTTAAAATGGTAGCACTTGCTTGTGCTGTTGGGTACACTACCAAGTCTTCTATATTTATATGATAAGGTCTTGTAATTACAAAGTGAATAATCTCTGCAATATCTGCAGCTTGTAATGCTTTGTAGCCTGAATACACACTTTTTGCTTTTTCTACATCGCCTTTAAACCGAACTTCAGAAAACTCGGTTTCTACAGCTCCTGGATGAATGCCAGAAACACGAATATTGTGTTTATTTAAATCTATTCTCATGGCTTTATTTAAGGCGTTTACAGCATGTTTAGAGGCACAATATACATTTCCATTAGGATATACTTCTTTACCAGCAATAGACCCAATATTTACAATAAAACCCGTGTTTCTTTGGGTCATTTGTGGCAAAATGGCTTTAGAAACGTATAATAAACCTTTTACGTTGATGTCTAACATGGCATCCCAATCATCTAAACTACCCTCTTGTATGGTAGATAAACCATGTGCATTACCTGCGTTGTTGATTAAAATATCTATTTGCTGAAAATCTTTTGGAAGTGATTTGATGGCTTTTTCAACTTCGTCTCTTTTAGAAACATCAAAATTTAGCGTAGTTACGTCTGTAAGTTTACTTAATTTTTCCTGCAATGATTCTAAACGATCTACTCTTCTACCACAAAGAATTAATCGAATGTTATTTTTTGCAAAAATGATTGCAGTAGCTTCTCCAATACCAGAGGTTGCACCTGTAATAAAAGCTGTTTGAGCCATACGTGTAAAATAATAAAAGTGAGAATTTTAACTAGTTTTTTAAAAACTTAATCTATCATAAAGTTATAAAAACAATTATGTTTTAAGTGATAAAAAGGTTGGTAGTTTTCACAAATTATAAACAAGAAAAAACCGTCCTCCTCAGGACGGTTTCTCTTTTAATTGGTTATTAAGCAATAACCAACCAAAAATCAACTAACCAAACTTTATTTTTAATGTCTTCTTTCTTTTATTTTTCTTATTATTTTAGTACGTTTTCTATTGTTATTCCATACAGTGTCTTTCGTACTTTTCTTTGTTTTTTCTCCTTTTCTAATTAGTTCAAAATTTCTTCCTAAGAAATTGTAAGTTGTTTTAGAGTTTACATTGTATAGACTAATTTCTCCATCGTTTATAACACTTAACTCAAACTCTTCTATATCTCCACCCTCATAATTCAATGTTAAAATTTTTAGGTCTTCATAACCTGCTACATCGAATATTTCATATCCACCAACGTAACTCCAATTTATATTTGCAATTTGTGTGCCAAAAGGGTCTTGAGAACTATAAAATGTTGTTATATTTTTGGGTGTAAATTGTAAGTAATTTTCAGCATCAAAAGCATTTGGTATACCTCCTCTTGTGTCTACTTTTTCCCAAGCTTCATATTCTTGTAAAAAGTATTCTATATTTTCATAAAATAGCTTGTCGTAATCAAATGTATTTACTTGATAACCCACTAAAAAATAGGTAACATTTTGTCTATAGTTGTACAAGTTTATTTCGTTATTAGAAATAATACTAACTTCAAAATCGTTTTTACCATATAAATCGTGTCGGGTTTCTAAAAAGCCATTAAAAGTATTGTAAACCCCAACATCTATTCCTAATCCGTTGCCTGTAAAACCAATATCTACAATGTTATTATTGGCATACAAAATACCATTTAAAAAAGATAGTGTAAAGGCTTTAGAAACATAAGGTATATCTCTATTACCAATTGTTCTATGGTAATCTACATACCATAAATCGTATCTAGAAACTACTTCTTCTAAAGAAATTTCGTTTCTAAAATCGTCTTGAAAAACTGACGAACACGAGCTAAAAAATACACCTATTATAAGTATTGCAGAAAGTAATTTTAAAGATTTCATAAGCTGTAGTTTTAAGATTACAGCTATAAATATTCAAATTACGTGCCAAAAATAAAACCACTTATAATTAGTGGTTTTAAATTCTGATAATCTGTAGTGTTATTATTTTTGTTTTGTAGAAGGAAAAAAGGAAGGTTGGGTTTGTTTTACCTCTTTAATTTTATAATAATGGGTTTTATTGTTCTTTTTAAAACTCAAAATTGCTTCATTTTCTTTTAAATCGAAAGGAAAATTATGCACAACTGGTGGTGTATTTTTTAACTCTTTTATTGGGTTTGCGTCTAAAATTAAATCTTTATTTTTTCTGTTTGATGTAGAAAAATGCCCAATAATTTGTAACATATTGTTTATTTTTCTGGTTTCTACTTTTGTTATTTTCTTTTGAAAATATAAAGAATCGAACTCTATTTGTAGCGCATTTACCAATTGAAGCTCTAATTTAACCCCACTAACACCTGGTTGACCTCCAGACCATTTATTATAAGTCGCTTTTTCTATTTTAAACGAAGGGTTTTTAACAAATTTGTTACTACCACATTGAGAAAACCCAAGTAGTATTGTGAGTATAAATATAATTTTCATGATTTTCATTTTATTTTAATTTATATAGTGCTGTTCAAATGTAATGCCAAATAAAGGGTTTTTTAGGGCTGGTTGTAAAAATTCATTCCTTTTGTGGGTACAGAATTTGCATCAAACAATGTTGCATTGTCCCAATGAGAACCTTTTCCCCAACGTGTACTACAATTATTAGCAACCCAAGCAGGTTCCCAATAAACCAATCCTTTTGCACCTGCATTTTTTAGTGCTTTTTTAAGGTCTAATAAATATTTTAATTGTCCTTCTTGGGTTGCTTTATAACCATCAATTAAAGCATCAGCACCTAAAATATTACCAGCTGCATCTGCATTTTCTATTGTAAAAGGATAAGCAGTTTCTACAACCATTAACTTTTTATTGTATTTTTTAATAAGCGTTTTAAAAGCTTCTGAGGCTTCTTGTAAATTATAAGTAGACCATTTTGGATAATAGGAAAGCCCAATCCAATCAAAATCTACCACATTATTTTCTTTTGCTTGTTTAAACCACCAAATTGCATTTTCTGGTTGTGCAATGTGTAGCATAACTTCTATGTTTTTATCTACATCTTTAGAAATGTTTCTTACAGCTTTAATGCCTTTGTTTAATAGGTAAGCATTTCTAGACCAATTCATAGCACTAGGTTTATCATCTTTTTGAAGAATCATTATATTGGTTTCGTTACCAACTTGAACCATGTCTGGTAATAAGTTTTTGTTATGAAGGTTTTGTAAAGTTTTATAAGTGTAGTTATAAATAGAGTCGCCCAATTTTGCAGTATTGTCTACAACTTCTAACCAAGCAGCAGGAATTTCTTGTTTGTTTGGGTCTGCCCAATCGTCAGAATAATGAAAATCTAACAACACCTTCATTTTAGCGTTTTTTGCTCTGGCGATTGTTTTTTCTACATCTTTATAATTAGAGTAATTTGTCCAAGTGGGGTTGTGCCACAACCTAACTCTTACCAAGTTTGCACCTTCATTGGCAAAAATTGTAAATGGATCTGTAGTTTCTTTTTGATCATTTTTAAAAACAGCGTTGCAATTTTCCATTTTATTTACATAAGATAAGTCAGCGCCTAAATAGAAATCAATTGCTGTTGTTTCTTCTAATTCAGTTTCTATATTAAGATCTTGTATCTTTTCTTCGGATGAATGACAAGCAACCAAAAAAAAGCCAAAGAATAATATATATATGAAAGTGTTTTCATGTTTACTGATTTTATAATAGTATCAAATTTAAATTTACATAATTTTTATGTAAAAGTTTCATTTTAAAATATTTTACTACTGTTTTAACATACAAAATCCACTTTTAAAAAGTGGATTTTGTGCTTTTTGATATTAAGTTTCCTTATTTTTTTCCTCCCAACATCAACAATTCGTTTACTAAAATTTCTGTAACATAACGCTTTTCTCCTGTTTCTGTATGATAGGTTCTGTTTGTTAATTTACCTTCTACAGCAATTTCTTGTCCTTTATTTACGTAGTTTTCTACCACGTTTACTAAACCACCTTTTATAATGATGTTGTGCCAAAAAGCACACTCTATTTTGTTACCGGATTTGTCTTTATAACTATCGTCTGTAGCTAAAGAAAATTTTGCTATTTTGTTACCATCTTTAAAGGTTACAATTTCTGGATCTTGACCTAATCTACCAATTAATTGTACTTTGTTTCTTAACGTATTCATAAGATAAGTTTTTGTGCACTTGTTTTTTTTGTGCAGGTTTATAATTTATGTTTTGTTAATTAAATACCAAAAGTTGTTCAGTACTAATAACACTGCAAAGTTGCGATATGATTAAAATTGTATTCGGTTAGAAAACAATTACTTTCGGTTGTAATTATTTGTAGTCGTTTGTAAACGAATAATTTATTGTATATTTATCCAATGGAAAACAGAGAATGTTTAGAGTGTAAAGAACCCGTAAAAGGTAGAATAGACAAGAAATTTTGCTCAGATTATTGCAGAAATGCCTATAACAATCGTGTAAACAAAGACAGTAAAAACTTAATTAGAAATATAAATAATAGACTTAGAAAAAATTATAAAATTTTATCGGAATTAAATGTTTCTGGTAAAACCAAGGTGTCTAGAACTAGGTTGTATGACAAAGGTTTTGATTTTCAATTTTTTACATCTATCTATAAAACCAAAACCGGCAACACCTATTTTTATATTTATGACCAAGGTTATTTGGCTTTAGAAAATGAAACTTTTTTATTAATTAAAAAAGAAAGGTAAAGTATTGAAATAGAATAGTTTAATTAACTTAATTTCCAAAAAATTACAAATACTAGCGTTCTAAAACAGAAAAATTAATAATTACATACCTACCCAATGTAAGTTCTAAAAGATGGTTGTAGCTATTTCCAAGTATTTCCTTTTACTTTAATTGCGGCTTTTAAAACATCTTTCTGACTTAATTGCCCAATTAATTTGCCATTATCTATCACAGGAAATCTTCTTCTACGAGAAGAAATAAATTTAAATGCAGCATCAAAAATATTCATGTTTTTATCAATAATATCTACATCTGTAACCATGTATTTTCCTACTGTATTGTTTGTATCCGAAGGCATGTTGTAGTATTTACTTTCAGAGATGTGTTTAATACAATCCGTTTCAGAAATAATACCAATCAACTCGTTTTTATCATTTACAACGGGTCCACCAGAAATTTTATTTGCAATTAGTTGCGCAATAACATGGTCTAAAGAATCTTCTGCTTTAAATGTAATTAAATTGGTCGTCATATAATCAGATACCAAAATTTGCTCTTCTTCTTTTCTTTGATTTGAATCTCTTTTTCCTTGAAAACTTTTAATACCCATAATAACAGTTGTTTAGTTTGAACTAAAGTTAGCAAAATTTCTGTTTTGTTATACTTTTTTTAACAAGTTTTTTTTTTATACATTTATAAAAAACATTTTTTTATGAAAAGATTTTCTACCATTGTTTCTATTATTATCATTTTTGGGGTTATTTACTGGAGTTTTTCAGATTTAAAACCTTCACTAAATACTGATAAAAACGTTTCAAAAACAGCATTTTCTATAGAGAATGCCCTATTTCATTTAAAAAATATTTCTAAAGAAGCACATTATACAGGTGCAAAAGAGCATAAAAAAGTCCAGAATTATATTGTAAAAGAATTAAAAAAAATGGGTTTAGAGGTAGAAATACAAACCCAAACAGCCATCAACAAAAAATGGTTAGCAGCCACAACTGCAGAAAATATTATTGCAAAAATTAAGGGTACAACAACCGGAAAAGCTTTAATGCTTTTAACACATTATGATTCTAATCCACACTCTTCTTTAGGTGCAAGTGATGCTGGCTCTGGAGTTGTTACTATATTAGAAGGTATAAGAGCTTTTTTAGCAAAAAACCAAACACCTAAAAATGACATTATTATTCTTATTACTGATGCTGAAGAATTGGGTTTGTTAGGTGCACAAGCTTTTGTAGATACACATACTTTAACAAAAGATGTGGGTTTAATTTTAAATTTTGAAGCTAGAGGAAGTGGTGGTCCAAGTTACGTTTTAATGGAAACCAATGGTAAAAACAGTAATTTATTAAGTGAGTTTATTGCTGCAAAACCCAATTTTCCAGCCGCAAATTCTTTAATGTATTCTATATATAAAAAATTACCAAACGATACAGATTTAACCGTTTTTAGAGAAGATGCCAATATTAACGGTTTTAATTTTGCTTTTATTGGAGATCATTTCGATTATCATACAGCACAAGATTCTTACGAACGTTTAGATAGAGAAACCTTGCTACATCAAGCAGATTATTTTACAACAACTCTTAACCATTTTTCCAATTGTAATTTAGAAAATTTAAATTCCGATGAAGATTTTGTGTACGTAAATTTTCCGTTTATAAAATTACTTAGTTATCCTTTTTCTTGGGTTACTCCTATGCTAATCGCTTGTGTAATTGTTTTTTTACTATTACTTTTTTTTGGGATCTCTTTAAATAAAATAGCTGTAAAAAACACTTTAAGAGGTTTTATTCCTTTTTTAGTGGCTCTTATTTTATGTGGTGGAATTTCTTTTAGTTTATGGAAGTTATTGCTTGTAATACACCCACAATACAATGATATTTTACATGGTTTTACTTACAATGGTTATACCTACATTACTGCTTTTGTATTTTTAAATTTATGGATATTATTCACCATTTACAAAAGGACTTCTAAAGTAGAAAAACCAGTAAATTTATTAATTGCACCGATCTTCTTTTGGTTGATTATTAATTTTATAATAAGCATTTATTTAAAAGGTGCAGGCTTTTTTATTATTCCTGTTATTAGTGCATTGTTAATTTTAGCAGTTAGCATTTTTATGGATTTAGAAGAAAAAACAAAACGCATTTTATGCACCATTTTATCTATACCTACCATTTATATTTTTGCGCCTTTGGTAAAAATGTTTCCTGTAGGTTTGGGTTTAAAAATCTTATTTGTAAGTGCCCTTTTTATAGTATTGGTTTTTGGATTAATGATTTTAAGTTTTCATCAAAAAAAATCTTTTTGGACCCAAAAATGGAGCGCTATTTTGGCAATTATCTTTTTTGGAATAGCAACTTACAATAGTGATTTTTCCATAGAAAATAAAAAACCAAATAGTATTGTCTATATTCAGAATTCTGATGATAAAACTGCTTATTTTGGTACTTATAACACTACTTTAGATAGTTATACTGAGCAATTTTTTAATGGCGATTTTACAAAAGGAAGCATACAAAATGCCGAAACTAAAAGTAAATACAATACACGCTTTACGTATCATAAAAAAACAGCTTTTAAAAATATTGCTTCGTCTGAAATTATTACAGAAATAGATACTATCATTGGTAAAAAACACTTTGTAGAATTAACAGTAGTTCCCAATAGAAAACTAAATAAGTTAGAATTTATTACCAAAAACAAACTCACCTTACAACAGTTTAAGGTAAATGATGTTTTGGTAAATAATGGTAAAAATTACAATCTAAAAAGCGGTACTTTTTTGGTGTATCATTTAGCCAATTCAGATAAAGAACTCACACTTTCTTTTACTATGAATACTGATGAAAAATTAGAAATTATACTAAATGAAATTTCTTATGATTTATTATCGAACAAAAACTTTAACATAAAACCAAGAACTGAAGCAATGATGCCCATGCCTTTTGTAACCAATGATGCTATTATTATCTCTAAAAAATTGAGTTTGTAAAAACAAAAAAGCATTCTAAAAAATTATTAGAATGCTTTTTAATATTTTGAGTTTATAAATTCTTACTCGATCTCAGAAACACGCATGGTATTTACCATACCTTGTGCTTCAACTGGCATAGAGGTAAGGTTAATCATTAAGTCTCCTTCTTTAACATAACCTTGTTCTTTAGATATTTTATTAATATCTACAACCGTACCATCTGTACTTAGATTTTTATCGTAATAAAAGGCTCTAACACCCCAAAGTAAGTTTAGTTTTCCTAAAATTCTTTTTTCTGATGAAAAGGCTAATATTTTAGCTTGTGGTCTCCATGCAGAAATTTGAAATGCTGTATAACCACTTCTTGTTAAGGTAGAAATTGCTTTTGCATCAATATCATTTGCCATTAATGCTGCATGATGACAAACCGATTTTGTAATAAATCTATTAGTTCTAATATGTGGTGCTTCATGTGGCACTTTTATCATTCTAGAGTTTTCTACACTAGCAATAATTTCTGTCATTTTTTGAATAACTCTAACAGGGTGCTTCCCAACAGAAGTTTCTCCAGAAAGCATTACTGCATCAGCACCATCCATAATAGAATTGGCAACATCATTTACCTCTGCTCTTGTTGGTACAGAGTTTTCAATCATTGTTTCCATCATTTGAGTTGCAATAATTACAGGTATTCTTGCTCTTTTTGCACGTCTTACCAATTTTTTCTGAATTAATGGTACATCTTGCATTGGTATTTCTACTCCTAAATCTCCACGAGCAACCATTAAACCGTCACAATAAGGTATTAATGAATCTAAGTTTTTAACAGCTTCAGGCTTTTCTATTTTTGCAATTACAGGTACTCTATATTCTGAGTGTTGGTCTATTAAATCGCGTAACATTCTTAAATCTTCTGGTGTTCTAACAAAAGATAAAGCCATCCAATCTACTTCTAAACCTAAAGCAAAAACAGCATCTTCCATATCTTTTTCTGTAAGAGCTGGTAAAGAAATTGCAGTGTTTGGTAAGTTTACTCCTTTTTTAGATTTTAAAGGACCTCCCACTATTGTTTTTACAACTACTTCTTTGTCTTTATCTGTTGATATTACTTCGAATAATAGTTTACCATCGTCTACTAAAATTTGTTCTCCTACTTTTACGTCTTTTGGAAAACGTTGGTAGGTCATAAATGCTTTTTCTTTAGTTCCTGTACATTTTTCTGTGGTAAATGTAAAAGTGTCTCCATCATTTAAAACCACACCATCTTCCATAACTCCAACACGTAACTTTGGACCTTGTAAATCTGCTAAAATGGCTACATTGTATCCATTTTCTTTATTAATCTCTCTAATAGTTTTTACAGTTTCTCTTACGTTGTCATATTCTGCATGAGAAAAGTTTATTCTAAATACATTTACACCTTCTTTGGCTAATTTTGTTAGAATTTCTTTAGATCCTGTTGCGGGTCCTAAGGTTGCAACTATTTTTGTTTTTTTATAATCTACCATATTAAAATATTAAAAAGTCTTTAGACTTTAATGTGTTTTTATCAATTGTATAAGAGGTTATTACTTGCTCTATATTTTTTATTTTTTGCACTATGTTTAACACATAATGAGGTGCTATTTCTCCAGATATTTTAATAAAATAATCAACTTTCTTTTTTTCTGGAATTAAGTACGATTTTGTTTCGGTTGTTAATAATAATTCGTTTGCTGTTGTTTTATTTTCTTTTTTAAAGCTATTTGCAATTAAAAACCACTCAAAATCATATTTCTTATGTAAAAAATTAAATATAGAAAAAGAAAGTTTGTTTTTATTATTTTCAAACTCTAAATCTTTGTTAGATTTAACAAAACGAGTATCTAAGTTCTTATTTAATAAATATGCAAGTCTGTAGTCTTCTAAAGCTGAATGGATACCAATTAACGAGTACTCGTCTTCATAAAAATCTTCTAAACCTAAAGTATGTATTTGCATAAATAGAAAATGTACTTATAGTTTTTAACAGGGCTAAATTACTAATAGTTTGCCGATTTTCTTTGTTAATTTAACGAAAACGTTATCGTGTTAATCTAAAGAAATTTGATTTTGAAATGCAAAATAGACTCTTTTAGAGGCTTGCTCCTCTGCTTTTTTCTTTGATGTAGCTCTACCTTTGGCTATTTGCTCTCCATCTATACTTATTTTTACACTAAAATGTTTTACTGGTTCGTTACCAGTATCTTCGTATGTGTCAAAATTATAGTTTTTCTTTTGTTTTTGACACCATTCTATAATTAACCCTTTGTAACTAGTAATTTTACCTTCTAATTTTTCTATATCTACATAAGGTAGAATGACATTTTTGTAAATAAATTTTTGACAAAAATTATATCCTTTGTCTAAATAAATAGCTCCAATTAAAGCTTCAAATATATTACCATGTATGTTGTCTCCAACATTGGTTTGGTCTATATTACTTTTTACAAAACGAATAAGGTTTAAGTCTTTTCCTAATTCGTTTAAATGCTCTCTGCTAACAATTTTAGAGCGCATTTGGGTTAAATAACCTTCTGAACCTTCTGGTACTTTTTTGTACAAATAAGCTGCAATTACAGAGCCTAAAATAGAATCTCCTAAAAACTCTAATCTTTCGTAGTTTATAGGGTTGCCTTTTCTATCTAACATTTGCACAGACCTATGTGTAAATGCTTTTTTGTATTTGTTTATATTTTTGGGAGAAAAATTAAGTAGTTTTTTTAATTCGCTGCGCAGTTCCAAGTCTTCTTCAGACCGAGTTTGCACTATTTTACGAATAAAATTCATAGATTATTCATCTAATTTCTTAAATGCCACACATGCGTTATGCCCACCAAAACCAAAAGTATTACTCATTGCAACCTTAATATCTCTTTTTTGAGGTGTATTAAGTGTTAAGTTTAACTCTGGATTTATATTTTCATCAACATTACTATGATTTATTGTGGGTGGTACAATACCATGTTCCATTGCTAAAATAGAGGCAATAGACTCTATAGCGCCAGCAGCACCTAACAAATGCCCAGTCATAGATTTTGTAGAATTAATGTTGATGTTCTTTGCATGGTCTCCAAAAACTTCTGAAATTGCTTTTAATTCTGCAACATCTCCTAAAGGTGTAGATGTACCATGTGTATTGATATGGTCTACCTCTTCTGGTTTAATGCCAGCATTTTCTAAACAGTTTTTCATTACAGCTATAACACCAATACCTTCTGGATGTGGTGCTGTTATGTGATGTGCATCTGAAGACATGCCACCACCTATAACTTCTGCATAAATTTTTGCGCCTCTTGCTTTTGCATGTTCGTAACTTTCTAAAACGATAGCTCCAGCTCCTTCTCCTAATACAAAACCATCTCGTTCTGCATCAAAAGGTCTAGAAGCTGTTTCTGGAGTTTCATTTCTTGTAGAAAGTGCGTGCATTGCACTAAAACCGCCCATACCAGCTATAGTAACAGCAGCTTCTGAACCACCAGTTACAATTACATCACAAGTACCTAAACGTATGTAGTTTAAAGCATCTATCATTGCGTTTGCAGATGATGCACAAGCAGATACTGTAGTATAATTTGGCCCCATAAATCCATTTTTAATAGAAATATTTCCAGGAGCAATATCTGCAATCATTTTTGGGATAAAAAACGGATTGAATCTTGGAGTACCGTCTCCAGAAGCAAAGTTTAAAACTTCGTTTTGAAAAGTTTCTAAACCACCAATTCCTGCTCCCCAAATTACGCCAACACGTAATTTATTTATTTCGTCTAGATTTAATTTTGCATCTGCAATTGCTTCATCAGAAGCCACCATTGCATATTGCGTAAATCTATCCATTTTTCGCGCTTCCTTTCTATCTAAAAAGTCGGTCGCTTTAAAATTTTTAAGCTCACATGCGAAACGAGTTTTGAACTTGGCAGCATCATAATATGTAACAGGTGCTGCTCCGCTAACTCCGTTAACTAAGCCATTCCAATATTCTTCAATATTATTACCAATTGGCGTTAATGCGCCAAGTCCAGTGACTACAACTCGTTTTAACTGCATATAAATGTTACTTTTTTGCTTCTTCTATATAGCTAACTGCTTGACCAACTGTACCAATATTTTCAGCTTGATCGTCTGGAATTTGAATATCGAACTCTTTTTCGAATTCCATAATTAACTCAACAGTATCTAAAGAATCTGCTCCTAAATCGTTTGTGAAGCTAGCTTCTGATGTTACTTCGTTATCGTCTACGCCTAATTTGTCTACGATAATCGCTTTTACTCTTGATGCAATGTCTGACATAATTTTTTAATTTTTAAATTTTAAATCGGGGCAAAAATACAAATCTTATTAATTATAACTAATTTTTGACCCAAAAATGATTACTAAAAATAAAGAATTTTATTTAATCTTACCTAAAAACAATCCGTTTGTTAATAATTATTCCTTTTTTTGTAATATAGAAATTATAAGTTATGAAACGAATTGTTGTTTTTGCATCTGGTTCTGGATCGAACGCAGAAAATATTATTAAGTTTTTTAATCACACTAAAACCGCTAAGGTTACTATGGTGTTGTGTAACAATGAACAAGCTAAAGTTTTTGACAGGTGTAAAAAACTAGATACCAAATGCTTACACTTTAATAGAGCTGATTTTTCTAAAAAAGAAAAGGTATTAGACATTTTAAAAAAGCAAGCAGACTTTGTGATTCTTGCTGGCTTTTTATGGAAAATTCCAGAAAAAATTATAAGTGCTTTTCCAAATAAAATTATTAACATACATCCTGCATTATTACCAAAGTATGGTGGAAAAGGTATGTATGGGATGCATGTACATAAGGCTGTTGCAGAAAATAAAGAGCCTGAAACTGGTATTACTATACATTATGTAAATGAAAATTACGATGAAGGTGGCATTATTTTTCAAGCAAAAACAACTTTAACTGAGCAGGATACCCCTGAAACGATTGCAGAAAAAATTCATATTTTAGAACAACGTTATTTTCCAAAAGTTATAGAAGAAATAATTATAACTACGAATGAGTAAAAAGAGGTTTTATGTAGTTTGGAGTGGCCGCAAAAAAGGTGTTTTTACTTCTTGGAAGGTTTGTAAACAACAAATTGATGGTTTTGAAAATGCACAGTACAAGTCTTTTGCCAATTTAAACGAAGCTGAAAAAGCTTCTAAAGGAAAATACGAAGACTATAAAGGAAAAAACACTAAAAAACCAGCTTTATCTACCAAAGAGAAAGCTAAATTTGGCAAACCCAACTTAGAAAGTATTTCTGTTGATGCTGCTTGTGCTGGAAACCCAGGAAAAATGGAATACAGAGGTGTTTTAACGCACAACAAAAAAGAAATTTTTAGAAAAGGCCCTTTTAATAAGGGCACCAATAATATTGGCGAGTTTTTAGCACTTGTGCATGGTATTGCTTTGCTAAAAGCCAAAAAAAAAGAAGACATTCCTATTTATTCAGATTCTAAAATTGCCATGAGTTGGATTCGTCAAAAAAAATGTAAAACAAACTTACAATTTGATGCCTCTAATAAAGAGCTGTTGACATTGATAGAAAGAGCCGAAAAATGGCTAAAAGAAAACACCTTTAAAAACCCTATTTTAAAATGGGAAACCAAAGCTTGGGGTGAAATTCCTGCTGATTTTGGGAGGAAATGATTTCGTTGGCAGGCAGTTAAATTCTGGAAACTGAGAGTGCCAACTGTAGACTGTAGACTGTAGACTGTAGACTGTAGACTGAAACCTACAAATTATACCCAATACTAAACATAATAATTCTTGGTAAAATAAAGGTTTTACTATCTGAAACTACATAATCTGAAAAACGGTTGCTTTGTTTAAATTGTGCGTTCAATAAATTTTGTGCACTTATTTTATAAGACCAAGCTGAATTTTCGTTTTTGTAAGATAAAGTTGTATTCGCAATTTCGTAGGTGTTTTTTTGCCCTAAATCTTTATTTTCATAAATACTTTTTCTGTAATCAAAATTAAAAATAAAACCTTCTAAAAAATCATAATCAATGGTTGCAAAAGGTTGTGTTGTAATAAATTTAGAGGTATTTGATGGTGATACAAAACGACCAATATCTCTACTAACACCAATTTCTATCGTTGGAAAATTATCAAATATTGTTTCAAAACCAGCTTCGTAATTATAACTTTTATTTTTATTAGTTTGTAAATTGCTGTCTATTTCTTGGATATAACTACTATTGTTAAAACCAACATCAAACTTGTATTTTATATTTTTAATGCTTTTTTCTAAATGAATGTTTCCTCTTAAATCTTCTGATGGGTTTTGAAATAGTTTAGCAGTTAAAAACTGATTGATTCTCTGTGCAGGATCTGTATTATTTGCATCAAAAGCAACTGTATTTCTAACGCCTTGTATTTGTTTGTTATAATTTAAATTTACAAAAAGCATTAAACCTCTGTACAAACTAAATCTACTGTAATAAATACGTGCTGCATGATACAAGTTGTTTTCTAAATTTTCATTCCCTTTAAAAACCGAATTATACGATTGTAAATAAAACTGATTAGCAAACCTACTTGCGTCTGAAAAAGAAGTTTTTAAATTGTAATTAATGGTGATTTTTTTTGATTTATTAAACTCAATTTTTGCTAAAAAATCGGGTAAAACCACCCATTTGTTTTTGTTTGTTTGGGTTTGTTGATTTACTTGCCAATTGTAATTATGTAAAAAAGCGCCTTGTTTAAAAGTAAAAATGCCTGTTCTAAATTTATAATGTACACCTGCAAAAAGATCATTCAATTTAAAATTTACAGCATTGCCAAAACCATTTGTTTTAAAATTATTACTATTTCCATTGTCTAACTGTTGGCTATCGTCTGTAAAAAAATCTTCAATTAAAAGCTTGTTCCCAAAAGTAGAATATATGTGATTGCTGTTGTTAATTTCCCAAAAATGTTTAAAAACACCATCTATGTTTTGCTCTTGGGTATTTTTTTCTTGTAAAATTCTAATTAGATTTTGGCTATTATCTGTAGGAATTAAACCTTGTAAAATTGGGTTTTGAGTTTCCCAAAAAGCATCTTTTTTACTTTTATCAAAAACATAATTTACTACACTAGAAAATGTGTGTTTATCATTTTGTCTTTTATGCCATTCTATATTTTGATTAATATACGTTGCAGTTAAATTTCTATTAGTTTGTATATTATTTTCTACATTGTTTACTATAGAATTTAAACTATTGAATTGTGTATTGTTGGTTCTTTTTACTTGAGAACGTGCGTACCATTTTTCTTTAGAGTTGGGTGTAAATTCTATATTTAGATTTCCAATACCCAATAAATTATCTGCATTTGTGCTATTGGTTCTTTGTTCTGTGAAAGTATTATACTCGTTAAAATCTTCTTTAAAATTACCAATATTGCTACTAGAAAAAATGGCAAAACCAGAAACATCTAATTTAGAATTAGCGGTTTTTGTAATGTTTAACGCCCCAAATTTTTGCTCGCTTTTTACAACATCATTACTTTGCATAAATTGAGCAAAATCGCCACCTCTAAAATTAAAATTACCACTAAAAACACTGTTTATACCACCAGAAAAACTTAAATAATCTCTAAACGTAAAGGTTTTTTCGCCAATATTATTTAGGTTTCCTATAAAGTTTACGTTTATTTTGGGTGCATAATAAAATAAATTGGCACTGGTTTTGTAAAAGTTTTTATTGCCTTTGCCAGCCTCAACATCACCAAAAACAAAGCGTTTTTTGTCTTCTTTTAGGTTGATGTTCATCGCCATTTCATCAGAATCTGTTAAACCTTTTAAAAAAGCGACTTCGTTATAGTTGTCTATAACATCTACATTACCAACTGCGTCTGCAGGTATATTTTCTACCGCCAATTTAGAGTTACCTCCAAAAAACTTTTTGCCATCTACCAGCATTTTGGTCACTTTTTTACCTTGTACAGTAACACTACCGTTTTTACCAACTTCTACGCCTGGTAATTTTTTTAATATATTTTTTAATTTACGCTCTGTACCATCTACAAATTTGTCTGTTTTGTAAGTAGTGGTGTCTCCTTTTACGGTTACTGGCATTTCTATAACAATTTCATCTAAACTTTCTGATGATTGTTTTAAAATAAAATCTTTTTTAGAGTTTTTAAGCGCAATAAATTGATACTCTATGGGTTTGTAACCCAAATAAGAAATACTAATGGTTAGCGTGTCTTTTTGTGCTACCACCAATTTGTAAAAACCTTCATTATCTGTAATAGCAAATTGTAAGTTTTTAGAAACATCTTTGGGTTTTGCAATTACATTGGCATAAGGCATTGGATTTTGTAAACTATCTTTTACTGTACCAGAAAGAGTTACTTTTTGGGCGAAAAGAGTAATAGAAACTATAAAAAACAATACAAATAGACTTTTCTTTTTCATTAGGGATTTTTTTATTGTTTCCTAGTTCTTTTCCAAAAAGATTTTCCTCTTTTTTCAATTTCTTCGGCTGTTATTTTTTTGCCTTTTTCGGGCTTTGTAATTTCTATTTCTTCAGCAGGGTTTAATATTATTTTTGTTGCCTCAATTCTTCTTTTATGCATTTCTACTAATAACACTAAACCTGGTAAACCACTAAACTCTTTTGGTCCAAAGCTCACAGGTATTTCTGGTGTAAACCAAACTAAGGGTTTCATTTTTGTGTTTTTAGATTCAATATCTATTGCTTTAAAACACACGTAATTGCCTATTTTTTTAGTTTCTTGTGTTATTTGCCATTTCTTAGGCAGCATTTCTATTAATAATAAATCTCCAAAAGTAGAGCTCTCACGAAATTGCTCTTTGGTTGCTGTGTTCTTATAATATTTATTGTCTCCACCTGCAAAAATTCTATTCATGTTAAAAATAGATTTCCCATCATTTTGCATCTCATCTTCTACTTTGTAAAGAGATTCTTCCTTAGAAAAACTTAAAAATGCATTTACATTTGGAGTGTTTTTTAAAATATTTTGCACCCATTTGTCCATTCTAGTTTTTTTTAGAATATTTTTTTTTGATACAGAATCTATTATTTTTTCTGAAATAGGCTCCATAGAAACAACATAAGTAATTTTACCACTTATTTTTTGAGAAAAAAGTGTTGTAGATATACACAGTAATAAAAAGATAATAATAGGTTTCATGGAATATAGAATAATGACTATTTTTATTTTAGTCTTTAAAAGGAGAGTTCTTTTTTAAGATTTCTTTAAACTCTTTATATGATAATTTTTTAAACCCTTTAGGTTCTTCAATTTTAATTTTTTCTAATGGATTTAATTCTATTTTAGTAGCAGTTATTGTAAAAGTATTTTTATTTATTTCTAAAATTAAACCAGGTAAACCGTAATAATTCATTACCCCATATTGATAAGGAATTTTTGGGGTGTACCATGCTTCAAGTATAATTTTGTTATTTCTTGGATTATTTAGAATAGCCTTATAACATAAAAACCCTTGGATTTTTTTTGTGTCCTGTTTTAAATTCCATTTTGGTAAATTATTTTCTATTAAAAAACAATCTCCTAATAGATAACAATCTAATGTCTCATTTTTATATTTCAAAGTAGAATTGTAAGTATAATATTTTTTTTCACCTCCTGCCATAATATGAGTAAAATTATAACCATTTTTATTATCTAAATCTATTTTTTCCAATGTATAGTATTCAGAAATAGTTTCATTAAATTTTAAAACTACTTCAACATCTTTAGCTCTTTTATAAATATCTATTACTGCACTTTTTTTTGTTTTTTTTTCTTTAATATATTTTATCGCATTTTTAGAAGTTGCTAAATAGGTTATTTTACCTTCAATTTTTTGAGAAAAAATTGGTGTTAAATAAAAGAAAAAGATTAATATAAATAATGTATTTTTCATTTTTGAAGAATTGAATACTCCCCAAAATATAAATTATTTGAGGAGTAATAATTAGTATTAACATTTTACTTTATAACATAAAGAATAATCTCTCATATAAATTCCCATATATAAAGGCTCATCATTTGGATGCTGGTTAGCATCATAAGCAATTTCAAAAACTCTTTCTTTTGCCCAGCTTACACAATCACTTGCGCACCCAAACTCTTCCACAACTTCGATTGCTTCTTTGCTATTTGGTAAAACTTCATCATTAGAAGAAGCATTTATAAAACTTACTCCTACTGCTAGTAAAAATACTAGACTTAATATTAATTTTTTCATTTTGTAAAATTTATAACCCATTTTTTACTGGGTTTGTTAATTATTTTTTTAAGATTTTAAATGGTTTTTGCTCTTCTTTTAATATATTTTGTAATGTAAAATTTAAACTAACTTGATATTTTACAGTACCATTTACTTTTTGAGAAAAAAGTGTTGTAGATATACACAGTAATAAAATGGGAAAAGTAAATTTCATACCAATCCTTTTGTTTTAATCATAAAGGTAAAAACTATGAGATCTAAAAAGTTAATTACCAAAAACTTTCTTCTTAGCTTTTGCTATAATTTTTTTGTATTCTTCAAATGTAACAAACTCTCCTCCTTTTAATTCCTCAACAATAATTTTTTGCTTTGGATTTAAAACTATTTTTTTTGCTTTAAAAATAATTTTTCCTATAGCTAATTCTAAAATAAGACCAGGTAGGCCATATTCGCCTTTAGGCCCAAAACTTATAGGTATTTTTGGGGTGTACCAAGCTATTACTTTACCATTACTTCTAGTTGCTTTATAAGAGATATAGCCATTTATCTTTTTTGTTTCTTGCGTTAATTGCCACTTTAAAAACTTGTTAGGAAAAATAAAACATTCACCAACTGCATCACATTCTTTAATTAAATATGTTTTGTTGTTGTCATCATAATAATATTCTTTAGTACCACCTGCACTTGTATAATTAATTCTTTGTCCTAAATCCTGAATGTCAAGACTTAATTTATCCTCAACTATAAATAACCCTTTTCTGTCTGTAAAAATTAGTTTTGATTTAATGCCTTTAGTATAAAAGAAGACTTTATCAAGTGATTTTACTACATAATTATTTTTAATTTCACTTCTTTTTTTAGATAAGTATTCATCTAATTTTTTCCCATTTATTTTTGATTCATATTCAATAATTCCATAAAAATTTGTTTGAGAAACAAATATTGATGTTGTAAAAAAAAGTAAAATTGCTAGGTATATTTTTAATAATCTCATAATAGTTTTTTAAAAGATGTATAGAGAATAATTTTTCTCTATACATCTAAATTTATTGATTTAAGCACAATTAGCACTATAACAGGCAGTATAAAAATTACCATAAAGTTGCATTAACTCACCTTCTGGACTTCTGTCTTCATGGTCTTCGGCAAATGCTAAAGCTCCCTCCCTTGATGCTTGGACACAATCACTTGCGCACCCAAACTCTTCTACAACTTCGATTGCTTCTTTGCTATTTGGTAAAACTTCATCATTAGAAGATGCATTTATAAAACTTACTCCTACTGCTAGTAAAAATACTAGACTTAATATTAATCTTTTCATTTTGTAAAATTTAAAACCCATTTTTACTGGGTTTGTTAATTATTTTTTTAAGATTTTAAATGAGTAAACAAGTCTAAAATTCTATAAAAAACTTGTAGAAAAAATGGTACTTTTGCAACACTTCCTCTGCTTGTTAGTGTTTATTTACATAGGCAATGGTTTTAAGTTGTACATTTATTTACAGGATTTTTATATTTCTTAATTCCGCAAGCGGAGTTTTTTTTTTAGTAGGCAGTAAGCAGTAAGCAGTAAGCAGTAAGCAGTAAGCAGTAAGCAGTAAGCAGTAAGCAGTAAGCAAAACTAAAATTTACTATAGCTACAGTTAGTTCTGTGTCTATTTTTTCTTTTTTTTATAGGGGAAGTTTTCTTTTTTCATAGCAATTTCTTTCTCCAAATCTGAGAAACTTTTTTAATAAAACCTAAAAAATCACTTTCCATTTTAGACTAACTGAATTCAGGGATGCCTCTATGTACCTGAAAACCGTTAGTCCAAAATGGAAAGTAAAAATGTATAATTTTTATCTTATTTTTGAAAAAAACATATGATGAGAGAAAGAGAAAGAGAAAGAGAAAGAGAAAGAGAAAGAGTTGCTTTAAAATACCAAGCAATTTTAAAAAAATTAGCTGCAGAAAGGCAAAATAAAGGCATCAATCAGTTTTCTATGGCACGATCTTTAGGGTTAACAGAAAGTGGCTATTTTAAAGTAGAAAAAGGAAAAACAAAGTTAGATGTAGAAAGACTACTACACATGTTAAACACTTTAGACATTCCTTTAAAAGATTTTTTTAAAGATATGGAATAGTTTAAAACAAAAAAACCCAAAACAATATGTTTTGGGTTTTTTGTTTTAAATTAAAAGATTGCTTCGTACCTCGAAATGACTTATGTTTTTAAATAGAAGCTTTCATTAATTCTCTGTTCATTCTTGCAATGTTGTCTAAAGAAATTCCTTTAGGGCATTCTACCTCACAAGCACCTGTATTTGTACAGTTACCAAAGCCTTCTAAATCCATTTGTGCTACCATATTTTGTACACGGTCTGCAGCTTCTACTTGTCCTTGTGGCAATAATGCATATTGAGATACTTTTGCACCCACAAATAACATTGCAGAACTATTTTTACAAGTTGCTACACAAGCACCACAACCAATACAAGTTGCTGCATCCATAGCTGTATCTGCTGCTTCTTTAGCAATAGGTATTGAATTTGCATCTTGTGTGTTTCCTGAGGTGTTTACAGAAATATAACCCCCTGCGTGCTGTATTCTATCAAAAGCAGATCTATCTACTACTAAATCTTTAACTACAGGAAATGCTGCTGCTCTAAAAGGTTCTATAGTAATTGTATCTCCATCTTTAAACATACGCATATGTAATTGGCATGTTGTAATGCCTCTATCTGGTCCATGTGCTTCTCCGTTAATGTACATAGAGCACATTCCGCAAATACCTTCTCTACAATCATGATCAAAAGCTACAGGTTCTTCACCAGAATTTACTAACTGCTCATTTAGCACATCCATCATTTCTAAAAAAGACATATGTTCTGAAATTTCGGTTACTTTATAATCTACCATTTGACCCTTTGAACTAGCGTCTTTCTGTCTCCAAATTTTAAGTGTTAAATTCATTTTTTTTAGTTTTTGGTTTTTAGTTGTTTGTTGTTAGTTTTTGTTTCCAGAAACCAACAACCATCAACCATCAACTATATTATTTATAACTTCTTTCTTTTACTTCTATGTTTTCGTACTCTAAAGCTTCTTTATGCAATACTGCATCTTTTGGCTCTCCTTTATACTCCCAAGCAGACACAAATTGGAATTCTTTTAGCCTTTTTGCTTCTCCTTCTGGTGTTTGATGTTCTTCTCTAAAATGTCCTCCTGCAGATTCTTCTCTAACTAAGGCATCTTTTGCAAACAATTCTCCTAGTTCAAGAAAATCTGCTACTCTTCCTGCTTTTGCTAGCTGCTCATTAAATTCGTTTGCTTCTCCAGGAACGTTAACATTTTTCCAAAAATCTTTTCTAAGTTCTGAAATTTCTTCAATTGCTTCTTTTAAACCCTCTGCATTTCTAGACATACCACATTTATCCCACATAATCTTACCTAGTTTTTTGTGGTAAGAATCTACAGATTTTGTTCCCTTATTATTGATAAAGAAATTGATATTTTCTTTTACTGATTTTTCAGCTTCATCAAATTCTGGAGTATCTGTAGGAATTTTTCCTGTTCTAATATCATCTGCTAAATAATCTCCAATCGTATATGGTAACACAAAATAACCATCTGCTAAACCTTGCATTAAAGCAGATGCGCCTAATCTATTAGCTCCATGATCAGAGAAATTTGCTTCTCCAATTGCATAACAACCAGGAATTGTAGTCATCAAGTTATAATCAACCCAAACACCACCCATTGTATAGTGTACCGCAGGATAAATCATCATTGGTGTTTCGTACGGGTTTTCATCTACAATTTTCTCGTACATCTGAAATAGGTTACCGTATTTTGCTTTTACGATTGCTTTACCTAGTTCTTTAATTTTTGCATCAGATGCATTTTTTATATTTTTTACTTTTGCTTGCTCTGTACCATATCTTACAATAGCCGCAGCAAAATCTAAATACACAGCTTCTCCTGTTGCATTTACACCATAACCAGCATCACAACGTTCTTTTGCAGCTCTAGATGCTACATCACGTGGTACTAAGTTACCAAATGCAGGGTAACGTCTTTCTAAATAGTAATCTCTTTCGTCTTCAGATAAATCTGTAGGTCTTTTCTTTCCTTCTCTAATTAATTTTACGTCGTCTAAATTCTTTGGAACCCAAATTCGCCCATCATTACGTAAAGATTCAGACATTAAGGTTAATTTAGATTGATAATCTCCTGAACGTGGGATACAAGTTGGGTGAATTTGCGTATAACAAGGGTTTGCGAAATACGCGCCTTTTTTATGAATTTTCCATCCTGCAGTTACGTTAGAACCCATTGCATTGGTAGATAAGAAATATACGTTACCATAACCCCCAGAAGCTATAACAACTGCATGTGCAGAATGTCTTTCAATTTCTCCTGTTACTAAATTACGTGCTATTATTCCTCTTGCTTTTCCATCAACAACAACGACGTCTAACATTTCATGTCTGTTAAACATTTCTATTTTACCACGTGCTATTTGTCTATTCATTGCAGAGTAAGCACCTAATAATAATTGCTGACCTGTTTGCCCTTTTGCGTAAAACGTTCTAGAAACTAAAACACCACCAAAAGAACGGTTGTCTAACAAACCACCATAATCACGTGCAAAAGGTACACCTTGCGCTACACATTGGTCTATAATATTTGCAGAAACCTCTGCTAATCTGTATACGTTTGCTTCACGAGATCTATAATCTCCACCTTTTACAGTATCATAAAATAATCTATAGGTAGAGTCTCCATCTCCTTGATAGTTTTTTGCTGCGTTTATACCACCTTGTGCTGCAATTGAATGCGCTCTACGTGGAGAATCTTGATAAGCAAATGCTTTTACATTGTAGCCTAATTCTGCTAGAGTAGCAGAAGCAGAACCACCTGCTAAACCTGTACCAACTACAATAATATCTATATGGCGTTTGTTGGCAGGGTTAACCAAGTTAATTTTATTTTTATAATCTGTCCATTTATCTTTAAGTGGACCTTGAGGTACTTTTGAATCTAAAGCCATAGTTTAATAAGATTAATGGTTAAAGTGATGATAAAGTGCAATGAAAATAAATCCTAAAGGCACTATAATTGAATATACGATTCCTAATTTCTCTAATTTTTTTCTTAGAGAAGCAGCTCCAATTGATTGGAAAGCAGAAGTAAAACCATGAGCTAAATGCAATCCTAAGAATACAAATGCTAAAACATAAGCACCCACTCTTAAAGGATTTACAAATTTATGCACTAATTCTTCGTGGTAACGCAATCCTTCAACTCCTTTCATGGTTCCAGACCAATCGCCTTGAATAAATTTTGTGTTAATTTCTGGGAACCAAAAATCAATAAAATGTAAGAGAATAAAAGCAAGAATAGTTATTCCGCTTAAAATCATATTTCTACTAAACCAAGTAGAATTTGCAGCACCGTTGTTTTTTGCATATCCAGCACCATTTGCTTTTCTATTTTTTAGTTCTAAAATAAAGCCCATTACAAAGTGAAAAACCACTGCAAAAATTAATACAGGCTGCAATGCAAATTGTACTACCGGGTTGGTACCCATAAAGTGTGATACTTCATTAAATAATTCTGGACTAAAAACCGATAAAATATTAATGGCTAAATGCTGTAAGAGGAAGAACATTAGAAACAGTGCTGATAGCGCCATTGCTACCTTTCTTCCAATTGAAGATTTAAAAAATCCGCTCATTGTATATTTAAATTAAAATTGTTCAAACAAAAATACAACGAAACAGCCTGCTTTACAAAGAATTTAAAATGTTTTCACGTGTATTTAGAATTGTTTTAAATAACCTTTTCACCTGACGTTAAAAATAACCATTTGTATTTTTTTGATGTTGCTTTTCGGCTCTCAAATGAAATTTACAATTCTATAACCGCAAATAATGCCTTTTATTAAATTGGCTTTGGGGTTTAGATTTGCCTCTTCAAAAAAAGTTTTAAAAGTAACTTTTCTATCTATAAAATCTTGAAGTTTTTCTTGATTAAAACCTGTGAGATTTGAGTTGTTTTATTTTATTTCATACTCACTTTCTGCAGCACCAATTTTTACGGTATATTTTCCTTTTGGAAGATAATAAACACCATTTTTGGCTTTGTTGATAGTTACTTTTTTATTCTTTTTCTCAAAAGCTCTTTTTCCTGTTTTAGAGAAAGAAACATCAAATTTTACTGCATTATAACCTTTTGTAGCATCTATATTTAAAGTGTTTACCTTTACATCATCATTAAAAATAGAAACTGTAACTTTTTGATTTGATTTTACATAAAAAGGAATCGTAATTTCTGGTGTGTAAGCATCTCTCCATTGACTCCAAGAACGCCCCCAATTTCTATTTTTTCTAATGTTATTTGTTGCAAATATATGTGTTGATTTTGCTAAAACTGCCTCAGTCATTTCTTGTAAGCTGGCAATATTGGTTTTGTATAAACTTCTACCATGTGTGCCTACAATTAAATCTTTTGCCGTAGGTTGTATTACCAAATCATGTACTGCTACATTGGGTAAATTGTTTGCAAATGCTTCCCAAGAATTTCCTTGATGAAAAGACACATACAAGCCATTATCTGTACCTACATACAATAGATTTTCGTTTTTTGGATCTTCTTTAATTACGTTTACGGGTGATGCTGGCATGTTACTACTAATGTTTTTCCAGGTTTGACCAAAATCGTTAGACATGTATATATAGGTTGTAAAATCATCAAACCTGTAACCATTTAAAGTTGCATATACACGTTCTTTTTTATGTGCTGATGCAATTACTCTAGAAACCCATAAATTTTGTGGTAAATTATTAGAAATTCGCGTCCAACTTCCCCCTCCATTTTTGGTTACATTGATGTATCCATCATCTGAACCTACATAAATTAACCCAAATTGAAATGGGCTCTCTGAAATTGTGGTTAGAGTTCCATAAGCCACATTTCCTTTTTTACCTCCTGTGGTTAAGTCGTCAGAAATGGTTTCCCAATCATCGCCTTTGTTTAAAGATCTGTGTAATTTATTGCCTCCTAAATATAAAATATCTTGGTTGTGTTTTGATAAGTGAATAGGTGTTTGCCAATTAAACCTGTATGGTGTTTCGCCTAAAGTATGTTTGGGTTGAATGTATTCGTTTTTACCTGTTTCTCTATTAATCCTATAATAGTTTCCAAACTGATATCCTGTATATACAATATTTGGGTTTCTGTCATCAACTTGCACTTGCATACCATCTCCTCCCATAATAGATTTGTATGGGTTTTGCCCTTTTTGATACCAACTTTTATCCATTTTTGCATTGTTGTCTGCAACCCAAACACCATTGTCTTGCAAACCCCCATAAACTTTATAATTTTTCTGATTATCTGCATACACTGAGTAAAATTGACCAACAGCTGGGTCATTTAATTTTAACCAATTTTCACCATCATCGTAAGAAAGATTTAAACCACCATCATTACCGTTTAAAATATGACCCGGTTTTTTGGGGTTTATCCATAAAGCTTGATGGTCTGAATGTACATTTTCTTTACTGATAGAGGTAAATGTTTTTCCTCCATCTTTAGATTTAATGATGGGAACACCTAAAACGTAAATGGCATTTTGGTCTTGTAAATCGACTCTAATTTCACCAAAATAATACCCATAAGAACTGTACACACCATCTAAATAATCTTTGTGTGTTTTTTTCCAAGACAACCCACCATTTGTAGTTTTAAAAACCTCTGCACCAATAACCTGTGTGTCAAATAACATGGCATTTGCATCTTCTAAATAACTAGCTAAATCAACAGGTTTTACAGTACCAACACGTACCATTTGTTTTACATTTTCTGCGCGGTATTTTTCTTGAAAACCATTGTTTTTTAAATAGATGTTTAGTTTTTTATCTGATAGATTTAAAAAATCTGCCTTAGACATGGTTTTAAAATCTTCTTTTGCTAAAGTTTCTGAAGGTTTTTTACTTTTGTCTTTAGGCCTTCTAAATTGACTGTCGTGCAAAGCATACACTGTATTTTTATTAAAGACCGCTAAACCAATTCTACCTACACCATCTCCTATTGGAAACCCTGAATTATCGCTAACTTTTGACCAACTGTTTCCTGCATCTGTACTTTTATAAATTGCAGAGTTATTTCCATCACCATCAAAATTCCATGCTTTACGTTCTCTTTCCCAAGATGCTGCATACATAATATTAAAATCTTCTGGCGCAGCAGCCACATCTATAATACCTGTATCGTTGTTAATAAATAGCGTTTTTGTCCATGTTTTACCAGCATCTATAGTTTTAAAAATACCTCTTTCTTGGTTGGGTGAGTACAAATGACCAATAACACCCACAACAACTTCGTTTGCATTATTTGGGTTGATTAGAATTCTACTAATGTGATGCGAATCTGGCAAACCAACATTTGTCCATGTTTTTCCTTTATCTGTAGATTTTAACATTCCAATACCTGCGTATGAAGAACGCGATGAATTCTTTTCTCCTGTACCTACCCAAATGGTTCCTGAGTTCCAATCTACAGCAATATCACCAATATTTTGTGTTGGCGAGTTGTCTAAAACTGGCGTAAAAGTAGTTCCATTATTATTCGTGTACCACAAACCACCTGAAGCGTAACCAACATAAAATTCTGTGGTATTTTCTGGATTTACAGCAACATCTGCTACACGTCCGCTCATTACAGTTGGGCCAATATTGGTAAACGCAATATTTTTAACCATCGATGTATTCATCATCTTGGTTTTTTGTTCTAAAGAATTTTGAATAACTGTTGAATTTGTTGGTATTTGCGCCAATAATGATGCTGAAAAACAGAGAGTTAAAAGGTTAAAAAAAGTTTTCATAATAAAGTACATTTGAATTTTGAGATGATGAATTTACCACTTGTAAAATCATTATCAAAAAAATTAACATCTTTTAAATTTTTTATTGATTTGTTTTTTGACAAGTAAAAGCTTTTAATTTTTGCAATTTGCTTCTAAGTATGCCTTTTGCGTTAGGGATTGAACGATTTGTTTGAGTTCTTTTTGAGGAACGAAAAAAAGCGAGTAGTGAAAGCCCGTTAAAACGCCCCAAAAAAAGAATGAAAATTTTAAATTATACCTATAAATTTTGCAAGATTTTGCAGGTAAATTTACTTCAAGTTTAAAGAACGTATCTTTGTAGCAGAAATAGTTACTTAAATGCTATTTTTTAAAAATTATATATGACATTTAAAGATTTAGGTTTATCCAAAAACATTTTAAAAGCAGTTGAAGAAAAAGGATATACAAAACCATCTCCCATTCAAGAAAAAGCAATTCCACATATTTTAGAAGGCAAAGATATTTTAGCTTCTGCACAAACAGGAACAGGTAAAACTGCAGGTTTTACGTTGCCTGTTTTACACTATTTATCGGAAACAAAACACCCAAAATACAGGCCTTTACGTGCCTTGGTTTTAACACCTACAAGAGAATTGGCTGCACAAGTTTACGAGAACGTTAGAGAGTATAGTAAGTATTTAAACATATATTCTGCTGTTGTTTTTGGGGGTGTAAAGCCAGCAAAACAAATAGCAACTTTAAAAAGAGGTGTAGATATTTTAGTGGCAACACCTGGTAGATTATTAGATTTACATAACCAAAAAGCTGTGTCTTTTAAACGTGTAGATGTATTA
This sequence comes from Polaribacter sp. YIW18, assembly GCF_057219325.1. Lineage (NCBI taxonomy): Bacteria > Pseudomonadati > Bacteroidota > Flavobacteriia > Flavobacteriales > Flavobacteriaceae > Polaribacter > Polaribacter sp. YIW18. The sequence goes on along the minus strand of NZ_JBXVVE010000001.1, from coordinate 427,147 downwards.
ATTTTAGATGAAGCAGATAGAATGTTAGACATGGGGTTTGTTAGAGATATTAACAAAATAATCAGTTTTATGCCTGCAAAAAGGCAAAACCTTCTGTTCTCTGCTACTTTTTCTAATGATATAAAAAAATTAGCTGCTGGTATTTTAAAAAATCCTGTATCTGTAGAAACTGCACCACAGAATTCGACTGCAAAAAAGGTTACTCACAAAGTATACAAGGTTGATAAAAAACGAAAAACTGAGTTGGCTATTAAATTGATAAAAGATAATAATTGGTCTCAAGTTTTAATGTTTACAAGAACGAAACATGGTGCTAATAAGTTAACTGAAAAGCTAATGAAAGCAGGTATTTCTGCTGCTGCTATACATGGTAATAAAAGCCAAGGGGCCAGAACAAAAGCGCTGAAAAATTTTAAGGAAAATACAATTAAAATTTTGGTGGCTACAGACATTGCTGCTCGTGGTTTAGATATTCCTTTATTACCACACGTTATTAATTACGAATTGCCAAATGTACCCGAAGATTATGTGCATAGAATTGGTAGAACTGGTAGAGCAGGTGCAGCTGGAGAGGCTATTTCTTTTGTGTGTAGTGAAGAAACTGAATACCAAAACGAAATAGAAAAACTTTTACAAGAAAAATTAAAATCTACCATTTTAGAAGGTTTTGAGCCTACAGATACTGCACCACCTAAAAGAGCCGCAACACAAAGCAAAAAGTCTTTTGGTAAAAAGAAAAAAACAACAAACTCCAATAGAAAATCAGGTACTGAAACTAGTTCTGCATCAAAAAGAAAACCAAAAAGAAAACCACATTTTAAAGAAAATAAAGCTGCTGGAGCTACTTCTGGTAGAGGTAGAACTGGAGCGCCAAAAAAAAGAAGATAGCCCCCTTTTATCCCCCAAAGGGGAAAATTAGTTTTTTTGTAGAATTTTTTTCATACGATATGTCACGCTGTAAGCGTCTCACACATTGTTTTGTCACTTTTGGTTGAAACGTTTACAGCGTGACAAAGTGCTTGTTATACATTTCGTATTTCATGTTGGTGTTTAGATTTCTTACCTTTGAGTTTTAAAGAATATTCAATATGAAATACCATCAAATAAACTCCCAATTATTTATAAAAAACCGTAAAAATTTTGCTTCTAAAATGAAGCCAAATAGTATTGCTGTTTTTAATTCTAATGATATTTATCCGATTTCTGCAGATAGCACAATGCCTTTTCAACAACACAGAGATATTTTTTATTTAAGTGGAGTAGATCAAGAAGAAAGTGTTTTAATGCTGTTTCCAGATTGCCCTAATGAAAATTTACGTGAAATTTTATTTTTAACAGAAACAAATGCACATATTGCTGTATGGGAAGGCGAAAAATTAACCAAAGAGGCCGCTACAAAAACGAGTGGTGTACAAACCATTTATTGGTTGCAAGACCTAGAAAAAGTCTTGTTTGAAATGGCGTCTTACGCAGATACTTTTTACATAAACACCAACGAACATTACAGAGCAAATGTAGCAACTGAAACTCGTGAAGATCGATTTACAAAATGGTTGTTGGCTAAACACCCTGCACATTCTGTAGCAAAAAGCAATCCTATTTTACAACGCTTACGTTCTGTAAAAGACCAAATTGAATTAGATTTAATGCAACAAGCCTGTAACATCACAGAAAAAGGGTTTAGACGAATTTTAGACTTTATAAAACCTGGTGTTTGGGAATTTGAAATTGAAGCAGAGTTATTACATGAATTTGTAAGAAATAGATCTAAAGGTTTTGCTTACACACCTATAATTGCCTCTGGAAACAATGCCAATGTTTTGCATTATACAGAGAACAATCAGCAATGTAAAGCTGGCGATTTAATTTTGTTTGATACTGCCGCAGAGTATGCAAATTACTCAAGTGATTTGTCTAGAACGGTACCTGTGTCTGGTAAATTTACAGACAGACAAAAAGCTGTTTACAATGCTGTTAATCAAGTTAAAAAAGAAGCTACAAAATTATTAGTTCCTGGTACAATTTGGAAAGAATATCATGTAGAAGTTGGTAAATTGATGACATCAGAATTATTAAAACTAGGTTTAATAGACAAAGCTGATGTGCAAAATGAAGATAAAAACTGGCCTGCTTACAAAAAGTATTTTATGCATGGTACAAGTCACCATATTGGCTTAGATACACATGATTATGGCTTATTACACGAGCCAATGCAAGCAAATAATGTATTTACTGTAGAACCTGGTATTTATATTCCAGAAGAAGGTTTTGGTATTCGTTTAGAAGATGATGTTGTGATTCAAGAACAAGGAGATCCTATTAATTTAATGCAAAATATACCTATTGAAGCAGATGAAATTGAGGATATTATGAACCCATAATAAACTCACTTTTTTTTATGCTAAAGATTCAATAAATTTAATAGTTTCTGTATTAAACGTTTCTGGCTGTTCTACATTTACAACATGCCCACATTTATCAACTATAAATAAAGAAGATGTAACATGTTTAGCAACTATATTTTTTATTGAAGGTAAAAACAAATGATCTTCTGCGCCCATTACATATAAAGTAGGTATTTTAATATCTTTTGTTCTAAAAAAACGTAATAACGGGTTTATCTCTGAAGTTAATTTAAACCATCTTATAAACTCTTTTTGGTAAAGTTTTTTAGCTTCATTTACAAATAACGATCTCGATTTTTTATGATTTCTTTTTGGCATAATAATAAATGCAAAAAACTTATACAATAGCATGTATGGTACCACCGATTTAAAAATTACACCGAGTTTCATTAGTATTTGAGAACGAATATTTAATTTAATAATGGCACCTCCCATGATCATACTTTGCACTAATTCTGGTTTTTTTTCTGCCAAATTACGTATCAAAATAGTTCCTAAAGAGATACCTATAAAATGCGATTTTTCAATCTTTAAATGCTCTATAACCTCAACAATATCATTGGTAATCGAATCAAAAGTATATTTAGGGTTAAAGGTATCTTTTAAAGATGGCTTGCTATTTCCATGACCTCGTAAATCTAAAATCAACACGTTAAAATGCTTTTTAAAATCGCGCACTTGTTTAAACCAAATAGAACTGCTACCTCCTGCTCCATGAACAAAAGTTACCCATTCTTTAGAAGTTGCATGCGGATATGTATAGTAGTTTAACAAATGTTTCTTCAAAATTATATAAGCAAAAATAAACTTTTTTATTTTAAAAAAGTTCGTTGCTTTTCAGTTATAAATCTCATTTAAAATGTTTGATTGGATACAAAATTTGGCAGATTGGTTTGTTTATGATGTTCTTAATTTAACCAAAGAACAACATTTAGCAGAAGCGCTTAATTTTTTTATTTATGATACTACAAAGATTCTTATTCTACTCTTTGTAGTGATCTTTTTTATGGGAATTGTAAATAGTTATTTCCCAGTTGATAAAGTTAAAAATTACCTTTCTAGAAATAAATTATATGGTTTAGAATATCTAATGGCGAGTCTTTTTGGAGTGGTTACCCCATTTTGCTCTTGTTCATCAGTACCCTTATTTATTGGGTTTGTAAGAGGAGGAATTCCTTTAGGTGTTACTTTTGCTTTTTTAATTACATCTCCTTTGGTAAATGAGGTGGCTATTGGTCTTTTTATAGGATTGTTTGGTTTAAAAACAACCTTAATTTACGTGGTAAGTGGCGTTCTTTTAGGGTCGATTTCTGGAATTATTCTTCAAAAATTAAAATTAGAACGTTTTTTAACTCCTTGGGTAAAAAAGGTTTTAGAAAATGCACAAAGAAATCAGGATATTTTTAAAGCAGAAAATAAAAAATTTACAGCGCGTTTATCCATTATTTGGGATGAAGTTGTAAAAATTTAAAAGGTATTATTCCTTATATTTTAGTAGGGATTGCTATTGGTGGTTTAATGCATGGTTATATTCCAGAAGGATTTTTTGAAAAATATTTAGACAAAAACAATTTATTTGCAGTACCTATTGCAACTATTTTAGCAGTGCCTATGTATTCTAATGCCTCAGGAATTTTGCCAACTGTACAAGTTTTAGTAGCAAAAGGAATTCCTTTAGGAACTGCAATTGCTTTTATGATGGGTGTTTTAGGGCTTTCTTTACCAGAAGCAATGCTTTTAAAAAAAGTGATGACTTTAAAATTAATAACTATCTTTTTTGGTGTGGTAACCCTATGTATTATCCTTTCTGGATATTTGTTTAATCTTATTTTATAAAACAAGCCAAAGCCACCAAAAAAACTTAAAAAAGTAGCGCCTAATTGCCTGAAATTTATGTGCATAAACTTTATAAAGTTTCAGTTCTAAAAGCATTTTCTATAAAGATTGCAGAAAAAAGAGAAGCAATAGAATAAGTGCACCGTAAATAAAAAATAAGCAATCTAAATTTCTTTTATTTTGTTTATAAATTGATGGATTTAGAGATGAAAATATACATATTTTTGTATGATGCAAAAAACCATCACTTTTAAAAATGCAAAAATTTCCTTTTCAGACGTCGGAAAAGGAACTGCTGTGGTTTTAATCCATGGTTTTTTAGAAAATTCCACAATGTGGAATACCATAAAACCGAAACTTTCAAAAAGAAACAGGATTGTTACTATAGATTTGTTAGGCCATGGAAAAAGCGATTGTTTGGGTTATGTACATACTATAGAGCTGTTTTCTGAGGCTGTAGAAGTTGTTTTAAAACACCTAAAACTTAGAAAATATATTTTGGTTGGGCATTCTTTAGGAGGCTATGTTAGTTTGCAACTAGCCAAAAATAATCCTTCTAAAATAAAGGGGTTGTGCTTATTAAATTCAACCTCTAATGAAGATTCTGAAGAACGTAAAAAACTACGTTTTAGAGCTAACAAAATGATACAAAGTAACTTTACCAATATGGTTAGAATGTCTTTTGTGAATTTATTTAGCGAAGCAAATAGAAAAACATTTAAAACAGAAATAAATGTCGCTTTGCAGGAAGCCTTACAAACGCCAATACAAGGTTATATGGCTGCTAACGAAGGTATGCGAATTCGTAAAAATAGCAGTGCAGTTTTGGTTGAAAACAGTTTTAAAAAATTAATTATTACTGGAAAAAAAGACCCAGTTTTAGACTTAGAAACCTCTTTACAAGAGGCTAAAAAAACCAATACTAAAATTGTGGTTTTAAATGGTGGGCACATGAGCCATATTGAAAACATAGAGGAATTAATTACCGCTTTAAAGGCATTTATAAAATTCTGTTAAGGTTTTTATTAAAAACCCAATATTGTAACTTACAATAACTTTAGCTGTAAGAAAAAGTGACGTATAAAAATGAATTAGAAAATTTTATATGTAGATGAATTGCCTTCTCCGTTTGATGTAAGCACTTTAAAAAATGTTCCGTATCTATATAATCAAACAAATCTTTTAAAAACTTACTCCTCTTTCATTCCATTCCAACCTTGGGCTTTTAGCTCAATTTCTTGGTTGGCTCTTGTTACTAGTTGTAAGCCTTGATTTTCTTCTGTAATATGCCCAATAATAGAAAAATTAGGATTGCCTTTTATTTTATCAAAATCGGCAATAGGCACAGTAAATAACAATTCGTAATCTTCACCTCCACTTAAAGCAACCATGGTAGAATCTAATTCAAACTCTTCACAAGTAGAGATTACTTGTGGATCTAAAGGTAATTTGTCTTCATAGACCTTACAACCTACTTTACTTTGTGTACAAATATGAAAAAGTTCTGATGAAATTCCGTCGGAAACATCAATCATAGCAGTAGGTTTTACATCTAACTCTTTTAACAAACCAGCTACATCTTTACGTGCTTCTGGTTTTAATTGACGCTCAATTAAATAGGTATATTTATCTAAATCTGGTTGATTATTTGGGTCTACCTTAAAAACTTGCTTTTCTCTTTCTAACACCTGCAAACCTAAATAAGCTGCACCAACATCACCAGAAACCACAATTAAATCGGTTACTTTAGCACCATTTCTATAAACAACATTGTCTTTTTCGGCTTTTCCAATAGCGGTTACAGAAAGTAACATTCCTTTGGTAGAAGAGGTGGTGTCTCCACCAATTAAATCTACTTTATAAGTGTCACAAGCTAACTGAATACCTGCATATAATTCTTCAATAGCTTCTAAAGGAAATCTATTAGAAACAGCAATAGAAACCATAATCTGTTCTGCAGCTCCATTCATCGCATATACATCAGATAAATTAACTATCACAGCCTTATACCCTAAATGTTTTAAGGGCATATAACTTAAATCAAAATGCACACCTTCTATTAACAAATCTGTAGTTACCAAAGTTTGTTTGTCTGAAGTCGCTAAAACTGCAGCATCGTCTCCTATTCCTTTTACAGAAGAGGCCTGATTGATTTTAAAATACTTTGTAATATGGTTAATTAAGCCAAACTCACCAAGTTTAGCTAAAGAGGTTTTGCTTTGATTTTTATCTTCTAACATTTTGCAAAGATAGTTACATTTTAAAAAGCTACTAAACACTTTAACACTGTTATTTAAATAATTTAACCATTAAATAGTATTTTTGAGAAATGTAAAAGTTTATGCGATGAAAAAAATTACATTTTTACTCTTTTTTTTAGCCTTTTTAACTGCTGCTCAAACACCTTGTGTTAATGGTTTTGCAGACATATATCCTTGTAATAATTACGATTTACTTTCTCATATTTCTTTGAATACTCTGGCAGGAAATGGTACAGAAGGAAATGATAGTTGGGGTTGGACAGATCCAAATACCCAAAAAGAATATGCTTTAATGGGCATAAACAAAGGGGTTGTTTTTATAGATATTACAAATCCTTTAACTCCAATTATTTTAGGTACTCTTAAAACAAGTACAGTAAATAGTTCTTGGAGAGATATAAAAGTATATAAAGATTATGCATTTATTGTAAGTGAAGCACTTAACCATGGAATGCAAGTTTTTGATTTAAAACGATTAAGAACGGTTACAACTCCTCCTGAAGAATTTAGTGCAGATGTACATTTTACAGAATTTGGAAGTGCTCATAATATCGTAATTAATGAAGAAAGTGGTTATGCTTATATAGTTGGTGCAAGTAGAAGCTCTACTTATATAGGCGGCCCAATATTTATAAATATTCAAGATCCTTTAAATCCTATATCAGAAGGTGGTTTTGCTGCAGGTGGTTATTCTCATGATGCGCAAGTTGTAACTTATAACGGACCTGATAATGATTATACTGGAAAAGAAATTCTTATTGGTAGTAATGAAAATGAAGTTGTAATTGCAGATGTTTCTGATAAAAATAATCCGAAAGTAATCGCTACAATAAGCTATACCAATGTTAGATATGCTCATCAAGGTTGGTTTACAGAAGATTTTAAATATTTTATTTTAGGTGATGAATTAGATGAACTTAGAGTAGGAAACAATACAAGAACCATTGTTTTTGATTTTACAGATTTAGACAATCCTTTATATCATTTCGATTATGTTGGAAGTAATGCAGCCATAGATCATAACGGATACGTAAAAAACAATATTTATTACCTTGCAAGTTATACAGCAGGTGTTAGAATGATAGATGTTTCTGATGCTACAAACAAAAACTTCACTGAAGTAGGTTATTTTGACACCTATCCTAATAATAACAACACAGCATTTAATGGAGTTTGGAACGTATATCCTTATTTTCCTAGTGGAAATATTATTATTAGTGATATTGATGACGGTTTTTTTGTGATCAGAAAAAGCGGAACTCTTGGATTAGAAAATCAACAACTCAAAAATTCATTTTCTTTATATCCAAATCCAGTATCCGAAAAAGTAACCATCAGAATGGCTAATAATAAAACGATTAATAGTGTTCGCGTTTTTTCAATATTAGGTAAAAAAGTAGTTGATTTAAACACAATAAACCAATCAGAATACGTTTTAAATACAACCCATTTAAATAAAGGAATATACCTTGTAAAGGTTAATAGTACTCTTATTAAAAAATTAGTTGTTAACTAAACGTATCCATTTTTTCATGAAAAATATCTGTTACATAGTAAGTTTTATTTTTTTATGTAATTGCTCTAAAATGGAGGTTATAGACCCTTTAATCATAATTGAAAACACCGCAGAAACAATTACAGCAGAAACTTATGGAGGTTCAAAAAATGATGTCACTCAATCAATCGTAAAAACCAATGATGGTGGCTACGCAATACTTGGCTATACTCAAAGTAATGATGAAGATATTACCACCAAAAATAATGAAGGTTTTGATTTTTGGGTGATGAAATTCTCATCAAAAGATATTTTAATTTGGAGCAAAACCTTTGGAGGTTCAGATGATGATAGAGGAGCAGATATTATTACCACAAATGATGGCGGTTTTGCCCTTTTAGGGTATAGTAAAAGTTCTGATGGAAATGTAACTTCAAATGCAGGCTCACAAGATTTTTGGTTGATAAAAATCTCTGCTGATGGAAACCTTTCTTGGCAAAAAAACTTTGGTTATCCTGGAGCAGATTACGGTACAACTTTACTTCAAACCGATGATAATGGATATTTAATTACGGGTGTTTTAGACGTTACAGCTTCGGGAGGAGAAGGAAATTCAAAATCAACTCAAAGACATGCAGGTGGTGATATCTGGGCTATAAAACTTAACGTTTCTGGAGATTTAGAATGGAGTAAATACTATGGAGGTTCTTTTACAGAAACCCCTTTTGGTGTTGTAAAAACTGAAGATAATAGTTTTATTATTGCTGGTTCTTCAGATAGTAATGATGTAGATATTACCAATAATAAAGGAAGTTATGACTTTTGGATTTTAAAAATTTCTAATGACGGAACTTTACTTTGGGAAAAAAATTATGGAGGCTCAGAAATTGATGAGCCAAGAGGAATAACAGCAACAAATGACGGCAATTTTATGATTGTTGGCGATACAAGAAGTTCTGATAAAGATATTACAAATAATAATGGAGCTGCAGATTTATGGATGCTAAAAATAAATGCTGATGGAGGTTTAATTTGGCAAAAAACAATTGGCGCTACTAGTTTTGATGTGGCTCGATCAATTTCTAAAACACAAGACAACGGGTTTGTAATTTCTGGAAGTTCACGAAGTTCTGATGCAGGTTTTACCAATAAAGGACAAAACGATGCTTGGGTTCTAAAAGTAAATGCATTAGGAGAAATAGAGTGGCAAAAACTTGTAGGTGGTTCTAAAATTGATTTTCTATATGACGCTGTAGAACTCAACAATAAAAACATAATTGCAGTAGGAGAAAGTAGTAGTTCTAATGGAGATATTCCAGAAAATAAAGGTTTTACAGATGCATTAATCATCAACATAAAATAAAAAAATGAAAAAAATTATAGGTTTCATATTCATTATTGTAATCACTTTTAGTGGTTGTAAAGCAGAATTAAATTGCTGTGAAAATATAAAAACCGTTAATGTTACCCTAAATTTTACGCATAATTGGGACGGTGTTCCTGTAACATCATCAGATTTTAAAATATTTAAATTCATTAATAAAAATGGAGAATCAATAAGTATTGAGCGCCTAAGATATGTGGTTTCTAATATTAATATTGGTGATTTAAATAATAATTATCAATTAATAAATGTTGGTGATAACACTGGGTTAGAAATCGAATTTAATCAAGTTCCTTTAGGAAATCAACAATTAAAATTTACTTTCGGTTTTTCTGATACAGACAATACAGATGGCATTTATCAAGATTTAAATTCGGTAAACTTTAATGTTCCAGAAATGTTAGGTGGTGGCTATCATTACATGCAATTTGATGGGAAGTATTTAGACACAAACAATCAGGAATCTGGTTTTAACTATCACGCAATTAGAGCTGTAGATAGAACAGACCCCAATAATTTAAAATTCGAAGACACTTCTTTTGAGGTAGATTTAGGGGCTATCGACTTAAAAGAAAATACAACCATAGAAATTAACGTAAACCTAGCAGAGTGGTTTAAAAACCCCAATACATGGAATTTAAACCAACTAAATACGGTTTTAATGCCCAATTTTGAAGCCCAGAAATTAATGAGTGCCAACGGAAAATCGGTTTTTTCTTTAGGAAAAGTAGGTTCGTAAAAAACATCTCGGTACAAAATTCTTGAAAAAAGAATTTCACTCGATGTGGCATAATAATTATTGGTTGTTAGTTCGATTGAATTTTCGAAGTATAAAAAAATTTGTATCGAGAACTATTAAATTATGAGAAAAAAATATCTGTTTTTATGTACATTTCTCCTTCTGATGAATTGCGCATCAAAAGAAGATGAAATGTATTCGCCTGTTCCATACAAGTTAGAAATACCAACTCTTTTTGCAAATAAATTAATTGCACCAATAATACCTGTAGACAACCCATTAACAAAAGAAGGTGTTGCTTTGGGTAAAAAGTTGTTTTTCGATAAAATACTCTCTGGTAATGATGCCCAGTCTTGCGCAAGTTGTCATCAACCACAAAACGCATTTTCAGATAATCAGCAGTTTAGTTTAGGCATTGATAAAAAATTAGGAACCAGAAATGCCATGCCTTTATTTAATTTAGCCTGGAATTTCGACGAACTTTTTAATTGGGATGGAAAAGAATTCAGCCTAGAAAATCAAGCTTTTGAGCCTGTTACAAATCCTATAGAAATGCACGAAAGTTGGATAAATGTTGTTCAAAAATTAGAAAATCATCCAGAATATCCAGCGTTATTTTTACAAGCTTTTGGTAGCTCAAACATAGATTCAACTCTAGTAACCAAAGCTATTGCACAATTTGAAAGAACGTTAATTTCTGGCAATAGTAAGTTTGATAAATACTTATTAGGAGAAGCAACGTTAACTACTGAAGAAGAAAATGGTTTCAATATTTTTATGGACGAAGCTAAGGGAGATTGTTTTCATTGCCATGGAAGCAACAACAATCCCCTTTGGACAGATAACAAATTTCATAACAATGGTTTAGATACCAATTTTACAGATCTAGGTTTGGGTGCAGTTACTGGAGACCCAAATGACAATGGTAAATTCAAATCGCCATCTATTAGAAATTTAGCTTACACAGCCCCATATATGCATGATGGTAGATTTGCTACTTTAGAAGAGGTAATCAATCACTACTCAGAAGGTTTGCAAAGATCGTCAACTATAGATCCTTTAATGAAAAAAGTAAATCAAGGTGGTGTAGGGTTATCTCCAAAAGAAAAAGCAGATTTAAAAGCTTTTTTACTTACACTTTCTGACCCTTCTTTTCTCAACAATCCTAGTTTTAAAGAATAATCAATAAAACCAATAACAACATCGTTTTTGATAATGAAAGTTCTGTGTTTTTCTACGACTTATATTGTATATTTGCACTCAATTTAGATTTAATCTATTTAAAATTATGATAAAAGTTTCAGACACGGCAAAGAAAAAAGTCATAGAACTTATGGAAGATGATGGCTTTGACGCAACTAAAGACTATGTTAGAGTTGGCGTAAAAAGTGGTGGTTGTTCAGGTTTATCTTACGATCTAACTTTTGATAACAAAAAAGGTGAAGACGATAAAATTTTTGAAGAAAACAACGTAAGGCTTATTGTAGATAAAAAAAGCTTTTTATATTTAGTAGGCACCACTTTAGAATATTCTGGAGGTTTAAACGGAAAAGGTTTTGTATTTAACAACCCAAATGCCAATAGAACCTGTGGTTGTGGGGAATCTTTTAGTTTGTAAAAGCCCTTCCTAACCTTCCCAAAGGGAAGGAATTTAAAAATTGAAATAGAATTATGAGTAAGTACACAGAAGAACAACTAGAAGAAGAATTAAAAACACAAGAATATAAATACGGTTTTTATACAGATATAGAAAGCGATACATTTCCTATTGGTTTAAATGAAGATGTTGTGAGAGCAATTTCTAAAAAGAAAAACGAACCAGAATGGATGACTGAATGGCGTTTGGAAGCTTTTAGAGTTTGGGAACAAATGGAAGAACCAGAATGGGCAAATGTACATTATGAAAAACCAAAATTTCAAGATATTGCCTATTACTCTGCACCCAAAAAGAAACCTAAATTAAACTCTTTAGATGAGGTAGATCCAGAATTGTTAGACACCTTTAAGCGTTTAGGAATTTCTATAGACGAACAAAAAAAATTAGCCAATGTTGCTGTAGACATTGTTATGGATTCAGTTTCTGTAGCTACTACGTTTAAGAAAACACTAGCAGAGAAAGGGATTATCTTTATGCCAATTTCTGAGGCAATACAAGAATATCCAGAATTGGTAAAAAAATATTTAGGTACAGTAGTACCAACTACAGACAATTTTTATGCAGCATTAAACTCGGCTGTTTTTTCTGATGGCTCTTTCTGTTACATTCCAAAAGGCGTTAAATGTCCGATGGAATTATCTACTTATTTTAGAATAAACGAAGGTGGAACAGGACAGTTTGAAAGAACTTTAGTGGTAGCAGATAAAGGAAGTTATGTTTCCTATTTAGAAGGGTGTACAGCTCCAATGCGTGATGAAAATCAATTACATGCCGCAGTTGTAGAATTAATAGCCTTAGATGATGCAGAAATAAAATATTCTACAGTACAAAACTGGTATCCAGGAAACAAAGAAGGTAAAGGTGGTGTGTACAATTTTGTAACTAAAAGAGGTTTGTGCGAAAACAATGCAAAAATTTCTTGGACACAAGTAGAAACAGGTTCTGCTGTTACCTGGAAATATCCTTCTTGTATTTTAAAAGGAAACAATTCTGTAGGCGAGTTTTACTCAATTGCAGTAACCAACAACCATCAACAAGCAGATACTGGTACCAAAATGATTCATTTAGGTAAAAACACTAGGTCTACCATTATATCTAAAGGTATTTCTGCAGGACAATCTCAAAACAGTTATAGAGGGTTGGTTCAAATAAATTCTAGAGCAGAAAATGCCCGTAATTTTTCACAATGTGATTCTTTATTGATGGGAAATGCCTGTGGTGCACACACATTTCCATACATAGAAGCAAAAAATAAATCTGCACAAATAGAACACGAAGCAACCACCAGTAAAATTGGTGAAGACCAATTATTTTACTGCAACCAACGTGGAATTGATACAGAAAAAGCAATTGCTTTAATTGTAAACGGTTTTAGTAAAGAAGTATTAAACAAATTACCAATGGAGTTTGCTGTAGAAGCACAAAAATTATTAGAAATCAGTTTAGAAGGTTCTGTAGGATAAAAAATTAAAATTTATATCTGTTTAATTGTTTAACCGTTAAATCGTTTAAATAGTTAAAATTAAAAATACCATTACACACATAAACATTTACACGATTACACATAAATACCATGTTAAAAATAGAAAATTTAAAAGCAGAAATAGACGGAAAAGCAATCTTAAAAGGATTGAATATAGAAGTAAAAGCTGGTGAAGTACATGCAATTATGGGACCAAATGGTGCTGGAAAAAGTACGTTGGCTAACGTTATTGCTGGTAAAGAAGAATATGAAGTTACAGAAGGTTCTATAGAACTAAATGAAGAAGATATTAGCGAGCTTGCTCCAGAAGAAAGAGCACATAATGGTGTGTTTTTATCGTTTCAATACCCAGTAGAAATACCTGGTGTTTCTGTAACTAACTTTATAAAAACGGCTATTAACGAAACTAGAAAAGCAAAAGGATTAGAAGACATGCCAGCAAAAGACATGTTAAAAATGATTCGCGAAAAATCTGAATTATTAGAAATAGATCGTAAATTTTTAGGTCGTTCTTTAAACGAAGGATTTTCTGGTGGAGAGAAAAAACGTAACGAAATCTTTCAAATGGCCATGTTAGAACCAAAATTAGCCATTTTAGATGAAACAGATTCTGGTTTAGATATAGATGCTTTACGTATTGTTGCCAACGGTGTTAACAAACTAAAATCTAAAGATAATGCAGTAATTGTAATTACACATTACCAGCGTTTGTTAGATTATATTGTACCAGATTTTGTACATGTTTTACACGATGGAAAAATAGTAAAAACAGGAGACGCTTCTTTAGCTTTAGAATTAGAAGCAAAAGGGTATGATTGGATTAAAGAATTAGCGTAACTAATTCTTATTCAAAATTTAATATTTAAGGTTGTAAAACTTTGAATAAAAAAATTTAAACTTTGAACAATAATATGGAATTACAAGATAAATTACTATCATCTTACGTAGCATTTGAAAATCATGTAGATGTAAATTCTGATGTACATGAAATACGCTCTGAGGCACTACAAAATTTCGAAAAAGTAGGTTTTCCTACAAGAAAACTAGAAGCTTGGAGATACACTTCTTTAAATTCTGTTTTAAAGCAAGATTACAGTTTATTTCCTAGTAAAGTAGAAGCTATAGAATTAGCAGATGTAAAAAAATACTTTATCCACGAAATAGATGCGTATAAAATTGTTTTTATCAATGGTAAATACAGTTCTTTTTTATCGCAAACTACACACGAGCATTACGATGTTTGTTTGATGTCTTCTGCATTAACAAACCCAAAATACAAAGCTGTCATAGATAAGTATTTTAACAAAATTGCCAAACAAGATAATTTAACATCTTTAAATACAGCTTTTGCTACAGAAGGTGCTTATATTAATATTCCTAAAAATACAGAGGTTAAAAAACCAATACAAATTTTAAATTTTACAACAGGTTCTCAAGAAGCTACTATGCTACAACCTAGAAATTTAATTGTGGTTGGAGAAAATGCTCAAGTACAAATTATAGAACGTCATCAAAGTTTAACAGCAAACCCTGTTTTATCTAACGTAGTTACAGAAGTTTTTGCAGACAAAGCTGCTAATGTAGATTATTATAAAATCCAGAACGATGAAACTACTGCTTCTTTAGTAGATAATTCTTACATAGAACAACAATCTAACAGTGTCGTTTCTGTACATACATTTTCTTTTGGAGGAAACATTACCAGAAACAATTTAAATTTTTATCAAAAAGGAGAACATATAGATTCTATTTTAAAAGGAATTACCATTATTGAAGGAAAACAACATGTAGATCATCATACTTTGGTACATCACATAGAACCAAATTGCGAGAGTCATCAAGATTATAAAGGTATTTTTAACGAGCGCTCTACAGGCGTTTTTAACGGAAAAGTAATTGTAGAAAAAGAAGCACAAAAAACCAATGCTTATCAGCAAAACAACAACGTTTTAATAAGCGATAAAGCAACGATTAATGCAAAACCTCAACTAGAAATTTTTGCAGACGATGTAAAATGTTCTCATGGTTGTACCATTGGCCAATTAGATGAAGATGCTTTATTTTACATGCAACAACGTGGTATTCCTAAAAAGGAAGGTAAAGCATTATTAATGTACGCCTTTGCAAATACGGTTTTAGAAAGTGTTAAAATACCTGAAGTAAAACAACGTATTACAAAACTAATTGCTAAAAAATTAGGTGTTAATTTAGGGTTCGATCTATAACTGATAAAGGTAATTTTTATTCTAAAAAGTTAAGATTGATAAAAATAGAAGCAAAGGGAGTATTCGCTCCCTTTGTTTATTGAATACTCTCAATAACCCCTTTCAAAAATACGTTTTCTTCAAACCAAGAAAGTCCAAAACGTACAATGACTAATTCTTGATCTGGTAAAACATATACTCTTTGTCCTTGATAACCGTCTGCAAAATACATACTTGCAGGAACGTCTTTAAATTGTTTTTCTGCATTTAACCAAAATTGTGCACCATACGTTCCGTTTGAAGTGGGTGTGGGTGTAGTTGCATAGGCTACCCAATCTTTGGTAAACAATTGGTCTCCATTCCAATTTCCGTTGTGTAAATACAACAAACCAAATTTTGCCCAATCTCTAGCAGTTGCCCAAGAATAGGAAGAACCTACGTAATTGCCAGTTAAATCTGCTTCAATAACCATAGAATTCATACCAATTCTATCAATTAAATTCGTGTACCAAAAATCTAAGTATTCTTGATGCGTATCAAACTGTTTTCTTAAAATTCCTGATAGTAAATTAGAAGTACCAGAAGAATAGTTAAAACTTTCATTAGGCTTACCCACCAAAGGTTTGTTTTCTTGCATTTTAGTCATATCGCGTTCTAAAAACAACATTTTTGTGGCGTCAGAAATTTCATCATAATTTTCGTCCCATTCCAAACCAGAATTCATTTGTAATAAATTGTGGATCGTAATGTTTTTACGAGCGTCATTTTGCCAAGAATTTATTGGAGCTTTGTTTTGCACATTAATTTTATTTTGATGCTGTAAAACCCCAAAAACAGTACTTAAAATACTTTTTGACATAGACCAACCTAATAATTTTGAATCCTTATTAAATCCTTCTGCATATTTTTCTGCAATTATTTGATCTTTATAAATTACCAAAACAGCTCTTGTTTTCCTTTTTCCGAAAATAGAAGCTACAGTTTTGTTTAATTGATGATAATCTACATTGCTAAAAACACTATCTTTCTGTGATGCATTCCCATAAGGAAATGGTGTTACATTATCTGGTTTTAGTCTTTTTGGTACTAAATAAGAAGCTGTTTCATCACTTTTATCTAGTGTTAATACAGATCCTAACCCTTCTCTAACAATGGCTTTTCTAGTTAACAAACCAAAGACAGAAGAAGTAGCCGTCTTTTGTTTTTTATCAATTTTATCTAAAGCTAATTTTACAGGCGAAAAATTATTGTCTGTACTATCTGTAAATGCTAAAGTTCTATTTGCAACAAAGACAGAAGAAGCTGTGTTTTTTGCAGAATACCCTGCTAAAATGTTCAATTTTGGATAGTTATAAATACCTATAATTAATAAAATTAAGGCAATTAGAAGTAGAATTCGTTTAAATATTTTCATCAAAAGAAAGTTTTAGTAATGTAAAAATAAGAAAATCATATGGTCTTTATTCTAAGTTTAAAAAATCAACCTTTATCTTTGTATTTTAAAATGATTTTGTATGATGAATGTTGAAAAAATTAGAGCAGATTTTCCAATTCTAAAGAGAACCGTAAATGGGAAACCTTTAGTCTATTTTGATAATGCTGCAACGTCGCAAACACCACAAATTGTTATAGATACAATTGTAGATTATTATAGCAATTACAACGCAAATATCCATAGAGGTGTGCACACTTTAAGTCAAGAAGCAACAGATAAGTACGAAGAAGCTCGTATTAAAATTCAACATCATTTTAATGCAAAAAATGCCTACGAAATTATTCTAACTTCGGGTACTACACATTCTATAAATATGGTAGCCTCTGGATTTGCATCACTTTTAAAAAAGAATGATGAAATTATAGTTTCTGCTTTAGAGCATCATTCAAATATTGTGCCTTGGCAAATGTTATGCGAAAAAACGGGCGCCATTTTAAAGGTAATACCGATGCTAGAAAATGGTTCTTTAGATATGAAAGTGTATCATAATTTGGTAAACAAAAAGACAAAATTAGTTTTTTGTAACCATGTTTCTAATGCCTTAGGAACCATAAACCCTATTGAAGAAATTATTGAAACTGCACACAAATTTAATGCGGCTGTTTTAATTGATGGAGCCCAAGCAACACCTCATATTAAGCCCGATGTACAAGCTTTAAATGTTGATTTTTATGTAGCTTCTGCACATAAATTATGTGGACCAACAGGTGTGGGTTTGTTGTATGGCAAACAAGAATGGTTAGAAAAATTGCCTCCTTATCAAGGTGGAGGAGAAATGATAGACACAGTAACTTTTGAGAAAACAACCTATGCTGGTTTGCCTCATAAATTTGAAGCGGGTACCCCAAATATTTGTGGTGGTATTGCTTTTGGAGCTGCTATAGATTATATGAACTCTATTGGTTTTGATAGTATTGCTGCTTATGAAGAAGCGCTTTTAAAATACGGAACTGAAGAACTTTTAAAAATAGAAGGTGTAAAAATATTTGGCACAACCGCAAAAAAAACAGCTGTAATATCTTTTAACGTAGGTACTATTCATCCCTATGATATTGGAACTATATTAGATAAGTTAGGAATTGCAGTTAGAACCGGGCATCATTGTGCACAACCTATTATGGATTTTTACAAAATACCAGGAACCATTAGGGCCTCATTTTCTTTTTACAATACAAAAGAAGAAATAGATATATTTATTACTGCTTTAAAAAGAGCCGTAAATATGTTTTCTTAAAGAACAATAATAAAAAAAGGTTGAGCAAATGCTCAACCTTTTTTATTTTTATCAATTTAAAACTTTCTATCTTAACGTAGGAGAGAAATTTGTAGGATAATCATCTGCTTTAGCCAAACCATTTGTAGCTGTTGTAAAGTTAGAGCCAAATTTAGCATCCATAGCTTCTAAAATTTTGTTTGCCATTAATGCATACCCTCTACCTGTTAAATGTATACCATCTAAACTTACCAAACCACCAGTTACTAAACTAGTTGTCATGGTATAATTATCAAACCTAATACCACCAGAAGCTTCTATTAAAATAGCATTTAAATCTACTAAAGCAATATTATTATTAGAGTTTGCAATGGCTTTAATGGTTGTGTTATATGCTTCTGTAGCTGTTATAACAGCTGCTAATTCTGTAGCTGTTAATACCCATTTATCTGCTAAAGGAACACCAACACCATTTACACTTGCAGGATTACTAGGGTCAGCCAAAGTACCTATAAAAGCAGAACTTGGTAATACTAATAAATCTTCTGCTGTTGTTTGTCTTAATTGTGGTAAAGCTGCAAAAGCAGGGTTTATAGCTCCTAAATCAGTTAAATCTTCATCTACAATTACTACAGCATTTTGACCAGCTGAAAAAGAAATTGTTCTTTTTGCTATTTCTGCATCTGCAGCAGCTTGTGTCATTACTCCGCCAGCAACCAAAGCTCCAAAAGCTTGTTGAATACCACCATTATACTGAGCATAAGCAGCATTTACAGCAGTTGCTGTTGCAGCATCTAAAGGCACGGGATTATAAGGTACTGTAGTAAAATAAGGTAATAAAGTAATGTTTGGCACTGTTGCAATTACACCTTTTGCATTGTTTGTAGTTAAGCGAATTACTAATTCATTAAAAGAATTATCAAAAACACTTGGAGGTGTAATCATATCTGACCCATCTCCACCAGAAGTAGCAAAACCTAATACATCATTACCACCTACTTCAGATAA
Organism: Polaribacter sp. YIW18; assembly: GCF_057219325.1. Classification (NCBI taxonomy): domain Bacteria; kingdom Pseudomonadati; phylum Bacteroidota; class Flavobacteriia; order Flavobacteriales; family Flavobacteriaceae; genus Polaribacter; species Polaribacter sp. YIW18. The sequence continues at coordinate 407,967 of NZ_JBXVVE010000001.1, read as the reverse complement.
AGTAAAAAAGGTAGGTTGTTGTGCTGTAGCATCGTCTATAACTTTTGCAGTTGCACTAGAAGCCATTCTTCCAAAATACGGGTTTAACGTTGCATAACCAGCAAATGTTAAGTGAAAACTTTTTGCACCAGGAATACCATAGTTGTTAAAAGAAGTACCTGCTGCTCTTGCTCCTAAAACTGTCGTTGGCAAAGCGTTTAATCTTGTAGGTCCAACTCCATTAAAATACAACCTTGGAGGTTGTACTGCATTTCCACCAGCTACAAAACCACCAATATTATCACTCATTAATGGTTGATTAAATTCGCCACCATCTGCCATACTAAATTTAGATGCTAAGATGTTTGGGAAAGAATTTTCTTGAGCCGCTTTAAATAAAGCACCGTCTGTGTAACCTGCGGTAAAAGAGGCGCCTACAGCTACGTATTTAGATAAGTTTAAGTCTTTTATATCTAAGGCTATTTCTGGACCCATTGCTTCTTCTATTGGATCTAATGTGTTATCTACATCACAAGATGCAAAACCAATAGATAAAAGAAGTAATCCTATATATTTATAATTTTTCATAAAGTATTATTTTATTAGTTATTAATTGTCCAAGATAAGTAGTACTGAGAACCTATGGCTCCAACTCCTGGTGCACTAAAATATTCTTGTCCTGTTAAATTTGCGCCTCCTAATTTAAATACAGACTTTATAGAAGGTACTGCATAGTTAATTTGAGCGTCTAAAACAGTTCTAGCATCTACAGTAGCGTCTAAGAATGTAGACTCCCATAAAAACTCATTTTGCCATCTAGCATTGATATTGAAACCAAAGTTTTCAAATAAGTTGGTATGACCAAACTGTAATTTAAACTTGTGTTCTGGTGTATTAAAACCTGCTTCAAAATCTGGGTCTGATGCTTGATCAAAATCGAATTTAGCATAGGTATAGTTTATACCTAGATCAAAACCATTTAAAACCTTTGTATTTAAACCAATAGAAGCTCCGTAAGAACTAATATCTGCAGAAGTATTTGTATAGGTTTGAAAAGCTTTATAATCTCCATTTTGTAAAGCTAATAGAGATAAACCATTATCTCCAACGGTTCCATAAAAAGGCACTAATACATTTTTTCCAGAAATAAAGTCTTCGTAACTGTTGTAATATGCACTTACATCAACTGTTATTCTAGATTCTCCTGCGTTTACCAAACCTCTATAACCTACTTCGTAAGCAGTTACTTTTTCTGGTTTTACTAAAGGAGCGTTTGATGCTGCAGGAGCACCATTTTGCACAGAACTAACAGAAAAAGAGTTTTCATATGCCAATCTACCAGATAAGGTAGTTGTTGGAGAGCCTAATAATGCTTGTCCTGCAGTACTTACGTTTAATGGAGAACTTGTATATCTGTCTAAATTGTCTGGTGCAGAACCTACCAAAATTGCAGAACCTGCATCTAGACCAATGTATTGGTCTTGTGTTGTTGGGTTTCTAAAACCTGTTTGAAAAGAAGCTCTAAAGTTATCGTTTTTGTTTTCTCCTGCTGCGTATGCTAAAGAAACTCTTGGAGAGAAATTACCATCAAAGTTTTGTGCTTTGTCATAACGTACAGAGGCTGTAAATTTTAAACGGTCTTCTTCTAAAAAGTTTTTCTGCATTTGTGTATATACTCCATATTCGTCATAATCAATTGGACCATCGTAATCTGTAAAAATACTACCATTAGAATTTAAAGAATACCTTCTGTAAGAACCTCCCACTTGGAATTCTGCCCAGTCAATCATATCTCTAAAGTTATAATTTACATCTCCATGGTATAGTTTTGTTTGATCTTGAAATTTAGACCCTGTAACCAAGTTTGGGTCTGCAGTAACTTCATCAAAAGCTTCTTGGAAACTAGCAGTTCCTGGAATAAAACGTCCTGTATCTGCTGCGGCTCTTGCAGCTGCATGAGAACCTGTTACTAAATAAGTACCAGCATATTGTGTAAACCAATCTTGGTCAGATTTCCATCTTCTATTAATATTAATTGCTGCAAAACGAGAATCGTAAGAGTTTCCTGCATCTTCTGTAGTAACATAACCTCTAATAAAAAAGTTATTACCTCTTAATTCTAATTTTTGTTGCGCTAAATAAAAGTCTCTAATATTGTATCTATTTGCCCCTTGGTAAATAGTATTCCCAACACCAAATTTAGAGTTAAAAATTAATTCTAATCTGTCATCACCAAAAGGTCTATAATGTAAAGCTGTATTTAACTTTACACTTTTTGCTTGGTAATCTTTCATTAAATCTTGTTCTTTATAACCAGTTCTACTTACTCTACCTATAGCACCACCTAAATCTGTAGCAACTTCATCTCCATATACATTTAAACCATCAAAATCGTTTAAAGATCTATCTCCAGCGGCATATTTACCATTTCTAGTATTTCTTTCATCTGTGGCAAACCATTCCGTACCTTCTAAATAAGATAGAGTTGCTTTTGCAGCAAATTTTTCTGAAAAAGCATATGCCATTCTTATATTAAAATCGTAATATTCGTTGGTTCCTGCAGCTTCTTGTGTAGTAACTCCTCCTTTTAAAGAAACGCTAATTCCTTGGTCATCAAAAGGACTTCTACTTGTCATAAACATAATACCATTAAACGCGTTTGCACCATATAATGCAGAGGCTGCTCCTGGTAATAATTCTACAGTATTTACGTCTAATTCAGACATCCCTAAAAGGTTACCAATAGCAAAATTTAAGGCAGGTGATGAATTATCCATACCATCTACCAATTGCATAAAACGTGTGTTAGCAAACGTAGCAAAACCACGTGTATTTACAGATTTAAATGTTAAACTGTTTGTATTAACATCTACTCCTTTTAAGTTTTCTAAACCATCGTAAAAAGAAGGTGCAGAAGTGTTTTTAATAGCTCTGGCATCCATTCTTTCTACAGTAACTGGAGATTCCATAATACGTTCTGGAGTTCTCGATGCAGAAACAACAATCTCATCTAAAGAAGTTTCATTTTCCGTTAATTTTACATCAATCTTTTGATTGCTAGTTGTAATCTCAACTTTTTCCATTTTGTAACCTAAAACAGAAACCTCTATAGTAAAAGGCGGGTTATCTGTTACTTTTAAAACAAAATTTCCATCAAAATCTGTAGTTGTTCCTACAGCTTTATTTTCAATTTTAATGTTTGCTCCTGGAAGTGTTTCTCCTGTTTTAGCATCTGTAACTGTACCTTTAACAGTGGTTTGCGCAACCATTGCAAAGCTACTAAAAGCTATAAATGCAAGTAGTAAAATCTTTTTTATCATAATTTGAATTAATTTGTTAACTAGATTGCAAAATACAATTTTTTTTGAATTATTGATTATTACACAAGTTATTTTATGATTTTAATAAAAAAATACCACTTATTTTTAAGTAATGAAGATGAATTATGATACCAAAACTTTAATTTATAAGTAATTTGTGTTGTACATTTGTAACTAGAAAAAGCGACTTTCTTTGAAAACAATAATTGATATTTCTAACTTTGTAACTGAAGAAAAAACATTTGTTACTATTGGTACTTTTGATGGTGTACATTATGGGCATCAAAAGATTTTAGAAAAACTAATTTTAGAAGCTAAAAAGACTGGTAAAAAGTCGGTATTACTTACGTTTTTTCCTCATCCAAGAATGGTGTTGCAGAAAGTTGCTTCAATAGAATTGATAAACACCATTACCGAACGCGAAAAACTACTAAAAAAAACAGGGTTAGACTACTTAATTATTCATCCTTTTAGTAGAGAATTTTCTAGAACTACTGCCTTAGAATTTGTTAGAGATATTTTGGTAAATAAATTTAATATTTCGAAATTAATTATTGGTTACGACCATCATTTTGGTAAAAATAGAGAAGGAAACATACAGCAATTAACAGAATACAGCTATTTATACGATTTTACAGTAGAAGAAATACCAGCTCAAGATGTAGATGATGTTTCTGTAAGCTCTACAAAAATTAGGCATGCTTTGCATGCTGGTAATTTAAAAACTGCAAACAGGTATTTGGGGTACAATTTTATGCTGAATGGTGTTGTGGTAAATGGTAAAAAACTAGGTGGTAAAATTGGTTACCCAACTGCGAATATTAGCATAGAAGAAGATTATAAACTCATCCCAAAAACGGGTGTATATGTTGTAAAAGCTACCATAAATAAAAATAGTGTTTTTGGAATGATGAATATAGGAAACAGACCTACTGTAAATGGTAATTATCAAACCATAGAAGTGCATTTTTTTGATTTTAATCAAGATTTATACGGAAAAAAACTAACCATAGAATTACTATATTTTTTAAGAAACGAAGAAAAATTTGATTCTTTAGATGCATTAATTCATCAACTTAAAGAAGACGAAAAAACGGCAAAAAACTATATTTTAAATACCCCATAAATTTTAGTTGATTAAAGGTTTTTTTGTGGTACAAATTATATATTTGCATTCTCAAATTCTTACAAAATGTTACAAGTACAATTTATTAGAGAACATAAAGAAACTGTCTTAGCGGGTTTGGCAAAACGTAATTTTGCAAATGCAGAAAGCATTGTAGAACAAGTTTTAAGTACAGACGAAAATAGAAGAGCTACACAGGTTGCTTTAGACACTGTTCTGGCAGAATCTAATACCTTATCTAAACAAATTGGTGGTCTTTTTAAATCTGGAGAAGTACAAAAGGCGAACATTTTAAAAGAAAAAACAAGCAAATTAAAAGATGATTCTAAAGCGTTAACAGAAAAGTTAACAGGTTTATCTGAGGAACTACAACAATTGTTGTACCAAATACCAAATGTGCCACATGCCTCTGTAAAAGCAGGGAGTTCAGAAGATGATAATGAAGAAATTTTTAAAGAAGGTATTATTCCAAATTTAGGCGAAAACGCTTTACCTCATTGGGAATTGGCAAAAAAATACGACATTATAGATTTCGAATTAGGTAATAAAATTACTGGGGCTGGTTTTCCTGTATATAAAGGAAAAGGAGCGAGATTGCAACGTGCTTTAATTAATTATTTTTTAGATAAAAATATAGAAGCTGGCTATAAAGAATATCAAGTACCTCATTTGGTAAATACAGATTCTGCAACAGCTACTGGACAATTGCCAGATAAAGATGGGCAAATGTACCATGCAACCCAAGACGATTTGTATTTAATTCCAACAGCAGAAGTGCCAATTACCAATATGTTTCGTGGTAATTTAGTACAAGAAACCGATTTTCCAATTACAGCAACTGGTTACACGCCTTGTTTTAGAAGAGAAGCGGGTAGTTATGGGGCGCATGTTAGAGGTTTAAACAGGTTACATCAATTTGATAAAGTAGAAATTGTAAGAATAGAGCATCCAGAAAAATCGTATCATGCTTTAAATGATATGGTAGAACATATTAAAAATATTTTAAGAGAATTAAAATTACCTTACAGAATTTTACGTTTGTGTGGTGGAGATACTGGTTTTACAGCTGCTTTAACATTTGATTTCGAATTATTTTCTACAGCACAAAATAGATGGTTGGAAATTAGTTCTGCTTCAAATTTTGAAACTTTTCAAGCAAATCGATTAAAATTACGCTTTAAAAATAAAGAAGGTAAAAGTGAATTGGCACACACTTTAAATGGCAGTTCTTTGGCTTTACCACGTGTGTTAGCAGGTATTCTAGAGAATTATCAAACTGAAGATGGTATTAAAATACCAGATGTGTTAGTACCTTATTGTGGGTTTAAAACTATTAGTTAATTGTTTTTAGTAAATATTTTTTTAACAAAAACCAGAAACTATCGATCAAATACTAATTAGCAATTACCGCAACCATTAGCCTTTTGTATTTATTCATTTCTACTAAGGCATGTAAGTAAGCAGATATTTGTCCGTTTTTCATAAACTTTATAGAGTTTTGTTTTGCGATTTCGTATCGTTTAGAAAATGTATTCATTATATTAAAATTTGATTGGTTATTTATCCTAAAGACAATCTTTATGCCAAATTGTTACAAAAAGAAAGTAAAATAGCTTTGGTTTACTAAAAAAATAACATTTAGGTTCATTATATTTGAAGACAATGAAAAAAGTAATTTTTCTTCTTTTAGTTACGATTAGTACTATAAGCAACGCACAACGAAATGAAGCTCAGAATGATTATCTGCTTGCAGAAAATTATTATAGAGAAGGTGCCTACGAAAAAGCAACTCAGATTTACAAAAAATTATATGATTCTAGTCCTTTTAATACCAGCTATCTAGGTCGGTTGATAAATTGTTACCAAGAAACAGCGCAATTTTTAAAAGCAGAAACACTTTTAAAAAACAGAATAAAAGCAGACAATAGCCAAATATATTTGTATGTGTATTTTGGGTATAATTTCGAGAAACAAGGCAACAAAGAAAAAGCAACAGAAAACTATAATTTAGCTATAGAAGGCTTAAAAAAAACACCTTCTTATGGGGGTTTAATTGGGCGCTTGTTTAAAGATTACAATCAGTTAGATAATGCAATTTTAGCTTACCAAAAAGCTATGGATGCCAATAAAAATAGAAACTATAGTTTTCAAATAGCACAGATTTACGGAGAAAAGGGCGAGTTTAAGCAAATGTTTGAGTCTTACATAGATTTGGTAGATAAAAACGAACAATATTTTAGCCTTGTACAAAGATATACCAGCAAATACATTACAGACGATTCTGAAAATGAAAACAACATCCTTTTTAAAAAAACACTTTTAAAAAAATCATTAAGCAAGCCTAAAGATGTTTGGAATATTCTACTAAGTTGGTTGTTTACACAACAAAAAAATTACACAAAAGCATTACTGCAAGAAAAAGCTTTGTATCAAAGAAAACAAGAAAGTTTAACCTCTATTTTTACTTTAGGTAAAATTGCTTTTGAGAACCAAGCTTATGATGCTTCTAAAGAATGTTTTGCTTTTATTTTAGAAAAGTCAGCCACTAATAGCCAAATTATTAACGCCAATTTATACCTTGCTAAAATTGCAGTTGCAACAAAAGATCCAAAAACAAAAGCGTTTTTTAATAAGCTTTTCGAAACTTTTGGTAAAAACACCTTAACCATAAAATTACAAGTAGAATATGCTGATTTTTTAACTTTCTCTAAAAACCAACCCAACCAAGCCAATGCTGTTTTAGAAGAAGCACTTTCTTATGCAAACTCTAAATTTGACAAAGCTAGAATTACATTAAAATTAGGTGATGTTTTAGTGTTTACAAATAAGTTTAATAAAGCATTAATTTATTTTTCGCAAATTCAAACACTACTAAAAAACCATCAACTTGGGCATGAAGCACGTTTTAAAGTAGCACAAACTAGTTATTTTAAAGGAGATTTTGATTGGGCAAAAGCACAATTAAAAGTACTTAAAAGTTCTACAACACAACTAATTGCCAACGATGCTGTAAACTTATTCTTAAAAATTTCCGACAACGAACCTGTAGACTCAATTCCTTCGGGTTTAAAACAATTGGCAAAAGCAGAATTACTTGCTTTTCAAAATAAAGATAATGAAGCTTTGGCGGAATTAAACAACTTAATTACTTCTAAAGATATTTTAATAAACGGACTCATACCAGGCGAAGTAATTTACGATGACGTGTATTTTTTTAGAGCAAAATTATTTATCAAACAAAAAAAATATGCGGCTGCCATTTCAGATTTAGAAAAAATTGTTGCTGCAGATAATCAAGGTTTTTTAACAGATGATGTCTATTTTATGATGGCAGAAATTTATAAGAATTATTTAAATGATATAGAAAAAGCCAAAAAATATTATCAAAAAATTATCTTTGAACAAACTTCTAGTATTTATTTGGTAGATGCCAGAAAAAACTTTAGAAAACTAAGAGGAGATACTATTTAGATGACAGTTGTAGTGATTAGTCTTTAGAAAGACACCTAAAAACTACCGTCTAAAAACCAAAGACTAATAACTATTATGTACATATACAACGTAACTATAAATATAGATGAATCTGCCCATAATGAGTGGTTAATTTGGATAGAATCTCATATCACAGAAGTGTTAAATACAGGCAAGTTTACCAAAGCAAAACTTACAGAAGTTTTAGTAAACGAAGAAATGGGAGGCAAAACATATTCCATTCAATACACAGCAAACACCAGAGAAGATTTAGAAGATTACTACAGAGAAGATGCAGATAATTTGCGTTTAGAGGGTTTAAAAAAATTTGCAGACAAAATGTTAGCTTTTAGAACCGAATTAAAAATTGTAAACGAGTTTTACCCAACAAACGAAAATAATTAGTCATTTATGTCTGTAAAAGCAAAAAAACATTTAGGCCAACATTTTTTAAAAGATGAAAGTATTGCAAAAGATATTGCAGATGCTTTAACAGAAAATGGTTATAATAATGTGTTAGAAATTGGGCCAGGTATGGGTGTTTTAACCAAATATTTATTGCAAAAAACACCAAAAGTTACAGTAATGGAGCTAGATAGAGAATCTGTAACGTTTTTAAAAGACGTTTTTCCTGTAGAACAATTAAATATAGATACCTCTGCAGAAAAATTTAAAATTATAGAGGGCGATTTTTTAAAGCAAAACTTACAAAGTATATTTACAGACCAACAAGTAGCAATTATTGGTAATTTTCCTTATAATATATCTTCTCAGATTGTATTTAAGGCCATAGAAAATAGAGCATTTGTTCCAGAGCTTTCAGGCATGTTTCAAAAAGAAGTAGCCAAAAGAATTGCAGAAAAAGAAGGCTCTAAAGTATATGGTATTTTGTCTGTATTAACCCAAGCTTTTTACGATGTAGAATATCTTTTTACAGTGCCACCTACTGTTTTTAATCCACCACCAAAAGTAGATTCTGGTGTCATTCGATGTATCAGAAAAGAAAATTACACACTTCCTGTAGACGAAAAATTATTTTTTAGAGTCGTAAAAACAGCCTTTAACCAACGTAGAAAAATGTTGCGTTCTAGTTTAAAATCTTTTCAACTTTCGGATTCTTTAAAAGAAGACCCTATATTTGCGAAACGTCCTGAACAATTATCGGTTTCAGCATTTATTTTACTCACGCAAAAAATAGCAGAAAATGGCATTTGAAATTACAGACGAATTTTTAGACGATCTAACAACGCTTATTGTCGAAAAAGATAATAAAGCCATAACAGCCCTATTTTCTGATGTACATTATGCAGATATTGCAGAGGTTTTAGATGAGCTAGATTTTGATGAAGCTGTTTACATAATAAAACTTTTAGATAGCGAAAAAACATCTGAAATTCTTACTGAATTAGATGAAGACATTCGTGAAAAAATCTTAGAAAATCTATCTGCTCAAGAAATTGCAGACGAAGTTGAAGAAATGGATTCTGATGATGCTGCTGATATTATTGGAGAACTTTCTGAAGAACGACAACAACGGGTAATTAATGCGTTAAGTGATGATGATTTAGCTGCAGATATAAAAGAATTACTGTCTTACGAAGACAATACAGCTGGTGCATTAATGGCAAAAGAGCTGGTAAAAGTTTACGAAACTTGGACGGTTGCTGGTTGCATGCGTAGAATTAGAGGACAAGCCAAAGAAGTTACAAGAGTACACTCTATTTATGTTGTAGATAAAGAAGAAAAATTAGTTGGTAGACTATCTTTAAAAGACTTGATTATTGCCAAATCTGATCAAAAAATAGCAGAAATTTCGAAAAATACAGTAGATGCTGTAAATGTTTCTTTAGATGATGAAGAAGTAGCTAAAATTATGGCAAAATACGATTTAGAAGCCATACCAGTTGTAAATGATAACAACGTTTTATTAGGTAGAATTACTATTGATGATATTGTAGACGTTTTAAAAGAAGAAGCAGACAAAGATTACCAAATGGCTGCTGGTTTAACGCAAGATGTAGATTCAGACGATAGTATTTTTCAATTGACAAAAGCACGTTTGCCTTGGCTATTTTTAGGTTTAATTGGTGGTGTAGGTGCTTTTATTATTATGGAAGGTTTTCAAGGAGTATTTACAAAATACGCTGCTTTATTCTTTTTTACACCATTAATTGCAGCCATGGCTGGTAATGTAGGTGTACAATCATCAGCAATTATTGTACAAGGTTTGGCTAATGATGATGTAAAAGGAAGTATTAATAGCAGACTTTTAAAAGAAATGTTATTAGCGGCCTTAAACGGGTTTATTCTTTCGTTATTTTTATTTCTCTTTGTTTGGATCTATGAAGGCAAAACAGATTTAGCTTTGGCAATAGCTGTATCTCTGGTAGTCGTAATTATTGTAGCTGGTTTAATAGGTACTTTTGTACCCTTATTTTTAAATAAAAGAGGTATAGATCCAGCCATTGCAACAGGGCCTTTTATAACGACTTCTAATGATATTTTTGGAATCTTAATTTACTTTATGATTGCGAAAATGATTTTAGGTATTTAGGTTTTAGAAGCTATCATTTGAGCTTGCAAAACAAATCCCAAATTACAACCCCTGTAGTTACAGAAATGTTTAAAGAGTGTTTGGTACCCAACTGAGGTATTTCTATACAGTCATCAGAAGCATTTACCACGTCTTGTTGTACGCCTTTTACTTCATTACCCATTACAATAGCATATTTTTGATTTTTTTCTGGGAAAAATGTGTTTAGTTTGATCGAATTTTCAGCCTGTTCTATAGCCAACACTTTCACTTTTTCTGCTTTCAACTTTTTAACCAATGCTAAAGTATCTTCAGCGTATTCCCAATTTACAGATTCTGTAGCACCCAAAGCTGTTTTATGAATATCTTTATTGGGTGGTGTTGCAGAAATGCCACATAAATAAATTTTTTCAATCAAAAAAGCATCGCTAGTTCTAAAAACAGAACCAATGTTGTTTAAACTTCTAATATTGTCTAAAATCACAATTAAAGGCATTTTTTCAACAGCCTTAAACTCATCAACCGAGATCCTACCTAACTCGTTATTTTTTAATTTTCTCATATTCTGTAGTTGGTGGTTGGTGTTTTTTAGTTGATGGTATACTAACTATTAACCAAAAACTAAACACTAACAACTATATTTTATATCTTCGCAAAACTAATCCAAAAATTTCTAAAACTTGGCAAAATCCAAAGCAAAAAAGGTTACACCTTTAATGAAACAGTACAATGCTATTAAGGTAAAATACCCTGATGCTATGTTGCTTTTTCGTGTGGGAGATTTTTACGAAACTTTTGGAGAAGACGCCAAAAAAGCGGCCGAAATTTTAGGGATTATTTTAACAAAAAGAGGTGCTGGTTCCGATTCTGAAACAGCTTTGGCAGGTTTTCCTCATCACTCTTTAAACACCTATTTACCAAAGTTGGTCAAAGCAGGTATGCGTGTTGCAATTTGCGATCAGTTAGAAGATCCCAAAATGACCAAAACTATCGTAAAACGTGGTGTTACAGAATTGGTTACACCTGGTGTTTCTTTAAACGACGAGGTTTTACAGTCTAAAAAAAACAATTTTTTAGCAGCCATTCATTTCCATACTTCAATTCGCTCTGCAACAAATAAACAAATCGGAATTTCGTTTTTAGATGTTTCTACTGGCGAATTTTTAGTGGCTGAAGGAAATGCAGAGTATATTGATAAATTGGTTCAAAATTTTAATCCGAGTGAAATTTTAGTTGAAAAACAAAACAAACAACAATTTTTAGAGCTTTTCGAAAATAGATATTACGCTTTTTATTTAGACGATTGGGTTTTTCAAAAAGAATATGCCTACGAAACTTTACAAAATCATTTTGAAGTTAAAAACTTAAAAGGTTTTGGTATACAAGATTTAAAAAACGGCATCATTGCAGCAGGTGCTGTGTTGTATTATTTATCGGAAACGCAACACAATCAATTAAAACACATACAAACTGTTGGTAGAATTGCTGAAGACAATTATGTTTGGATGGACCGATTTACTGTTAGAAATTTAGAATTATATAATCCAAATTCTGTAAATGCAGTTACACTTTTAGATGTGATTGACAAAACCATATCACCCATGGGTGGAAGGTTGCTAAAACGTTGGTTGGCATTGCCTTTAAAAAATATAGACGAGATAAAAAACAGGCACGAATTGGTGAAGTTTTTTATAGATTCTGTCGATTTTTCGAAAACAGTTACCTATCAATTAAAACAAATATCAGACTTAGAAAGGTTGATTTCTAAAGTGGCAACAAGCAAAGCGTCACCTAGAGAAATTGTGTTGTTAAAAAGCTCTTTACAAGCCATATTACCTATAAAATCTGCTGCAGAAAAAAGCAAAAATAAAACGGTTAAAAAGCTGGGCACACAACTGCATTCTTGCGATGTTTTAATTGCTAAAATTTCTGAAACTTTGTTTGATGATGCTCCTGTAAACATCAATAAAGGAAATGCCATTGCAAATGGTGTGCATCAAGAATTAGACGATTTACGTGCTATTGCATCGTCTGGAAAAGAGTATTTAGATGAAATGTTGGCGCGCGAAACTGAACGAACAGGAATTAGTAGTTTAAAAATAGCTTTTAACAACGTTTTTGGGTACTATATAGAGGTTAGAAATACGCATAAAGACAAAGTACCCACAACGTGGATACGCAAACAAACCTTAGTAAATGCAGAACGTTATATTACTGAAGAACTCAAAGAATACGAAACCAAAATATTAGGTGCTGAAGAGAAAATACTGGTTTTAGAGCAAGAAATTTTTAGCAAATTATTGCAATACATCATTCAGTTTGTACAAAAAATACAAGAAAATGCGCAAATTATTGCTAAAATAGATTGTTTGATCGGTTTTTCTGTATTAGCTGTAGATAACAATTATGTGCGTCCGCAAATGGATGAAAGTACCGATTTAGAAATTAAAAACGGACGTCATCCTGTAATTGAAAAACAATTGCCCATTGACCAAACCTATATTGCTAATGATGTTGTTTTAAACAGAAATCAACAACAAATAATTATGATTACTGGACCTAATATGTCTGGTAAATCTGCTATTCTAAGGCAAACTGCACTTATTGTTTTATTAGCACAAATGGGGAGTTATGTACCTGCGCAAAATGCAAAAATTGGTATTGTAGACAAAATTTTTACCAGAGTTGGCGCCAGTGATAATATTTCTATGGGCGAATCTACATTTATGGTAGAAATGAACGAAACTGCATCAATCTTAAATAATATTTCTGAGCGTAGTTTGGTGTTGTTAGATGAAATTGGGCGTGGAACCTCTACTTATGACGGAATTTCAATTGCTTGGGCAATTTCTGAGTTTCTACATGAACATCCATCTAAAGCAAAAACCTTGTTTGCCACACATTACCACGAATTAAATGAAATGACTACCACTTTTGAGCGTATTAAAAACTTTAATGTCTCTGTAAAAGAATTGGAAGACAACATTATTTTCTTACGCAAGCTGGTTTCTGGAGGCTCTAACCATAGTTTTGGAATTCATGTTGCTAAATTGGCTGGAATGCCAAATATGGTGATTCATAGGGCGAATAAAATACTAGCGCAGTTAGAAAAGAATAACAAAAATAGTGAGGTAAAAGATGTTTTAAAACAAGCCCAACATGAAGAAATGCAACTCAGCTTTTTTCAGTTAGATGACCCGCTTTTAGAAAATATTAGAGAAGAAATTTTAGCAACAAATATTGATACACTTACGCCAATTGAAGCACTTATGAAATTGAATGAGATTAAGCGTATGTTGGTGAAGAAGTAACGTGTTTGTAAAAGGTTAGTTACGTGGTTTAGCAATAAAATAAATAATTACTGACAAAGAAAATCCACGAGGATTTTCGTAAGTAAGCAAAAAGCAAGCAATTAATTTTGTACGGTGTTATGGGCTTTTAATTATTTCTATCTGTATATAACCTTAATATTCGATGAATATTATTATTATTATCTATTTTTTTATAGGGGAGAACTTTTAAGAAACTTAAATTATGAGTAATTATTATATTATCATTATCATCATAACATTTTATTCTTAACTCTTTTGGTTCGTATATTTTTTTAAATTTAGTAAAAGTTAACTCTAACCTGCTATTTTCACAATCGATTTCTTTTTCACCTTTTTTATTCCTAGTCACAATTATTTTCTCAAAAGAATAATCCTTTTTATTTATTTTAAATAAATTAAATTGATGCTTTGATTCAGTTTCAATAAGGTAGTAATTATAACTCTCTTTAAAACTTAAAATATTACCATTACTCTTTTTTGCCCATTTTAAATTCGCATACATAACTTGATATAAATAGTTAAATTTAGCTTTATGATTACCTCGAGTTTCTATTATTTTTATTTTAGAACTAAACAGTTTTTTAAATGAGACTAAAAAATCTATATTATTATCGATACTATCTTTAAAATTTTTAAAAATAGATTTAACTTTATAATTAACACCTTTTTGGAAAGCATAATTATATCTTATATTATTCCTTGCATCTCTCAATATTGAGGAAGCTATTTTTTTTTTATAGCTATCTAAAAGAACTATTTCTTTTAGTTTGATTACATTATTCAAAGTATCTTTTTGTGAAAATACAATTATAGTATTACACAAAAAGATACCTAAAATAAAATATTTTATAAAATTATTATACACTATAATAATCTTATTGCAGCTATTGTCATTGCTACTTCTTTAGCTATTTTAGCAATGTGCTTTAAAACACAACCAGTTCTACAAATAGCTCTACCAAAACCTGTTCTTCTATCTTCTTTACATTGATCCCAACATGATGTTTTTGCTAATAATTTATTTTTAAATAATGCTTTAGTCATATTTTGATTTTCAATTAGAAAATTTGTTGATAAACCTGTTTTTTCAAAAAAATCATTTTCTATTTGAAGGTTTGTTATTCCTTCAACATCTATCAAACCACTAGCTCTAAATTTAACATCAAAGTTATTCCCGTTTTCTAAAACAATATTAAATGTGAAATCTTCTGTAAAAGATTCAGAATTAGTTGAAGTTTTACCCATTAAACCGTTATCTATTTTAGAATGAAAAAGAGCAGGTAATTTTACATCACTAAATTTTTTTGAAGTTTCTATTTCATCATTATTACAAGAGTTTAATAAAATAACAAATAGAGTAAGTAAAGTTAGTTTTACAGGTAGTTTAATTTTTAAATTTTTCATTTTAATTTGTATTTAATATTTCACGCATTCAATTTTTTAGGAGTATTGAATACTTGCAATTTTGCCTTCTTTTTCAAGAAACTCAGTTAACAGACAATTCAAAGTTTTAACTCTTTTATTTTTTTCTTCCAAGCAGAGTTTATTCTCGGATATGGTTAAACCTTGGTTTTAATTGCCCATAACTCTTTATAAACAAATAAAAAGTTGTTATATCCCGTTTATAAAGCGGGTTATCTTTTCTGTTGTAAAAATAAACACTAAAAACGATGTTGTCAATCCCTGAATTCAGGGATATGAATTTTTTAAGAACCTGATATTTAAGGTTTTATATTTTGGTGTTTTTTGTGCAAAAAAAGAAAGCTTAAAAAATGAAAAAGCTAGCAAAAGAAATTTTAGCTATTTTTGAACCTTATTATTTACTAAAAAAAAGAAAGCAACGTTAAAGAATAATAGTTTATTCTATTTATTAAAATAACTCATTATCTTTGTCGAATGAATATAATATTCTTTTTTATTAGCGGTCCAGAAATTATGGTTATCATGTTAATTGTGGTAATGGTTTTTGGTGCAGATAAAATCCCTGAAATTGCTAGAGGTTTGGGTAAGGGAATGCGTCAGGTAAAAGACGCTACAAACGATATTAAAAAAGAAATAAAAGATAGCTCTGATAAAACAAAAATAGATACTGATGTTGCCAAAGACATCAATAAAGAAATTAATGCTGTTAAAGACGATATAGACGACTTAACTGGCCCTATAAAAAGACAATTTTAAAACTTTTATTTTACTCTACTAATGGTTAAGCCATCTCTAATAGGTAGTAAAACTGTTTCTATTCTATCATCTGTATTTAATAGTTGATTATACTCTAAAAGCACTTTGGTGTCTTTATCTTTAGGGTCTAACTCTTCTACCACTTTTCCACTCCAAAGTACATTATCAGACAAAATAATACCTCCAGAATTCATTTTATCGACAATTAAATGAAAGTAATTCATATAATTAGATTTGTCTGCATCTATAAAGACCAAATCAAACTTTGTATGAAGGGTTGGAATAATTTCAAGTGCATTTCCAACAAACTGTTTTATCTGTTTTTGATAGCCAGATTTTTTAAAGTATTTGTTTTGTAGTGTTTCTAATTCTTCGTTTTTATCAATAGTAAAAATAGTACCCTCTTTTGCCAAACCTTCTGCCATACAAAGTGCTGAATAACCTGTATAAGTGCCAATTTCTAAAATGTTTTTTGGAGAAGTAAGCTTTGTAATCATCGACAAAACTCTACCTTGAAAAGCTCCACTTAACATTCTTGGGTTTAGTACTTTTTGCCACGTTTCTTTAGTTAATTCTTGCAAAATTTTCGGTTCACCTTGGGTATGTGCAACAACGTAAGTATCTATTTTTTCTGGTAAAAAGTGCATCTGATTTAATTTATTCTATTTTTAAAACTAATATGTACGTAAAAAACCGCAACAGAAAATCAAAATTACAAAAAAACGGAACTTATACTTACAAGTTCCGTTGAATTTTATCTTCTAAAAAATTTAATTCGTTTCTTTTAAAGCTTTGCAATTTTCTCTTCTTCTAATGTCTACCAAAAAAATAATTTTCCATTGATTATCTTCTTTAAAAAGCTGAAATGAGTTGGCTCCACAATGGCTAAACTTTCCATTGAAATAAAACTCGTAAGGTGTCCAAACAGAAGCTAAACTTGTATCAACATTAATTTGATAGGCAAGCAGCTTTTCTAAATACACATGTTCTGGTTTTTTATTAGCAACCGAGGTTAATAATTTTAGTCTGCTTTCATTTTTTAAAATACTTGTGCCTTCTTTATTTATAGAGGTGGTTTGTATTTTAATATCTTTATGAAGCGTGGTTTGCATCAGAGTACTATCACCTTGGTGTAAACCTTTAAAAAAGGTGGCTATTACTTTTTTTATAGCTAATTCTTCTTTGTTTTGTTGTGCGTGTAGATTGGTTAACAACAAACAAAAAAACAATACAATCCATTTTTTTAACATAGTCCGTTTATTTTAAAATGGTTAAAGCTACTAAATTAATTTTAGAGTTGGGGTTTTTAAGATAAATGGCAAAAAAATACACATAACAAGAAATCTATAGCTTTTTCTTACTTTTACCACTTTAAAATAAAATATATGTCTGTAGCTAATAAACAATATAAACGTATAACTGTAAAATCTTTGGTAGAAATGAAAGCAAATGGAGAAAAAATCTCTATGCTAACTGCTTACGATTATACCATGGCAAAAATTTTAGATAGTGCAGGTATCGATGTATTATTGGTGGGCGATTCTGCCTCTAATGTAATGGCAGGTCATGAAACAACATTACCAATTACGTTAGATCAAATGATTTACCACGCAAGCTCTGTTGTTAGAGGTATAGAACGTTGTTTGGTGGTAGTAGATTTGCCTTTTGGTAGTTATCAATCTGACCCAAAAGAAGCTTTACGTTCTGCTATTAGAATTATGAAAGAATCTGGCGGGCATTCGATAAAATTAGAAGGTGGTAAAGAAATAAAAGATTCTATAAAACGAATTTTAAATGCAGGTATTCCTGTAATGGGGCACTTGGGTTTAACACCACAATCTATTTATAAATTTGGTACGTATACTGTAAGAGCAAAAGAAGAAGAAGAGGCAGAAAAATTAATGGATGATGCTTTAATGCTAGAAAGAATTGGTTGTTTTGCCTTGGTTTTAGAAAAAGTGCCTGCAAAATTGGCTAAAAAAGTTGCAGATGCTTTAACCATACCTGTTATTGGTATTGGTGCTGGAAATGGTGTAGATGGTCAGGTTTTGGTTACGCATGATATGATTGGTATGACACACGAATTCAATCCGCGTTTTTTACGTAGATATTTAGATTTATTTAAAGATATGACAGGTGCTTTTGAAAATTATATTACTGATGTAAAAAGTGGTGATTTTCCTAATGAAAAGGAGCAGTATTAATTTAGACTCCTAGGTTCTTATGAATTTGATAAACTTAACAATACTCTGAATCAAATCATTAAAAGGATGTCGAAATTCGTCTCCTTTCTAAAAATTTAGTTATCTATATTGTCCGATAAATCCAAAAAGCGAAATTTTGAAAATACTACATCTAGATACCAACCATCCATTAATGCTCAATCAATTAAACGATTTAGGGTTTATTAATGAGGAAGATTACACGTCTTCTAAAGAAGAAATTGAAGGAAAAATTCATTTGTATGATGGTTTTATTATTAGAAGTCGATTTTCTATTGACAAACACTTTTTAGACAAAGCTAAAAACCTAAAATTTATTGGTAGAGTGGGTGCTGGTTTAGAAAACATCGATTGCGATTACGCAAGAACTAAAAACATCGAATTAATTGCGGCTCCAGAAGGGAATAGAAATGCTGTTGGCGAACATAGTTTAGCCATGCTTTTATCGTTATTTAATAAACTAAACAAAGCCGATAAAGAAGTTAGGAACGGAAAATGGTTGCGTGAAGAAAATCGTGGAATTGAACTAGATGGAAAAACCGTTGGTTTGATTGGCTATGGAAATATGGGGAAATCTTTTGCTAAAAAACTACGTGGTTTTGATGTAAAGGTACTTTGTTGTGATTTAAAAAATAATGTTGGTGATGAAAATTGTACACAAGTTTCTCTTAAAGAATTACAAGAAAAATCAGACATTTTAAGCTTGCACACACCACAAACAGACCTCACAAAAAATATGATAAATGCCAATTTTATCAATAGTTTTAAAAAGAATTTTTGGTTGATTAATACTGCACGTGGTTCTGCAGTAGTTACTAAAGATTTAGTAGCTGGTTTGCAATCTGGTAAAATTTTAGGAGCTGGATTAGATGTTTTAGAATATGAAAAATCATCTTTTGAAAACCTGTTTTCTGACGTTAAAATGCCAGAAGCTTTTCAATATTTAATAGATACAGAAAACGTAATTTTATCGCCACATGTGGCAGGTTGGACAATAGAAAGTAAAGAAAAGTTAGCACAAACCATTATAGATAAAATAAAGGCAAAATTTTGTTAACTTGTTGTCTTAAAAAACAACTGTTATGCAAAACAAAGCAAATTCTCTAGAAGATTACATTCACCAAGCTCCAAAAGAAAGACAAATTGTAATTAAAAAAATTAGGAGGAACAATATCTTTAATTGTTAATTTTATACACTGTTTATTTGGCATCGAACTAAAATAGTTAAAAACTATATACTTTAAATAAACCATAACCAATACTTATTAAAAATGCGTTTAAAAAAAAGCTTTTAAAGGTGTTTTTATTTTTAGTAAGGTGTTTCTATAGAATTATAGCTTAAAAACCATAAAAGCGTCTTAAAATCTAAATTATCGGTTTTTTATCACGTAAATCAAAGAGGAGTATTCAGAATTTTGTTTTGCCTTAAGATTAGATCTAAACCCGTTATAAAGAGCTTTTATTGGATTCATTTTTTGGCTCTTGTATTTTTCACTTAAAAGAGAAACATAGTACGCATCAAACTTCATTGGTTTGGTTTGCACAACTTCCATTTGAACTTCTGTAAATAACTTTTGTATGGCTTTTTGAGAGAAATGCCAAAGGTGTCTTGGAACATCAAAAGCAGCCCAATGTTCTTTATACAATTTAGCATCGTAACTTTTATAATTAGGAACAGCAATTACCAAATAGCCATCTTCCTTTAAAAGTGCTTTTAATTTTTTAATGTAAGTTTTTAAATCTTTTACATGTTCTAAAACATGCCACAGAGTAATTACATCAAAACTTGTTTTCTCTATTTTGTAAAGATTATCTTTTAAATAAATGCCTTTTTTGTGGGCAATATCTCTTGCTTTCAAACTAGGTTCTACTCCTAAAACATTCCAATTATTATTGCTACAATGTTTTAAAAAATCTCCTGTTCCAGCTCCAACATCTAATACATTTTTTTCTGGCGTATCAAATGAGTTTATCAATTTTAATTTTTGTTGTAAAGCAACATTTTTTACTTTTTGATAAACTTTATCTAACACTGTTTTTTTGCTATCAGTATGCGAAATATAATTTTCGCTTTCATAATAATTTTCTAAATTTTCTGGGACAGGTGTTGTTACCAACATCTGATAATCTTCGTTAATTTTTACCTGAAATTTTTTACCAGAAACTGTATAATCTTTACAAGTTAAAAAAGGTTTTAAACTGGTGTAGAGTTTTTTTTCAATCTCCATTTTTTACTTTTTATACAAATTGTTCCACGAGGAACACTTGGCAATTTTTTATTTTTTTACCTACCCATATAGACTAACAGAACAGAAATATCACTTGGTGAAACTCCACTAATTCTGCTTGCTTGAGATATTGAGGTTGGCTTAATTTTATTTAATTTTTCTCTAGCTTCGTAAGAAAGAGATTTTACTTTATCATACTTAAAGCTTGAAGGAATAATTACATTTTCTAGTCTATTTAATTTGTCGGCGTTGTTCTTTTCTTTTTCAATATAACCAGAATATTTTAAATGAATTTCTGCTTGTTCTATAATCTCATTATCTATATGATGCTCCGCAATAAATGTGTTTAATTTTTCAATGTTTTTAAAATCTAAAAAACTTAATTGCGGTCTTGCAGCAATTTTAAATAGTTTCATAGATTGTTTTACCAAGGCTAAGTTTTTGGCTTCTAATATAGGATTTATCTCTTCTTGCTTTACACTTGTTTCGTTTAAAAACTTAATTAATAAATCGGTTTTTTCTTGTTTCTCTAAAACTCTGTCTAAACGTTCTTTAGATGCTAAACCAATTTTAAAAGCCCTTGGTGTTAATCTTAAATCGGCATTATCTTGTCTAAGTAAAGTTCTATATTCTGCTCTTGAAGTAAACATCCTGTAAGGCTCTTCTGTACCTTTAGTAATTAAATCATCTATTAAAACACCTATATAAGCTTCATTTCTTTTTAGAATAAAAGGGGTTTTTTCTTGAACTTTTAACGCGGCATTTACACCTGCCATCAAACCTTGTGCAGCTGCCTCTTCATAACCGGTAGTTCCATTAATTTGACCGGCGAAAAACAAGTTTTTAATTAATTTTGTTTCTAAAGAATGTGTTAATTGTGTAGGTGGAAAATAATCGTATTCGATAGCATAACCATACCTAAAAAACTTCACGTTTTCAAAACCAGCTACAGATCGAATTGCTTTATCTTGAATATCTTCTGGTAAAGATGTAGAAAATCCGTTTACATACATTTCACAAGTGGTCCACCCTTCTGGTTCTACAAAAATTTGATGACGCTCTTTGGTAGCAAATCGATCTATTTTATCTTCAATAGAAGGACAGTATCTTGGCCCGGTAGATTGTATTCTACCATTAAACATTGGTGAACGTTCAAAACCATCTCTAAGTAAATCATGCACCTCTAAATTGGTATATGTTAACCAACAAGAACGCTGTTTTTTTAAAGAAGATGTTGTAGGTAAATAAGAAAATTTTTCTGTGATTTGATCTCCTGGTTGTTCAATCATTTTAGAATAATCTAAAGATCTACCATCTACTCTTGGAGGTGTTCCTGTTTTCATTCTGCCAGATTCGAAACCTTTTTTTACAAGGTCTTCTGTAATTCCTGTAGAAGCCCCTTCTCCTGCTCTACCCCCACCAAAACTTTTATCACCAATATGAATTAAACCATTTAAAAAAGTACCTGCAGTTAAAATAACTGTTTTTGCTCTTATTTCTAAACCTAAAGCTGTCTTTACTCCTACAATTTTATCACCATCAAACATTAAACCATTTACAGAATCTTGATAGAAATCTAAATTTTCGGTTTCTTCTAAAAGTGTTCTCCAACATTCTGCAAACTGCATTCTATCAGATTGTGCTCTTGGACTCCACATAGCAGGTCCTTTAGATTTGTTTAACATCTTAAACTGTATTGCGGTTTTATCAGTAACAATAGCACTGTAACCCCCTAAAGCATCAATTTCTCTTACAATTTGCCCTTTTGCAATACCACCCATTGCAGGGTTACAACTCATTTGTGCAATATTTTGCAAATTCATTGTAATTAACAAGGTATGTGCACCCATGTTTGCTGCGGCAGCAGCAGCTTCACTTCCTGCATGCCCACCACCAACTACTATAACATCAAATGTTGTTGAAAATAAACTCATATTCTATAGTTCCACGTGAAACATATTTTTATTTAATTGATTATCAATTGTTTAAATAAAGTTAAAGCTAAATTTTCTTGTTTCGTCATTTCTAATTGCTCTGTTTCTAACTTATCTTTAAAACCTATGTAATGTAAGACACCATGTATCATTACTCTGCGTAATTCTTCGTTAAAAGAAACCTTAAAATCGGTTGCATTATCTGCAACTCTTTCAATAGAAATATAAATATCACCATTGATTAATTTCCCTAAAGAATTATCAAAACTAATAATGTCTGTTAACGTATCATGATTTAAAAATTCTATATTTAGTTTGTGTAAATAATCATCATCACAAAAAATATAATTTACCTCGCCTAACTCGCAATTGTGATTTGATATAATTTGATGAATCCATTTTTGTACAGATACTTCATCCTCTAAAATAAAATTGGTTTCGTAATTAAACGTGATCATTCTTTTTTTTCTGGTTCAGAAAAATACTTTCGAACCTTTATTTTATAATTTTGTTGCAAAGGTAAGGATTGTCTGTTTAATATTTCTATTTGATTGTAAAACTGCTTTTTAAATTCGAGTGCCTTTACTTTATTTCTTTGGCTATCTTTTAAATTAGCTGTAGATTTTCTTTTATTGTCTTTACCTTGTTCTAAAGCTGCCTTGTCTAATTTTAAAAGTTGATAATTTAAGCTTTGCATTTTTTGAATGGTTGCAGCATTAAATCCTTTTTCTAAAATTTCATTCTCTAATTGTTCCATGGTTTTTAAAGCTCTTTTTGCAGCTCCATTTCCATTTGGATTTCCTTGTTCAGCTTCTTTTATAGCTTCTTGTAATTGTTGTCTTAATTGAGATTGTTGCTTGTAAATTTCATAAATTTCGCCATCTAAATCATCATTCTCTCCATTACCATTTTTACCTTCTTTTCCTTCACCTTTTCCCTCTCCTTTTCCTTCTCCATTTTTACCAGATTTATCACCTTTACCAGAATTTCCGGTTTTACCATCTTCTCCTGGTTTTCCATCTTCACCGGGTTTTTTACCATCTTGTCCTGGTTTCTTACCCGGTTTTTCTCCAGGCTTCTTTCCACTTTTGTCGCCTTTCTTTTTCCCATATTTCATTTTCTCAGTTAAATCTTGCTGCTTTTTAATAATATCTGGCAAACTAAATTCTCCTGATTTTTTTCCTTTGCCAATTTTCATAGACATAGAATTTTTCATGCTATTTAAAATATTACTTAAATAATCTGCCAAATTATTAGTAGCTGTCATTACATAACGTTGGTTAGAAAGACCATTATTGAATCTGTTTTCAGAAAAATTTTCTAGAGATTGTTCTAAGTTGTAATGTGTGGTAGATAAATCGTCTTGAATTTTAGCAGAAATTTTTGGCAAACGCATAGAAAGTACATACAAACTATCGTCTATATGTTCAAAATAAGTTCTAATATCATTTTGCTTTTTTAAATCTTTACCAAAATCTGGATGTGTGGTAGAAATATCGCTAAACTTGTTCATCAAGTTTTCTTGTTTAAAAGAAAACGTGATTAAATTTTCTAGTATTTTTCGTAAATCATCTATGTTTTCTTCCATGGATTCACCTTCCACAGCTTGCATCGCTTTTTGCATTTTAGCACTCATTTCTTTCATTTTTTGAGCACTTGTTTTCTGATTCTTTTTTGCAGAATTTTTATCTTGTTTTTGTAGATTTTCTTCTGATTTTTTTAGTTCCTCATCAATAGCGTCTTTCTCATTATCTACATCTGGTAATTCCATTGGCTCTTTTAACTTTTCATTATCTTTAGCCAATTCTTCCAGTTCTTTTTTTAAATCGTTAAATTCTTTATGAATGTCTTGTTGCTCTTTAACAGTTGTGTCTTCTTTTTTTGCAAGCTCTTCTTGTTTTTTTGCCAATTCTTCCAATTTATTGGCAATTTGCATTGTTTTTTGCTCAACATAAAAACGTTTTGTTAATTCTAACATTCGTTCTAAACTACGCTGTTGTTGTTTGTTTTGTTGTGCTAATTCTTTGGCTTTTTTTACTAAATCTTCTTTGTTTAGTTTTTCTGCCATTTTTGCAATTTCTTCCAACAACTTTTCTTGTCTTTCGTGCTTTTTTAATTCTTCAATACGTTTTTTTAATTCTTCTTTTTTTTCTTGTAGATTTTTATTTTCTTCTTTCTTTTCGTCTAAATTTTGTTGCAACTGATCTGTTTGACGCTGCATCATTTTTTTATAATTTTCTTGACGTTTTATAAAATTCTCAACCTTCTTTTTATCATTCCAATTTATTTTTTTCTTGTTCTGTAAATCTTGTTGAATTTTATCTAACTCTTCTCTTTGCTTTTGTTGTTTCTGAATCGAGTTTTCTAAACTATTAATTGTGTTTCTTTGTTCTTGTAGCAACTCCTCCTCTATTTCGTTTGCTGTTTTTTGTCGGTAATTAAAAACCTTGCTTTTTGCTTTTTTATTTCCGTTTACAGCATCATTATCAAAAACCTCAAAATACATTTCATAATTGGTCCCTTTTGTTAAATTTAACCCTTCTGGAAATTGATAGAAAAAAGTTTGCACATTAGCTCTAGATATTGGTAAAATATAAGTGTTTAATTGATTTGGGGAATCCATATCATAATAAACCAATTGTAATTTTTTTAAACCATAATCATCAGAAATTTGACCAGCAAACTGGGCAATACCTCTAGAAATACTATCTATATTAGATTGTACAGTTATTTCTGGGGCTTCATCTTTTATTACATTTACAGAAAATTGTAAATTCTCGTAATCTTTTAAATTTTTATTTGAAGATGCTATTTGATAATCTAACGCTTTTCTAACGCTTTTTGTAAATTTAAAATTGTTGTCATCTGTCTTTTTAAATGCTTCTCTTTGCTTTTCATTTATAAAAACAACTTCATCTGTTTGTTGGGCTGCTACCAACCAAGATATTTTTGTGCCTTCAGGTACTATTAAATTACCAGAGTTCTGAATAGTTTCATTCTTTTTACCCACATAATATGGATATTTTAATTGCAAAGAAATATTATTTATAGTTGGTGTGTTAATGACATTAATTTGATATTCTTGAGACTGCACTCCGTTAGCTTCTACAAAAAAGGTAAGTGGTTTTTGAACATCAGAAAACATGTAAGAAAAAGAACCATTTCCATTTTTTTGCAAATAATATTGCTGATTATTATAAATAATTTTAGCCTCTGAAGGCAATACAGAACCAACTGTTTCCAATGAAACTGTTATGGGTTTGCCTTGTATAACTTGTAAATTTTGATTGTTTAAATTAAAATAAAATGGCGCTGGTGGTGTGAATGTGGTTCTATGGTTTACAACGCGTTTTAAACTATCTTTAAAAATAGCGTTATTACCTGTAAATAAAGTAATTAACCATATTAAAATAGGAACAATTGCATACTTTAAATACTTTTTATTTTGGGTAAAATCAATGGCTTTTACAAACGGAATCGGTTGTAATTCTTCTGATTTTTGATTGATACTTGCCAGTAACAAATCAGATTGATTGGTGTATTCTTTAAGTTGTAAAACATTTAACAACTTGTCTTCTACTTTTGGAAAATGAGCTCCAATAATTTTAGACGATTGCTCTAATGAAATCCCTTTTCTAAAACCAATCAACTTAAAAATTGGAATGGCTATAAAACGAATTAGTAGAAAAACTTCAACTACAATAAAAATCCAAAAAAGGAAGGTTCTTGCTGTGGGTTTTAACCACAAAAAATACTCTAAAAAAAGGGTAAAAAATAAGTATAAAAAGCCTAAGGAAAGAAACAAGGTTGTTCCTTTAATTAGTTCGTTTAGGTAGTATTTTCTAGTAAACTGATGTAGTTTTTTTTCTATTTTTTCAAATCCATTCATAATCAACTAATAAAAATAGTATTTTTGATAGGAAAACCAACAAATAATTTGTTAAAAGACTTTGTAAGCAATTGTAGATATTGGCTACTAAACTAAAGTAAAAACAATTTTATGAAAAAACTAACTACAATTCTATTTTTATTCTTTACAATATTAATAGTTGCACAAAACCCTTGGACAAAAGACAAAGGAAATTTGTTTATCAACTTATCTTACACAACAATCTCAGATTATAGCGAGCTTTTTGGGTATCCAGATTATACTATTTCTGGCTCAATTACAGATCAAACTTATCAAATTTATGGTGAATATGGTTTTACAAACAAAACTTCATTGGTTTTTAATATCCCTTTTAAATCGATAGATAATAACGAAATAGTTAACCCTTGTTTGGTAGCTCCTTGTCCGGAATCTTCTAATGAAAAGTCTTCATTTGGAAACGTTTCTTTAGGAATCAAACATCAACTGTATAACAAAGGTTGGGTGGTAGCAGCTCAATTAGTTTCTGAAATAAATACGGGTTCTTATGATGAAAACACAGGAATTAGAACAGGTTATGATGCATTTACATTTACACCTCAACTTTTAGCAGGTAAAAGTTTTGGAAAAACGTTTTTTCAATCTCAAATTGGTTTTGATATTAAAACCAATAATTATAGTAATAATTTTAAAATTGGTGGCGAATTTGGTGGTAAAGTATCAAAAAATATTTGGTTAATTAGTTATATAGACGTTGTAAAATCTTTTGAAGATGGTAATGTTAATTTACCTTCAAATAACTTATTAACAGGTTTATACATAAATAATCAAGAATATGGTGCTTACGGTTTAAAAGGAATTTTACAGTTTTACGATATTGGTATAACAGCTGGTTTTGGTAGTGCTTTTTTTGGAAACAATGTGCCTAAAAAAGCTGCATTTAGTTTTGGTATTTTTAATACGTTTTAAAATATATGTTTTATATTCATAATCAATTTTTTTTTTTTTTAATTCGTGAATTCGTGGTAGGTTTTTTTATTAAAAACTATCTTTGCACCCGTTAAAAGCAATCTTTAAAAAACAAAAAATGGAATCAAATGTTCGTGTTCGTTTTGCGCCAAGTCCAACAGGACCCTTGCATATTGGTGGTGTAAGAACCGCTTTATATAATTATTTATTCGCTAAAAAACACCAAGGTACTTTTGTGTTAAGAATAGAAGATACAGACCAAACACGTTATGTAGCTAACGCAGAACAATATATAATTGACGCTTTACAATGGTGTAACATTCCTTTTGATGAAGGACCAAAAACAGATGATAAATTTGGGCCTTATAGACAATCTGAACGTAAAGAAATTTATAAAAAATATGTAGATATTTTAATAAATACAGGTTGGGCATATTATGCTTTTGATACTTCAGAGCAATTAGATGCACATAGAAAACAACACGAAAGTGAAGGTAAAACCTTTATGTACAATTGGCACAATCGTGCAAAAGGCCGTTTGATAAATTCGTTGGTGTTGTCTGAAGTTGAAGTGCAGCAAAAAATTAATGCTGGTGAAAAATTTGTAATTCGTTTTAAAACACCACAAGACGAAATTTTACAAATGGAAGATGAAATTAGAGGTAAAATTAGCATAGATACCAACACGTTAGATGACAAAATTTTATGTAAAAGTGATGGCATGCCAACATATCATTTAGCAAATGTTGTCGACGATCATTTAATGGAAATTTCTCATGTAATTCGTGGTGAAGAATGGTTACCATCTATGCCATTACACGTTTTATTATACAGAGCTTTTGATTGGAAAGCTCCTAAATTTGCACATTTACCCTTAATTTTAAAACCCGTTGGTAAAGGTAAATTAAGTAAAAGAGATGGAGATAAATTAGGGTTTCCAGTGTTTCCTTTAGAGTATAGAAATGAAAAAACAGGAGATGTCTCTAGAGGTTATAAAGAAGATGGTTATTTTGCAGATGCATTTATAAATATGTTAGCTTTTTTAGGGTGGAATCCTGGTACAGAGCAAGAACTTTTTTCTTTAGAAAAATTAATACAAGAGTTTGATTTAAAACGTGTTAGTAAATCTGGAGCTAAATTTAATCCAGATAAAACGAAATGGTTTCAGCAACAATACATGCAACTAAAATCAGATACAGCTTTAACTAATTTATACTTACCAATTTTAGAGGAAAAAGGAATTAAAACGGAAAAATCTTACGTTGAAAAGGTAATTTCATTAATAAAAGAAAGAGCTGTTTTTATAGATGATTTTTGGGGTTTATCAGCTTTCTTTTTTACATCGCCAACAGAATTTGATGCAAAAGCTTCTAAAAAAAATTGGAAGCCAGAAACTGGCTCGTTAATGACAGAATTAATTAGTGTGATAGAAAGTATTGAAGATTTTTCATCAGAAAATACAGAAACACATATTAAAACTTGGATTACCAATAAAGAAATTGGTTTTGGTAAGGTAATGCAACCTTTACGACTTTCTTTGGTTGGTAAGTTAGCAGGTCCTCACCTATTTGATATTATAGCTATGATTGGTAAAGAAGAAACCATCAACAGAATAGAAAATGCAATTCAGAAATTATCATGAAATCAGAATTTGATTTAAGCGAAGCAGAAATGCGTTCTTATGGATATAAAATTATGGTTGCTATTTTATAAGTACATGTTCTTAAAAAATTTATTATACCTATTTTTTACAATTAATATAATTAACAGCTGTTTTTCAGTATCTTTATACAGTATTAATTAATAACATTAAAAAAATTAACTATGCCACCTACTATTATTATTATTATTGTAGTTCTTGCAATTATTATTTTCGCATCTTATTTTATTGTAAAACAACAAACAGCTGCAATTATAGAAACGTTTGGTAAATTTACAAGTATTCGTCAATCTGGTTTTCATTTAAAAATACCTGGAGTACAAAGAATTGCAGGTAGATTAAGTTTAAAAATACAGCAGTTAGATGTTATTATAGAAACCAAAACTTTAGATGATGTTTTTGTAAAATTAAAGGTTTCAGTTCAATACAAAGTAATAAAAGATAAAGTATATGATGCTTTTTACAAATTAGATTACCCTCATGATCAAATAACATCTTACGTGTTTGATGTAGTAAGGGCAGAAGTACCAAAAATGAAATTAGATGATGTATTTGTTAAGAAAGATGATATTGCTATTGCAGTAAAATCTGAATTAAATGATGCTATGATGGAATATGGTTATGATATTATTAAAACCTTAGTTACAGATATAGATCCTGATGCACAAGTAAAAGCAGCAATGAACAGAATTAATGCTGCAGATAGAGAAAAAACAGCAGCACAATATGAAGGTGATGCACAACGTATTTTAATTGTAGAAAAAGCAAAAGCAGAAGCAGAAAGTAAACGTTTACAAGGTCAAGGTATTGCAGATCAGCGTAGAGAAATTGCACGCGGTTTAGAAGAATCTGTAGAAGTTTTAAATAAGGTTGGTATTAACTCTCAAGAAGCATCTGCATTAATTGTTGTAACACAACATTATGATACTTTACAATCTATTGGTCAAGAAACTAATAGTAACTTAATTTTATTGCCAAATTCGCCACAAGCAGGTAGCCAAATGTTAAATGACATGGTTGCAAGTTTTACAGCAAGTAACCAAATTGGTGAAGCTATGAAAACCGCAAAAAAGAAGGAAGAAAATTAATGTAAAATTTAAAAAAAAAGCGCTGTCATTTGATAGCGCTTTTTTTTTTATATGTTAACTATTCTATTTCTTCTCTTCAATTTTTTCTTCAGAATCATCTTTAGAAGCGTTTTTAAACTCTTTAATACCACTTCCTAAACCTTTCATTAACTCTGGTATTTTTCTTCCTCCAAAAAGTAATAACACAACCACTAATATAATAATTACTTGTGGACCGCCAATAAAACCCGATACTATTGATAAACTATACATTTCTTCTTTAATTTAATAGTACAAAGATACAAAAAAGGTTGTTATACAAACTCTTTTGTATTTCTTCTGTTAATTTCTTTTTTCTATAATACCACCAATTAATTTTTTATCTTTTACAACCTCTGGGTTTCCTTTATAAAAAATAGTACCACCAAAACTAACTTTAGCATTTAAAGTTTCGCCAGCGTTTACTTCTGCTTTTGCACCAGTTCCTGATTTTACAGTAGAATTACCAGCAACTTGTAAATTAAAACCATGATATATACCATATAAATCTACATCTATTTCTTGATTTTTTGCAGTACCAGAAAGTTTTACAATACCACCAGAAGAAGCTCTAACAATTAAATAATTAGTTTTTGTGGTTAGGTTGATAAATGCTCTTTCTTGTGCATTTACCTCTAATTTATCTTGATAAAAATCTTTACTTGTTATAGTTGCACTTTCATTTGCGTCTATAATATTAATAGCTCTATTATAATATAATTTTACCAGTATTTTACCATCTGCTGCATTGTCTGCAGGAGTTAAAGAAAATGGTAAAGACAATTTTAATGTATTATTTACATTTTTAATTTTAACCATTTCAGACTTTTCTCCAGTTATTTCTAACTTTTGATCTGTACTTTTAATCAACTCTACTTCTATACCATTATAAACTTTTAGAATGTTATAATCTCCTAAGTTTTTATTTACTGTAGATTGTGCAGTAACTGTTAATCCAATAAAAAACAGCAATATAAAATTAAGTTTTTTCATTTTTTTAAATTTGATTTGATAATTACTTTAATAATTATACCAACTATAACGATTTTTTTAGCTCTCTATTACATAAATAACGTTAAAATTTATCTCATTTTTAGCGTTTTTCTAGTAATTTAATTTAATAATATTTTATATTTTATAACTCGTATACTAGTATATTTTTTATAACAATTAATCATAATATATAAATGATATTTTATTTTTGTTAGAAGAATAACTAAAATATTAATTAATCCTCAATTAAGTTAAAATCTAAGTGCTTGCGTTCTAAATCTGTTTTCTTTACTTGAACGCTTACATCATCTCCTAGTTGATACATTTGTTTGGTAGATTGCCCTACAATAGCATATTGTTTTTCATCAAAAATATAATAATCGCTTTTTATATCTCTAATACGAACCATACCTTCACATTTATTTTGTTTTATTTCAACATAAATACCCCATTCTGTAACACCTGTAATTACCCCTTCAAAAATTTCATTTTTATGATCTTGCATGTATTTTACCTGCATATATTTTATAGAATCTCGTTCAGCTTTACTAGCTAACTCCTCTCTTTTTGAAGAATGCTTACATTTTTCTTCATAAGGAAGCGTTTTTGGGCTGTTTCCACCATCTAAATAATGCTGTAATAATCTATGTGTCATTACATCTGGATAACGTCTAATTGGTGATGTAAAATGACTGTAATAATTAAAAGCTAATCCATAATGACCAATGTTTTGGGTTGTATAAACAGCTTTAGACATGGTTCTAATAGTTAAAGTTTCTATCATATTAGATTCTGCTTTACCATGTACATCACTTAAAAGTTGATTTAAAGAGTCTGATGTGGTTTCTTTTGTATCTGTATTAATTTTATAACCAAATTTGCTAATAATATTCTGTAAAGAAGCTAATTTTTCTACATCTGGCTCATCATGAACTCTATAAATAAAAGTTTTACCAGAAGGTCTGCTTTGTTTTTGTCCTATAAATTCAGCCACTTTTCTATTGGCTAATAACATAAATTCTTCAATTAATTTATTAGCATCTTTAGAGGATTTAAAAAATACTCCAACAGGATTTGCTTCTTCATCTAAGTGAAACTTTACTTCTACTCTATCAAAAGAAATAGCACCTTGTTTCATACGTTTTTTACGTAATTTTTTTGCTAATTCATCTAATTTTAAAGTAGCCTCTACAATTTCTGTAGAAACTTTATAAGCAGCTCCTGTTATAGAAACATCAACAGGAATTGTATTTTTAAAAGACTTTTTGATATTTATATTCTCATCCTTCGAAAATTCACTCGAAGTGACGATTTTGTTTTCTTGATTCTGCTCTATTAAATATTGTGCTTCTTCATATGCAAAACGCTGGTCTGAATAGGTTACTGTTCTACCAAACCACTCACCTACTATTTGTGCTTTTTCATTAATTTCAAAAACTGCAGAAAAAGTTAATTTTTCTTCATTAGGCCTTAAAGAACAAACACCATTAGATAACATTTCTGGTAACATAGGTACTACCCTATCTACTAAATATACAGAGGTTGCACGTTCGTAAGCTTCGTGATCTAAAATAGAGTCTTGTTGTAAATAATGAGAAACATCTGCAATATGAATACCAACTTCGTAATTTCCATTTTCTAACTTAGTAAAAGACAATGCATCATCAAAATCTTTAGCATCTTTAGGATCTATGGTAAAAGTTAAATCTTTACGCATATCTCTACGTTTGCTAATTTCATCTTTAGTAATTTCTATAGATAAATTTTCGGCATCTTTTTCTACTTCTGCAGGAAACTCGTAGGGTAAATCGTATTCTAATAAAATGGAGTGCATTTCTGTATTATGATCTCCTGGTTTTCCTAATACTTTGGTGATTTTACCAAATGGGTTTTTAGAATTTTCTGGCCAATCAGAAATGGTAGCTTGTACTTTATCTCCATGTTCTGCACCATTCATTTTATTTTGCGATATAAAAATATCTGCATACATTTTGTTATTATCTGGAATTACAAAACCAAAATTTTTATTTTTTTGTAAAACCCCAACAAATTCCGTTTTTGCGCGTTCTAAAACTTCTACAATGTCTGCTTCTACTTTTTTACTTCTTTTACGCTGATAAATATAAGCTCTAACCACATCTCCATGCAATCCTTTTCCTAAATTAACATTGGGTATAAAAATATCATCTTCATAATCATCTGTTATAAAATATCCATTTCCATTTGATGTAATATCTAAAGTTCCTATAGAGTATTTACGGTCTTCGTTTATTTGAAACTTACCTCTATCTACTTCTTTTATTTTTTCAGTTGCCGTTAGTTCTGCTAATTTTTTTAAAATTTGAGTTTTACCATCAGTATCAGAAATACCTAATTTACCAGCAATTTGTTTGTAATTATAAAACTTACTACTATCTTCATTTAAAATTCTAAAGATATTTCTGGTTAAATCTTTAATAATTTTACCTTTCTTTTTATATATTTTCTTCTTTTTTGGCATATACTACAGTGTATTTTTAAAGTGATCCCAAAATACAATTATTTGTGTTGAATCTTATTAATTAAGTGTTATGATTCTTTGCTTGTATTTTGATTATATGTTAATTTTTAAATGGAATTTTTATTACTTATGGAAGTACTACTTTATAAACCTAAAAATAAGTAATATTCTTTATTTAAAATACAATTGTAATAAAACGATATTAGAATAGTATTTAGAAATATATTTCGATTATAGAGAAGTATATCTTTTTAAAGATTCGAAATACTAGTGCAAACATAGGTAAAAACTTTGTATATAACTATTTTACTTTCTTTTCTATTTTAATCTTCTTTTTATAGAAAATTTAAACACTTATAAACATTCTATATTATAATTATTTTTCTTTTAGAAAATTTTTAAAAAACTATAATGTTTATAATAGTATGTGAATAGTTACAATAATTTTTTAAACTTTTATTTTTATGTATGAGTTATTAAAAATAACTGACAATTTATAAGTTATTTAAATCCTTAAAAATCAACTTTAAAATACAGTTGTTAACAATAGTTATAAACAGCTATCAACCTATTTTAACTCATAACTATTTTACTTTTCTATGTAAATAAATTGTAAATTTTATGTTGATAAAGTTTTATCAAAAATCAATAAAAAAAGTTGCATATTTTAATCTATACTCTGTATTGTAATAATATTTTTACTTACCAAAAAAACTTACGAGTTTTTCAATACAACTTCTTAACATTCTCTTAAAACGCTAAAAACTTAAAAATTAAAGAGTTATTAAAATTGTATAAAATAACGTTGTTTATAACTGTTGATAAGCATAAATTTCTATATTTTTGTCAATGTAACTTCGTCATTACGAATGTAATGAAGTTATTTGTTTATTTATAAATAGATACTTTATTATTTTTCTTGTAATGCTAAAATATAAAAAGTAGATAATGACAATTGCCTTAGGAAACGATCACGCAGGAACTGAATACAAGTTCGAAATTATTAAACATTTAGAAGAAAAAGGATATTCTGTAATAAATTTTGGAACGGATACTAATAGTTCTATGGATTATCCAGATGCAATACATCCAACAGCAGATGCTGTAGAATCTGGTAAAGCAGAATTAGGTATTATTTTGTGTGGTTCTGGAAATGGCGCACAAATTACTGCTAACAAACACCAAGGTATTAGAGCTGCTTTATGTTGGAATAAAGAGTTGGTTGCTTTAACAAGACAACATAATGATGCGAATGTTTTAACTATTCCTGCACGTTTTGTGTCTTTACAACAAGCAATTGGTTTTGTAGACGTTTTTTTAAATACAGAATTCGAGGGTGGAAGACATGCTACAAGAGTAAATAAAATTTCTTGTGCTGGGTAATTTTTTCTTTCATTTCTGTAGAGATAAGAATCTATTTTTAAAGTTATGAATTTTATAACAAAATTCTTTTCAGAATTAAGTATAACAGAATTGTATCAAATACTACAATTACGTTCTGAAGTTTTTGTGGTTGAGCAAGACTGCGTGTATCAAGATGTTGATTTTAAAGACCAAAAAGCAATCCATATTTTTGGTAAAAAAAATGATAAAATTATTGCTTACACACGTATTTTTAAACCTGGAGATTATTTTAAAAATGCAAGTATTGGTAGAGTAGTGGTTGCTGCAAACCAAAGAAAATTTGGTTATGGACATCAAATAATGAAAGTTTCTATAGATACCATAAAAAAGCATTTTAAAGTTGATGAAGTTACTATTTCTGCTCAAAAATATTTACAAAAATTTTATGAATCTCATCAATTTAAACAAATAGGAGATGAGTATTTAGAAGATGGAATACCTCATATAAGAATGGATAGAGAATTTTAATTAGATTAATAAATATTTTCTATTTTATTATCACAACCACCTTTTTATTTTTTATCACTTTTTTTATTCATTTTGTAGATTAAATATCCAAAACCTACCAAAAAGTGTAAAATAATTATGGCAGCAACAATGTAAATTTTAGTGTTGGAATTATCCATAGTTCCAAAATTAAATAGAATTAAAAATATAGAAGGTAATATTTGTTACATTAAACTATCTACCTCTAGAACTCCACCAACTTCTAAATTTCCTAATTCAATTTTTCCAATACGAACTCTTATTAATCGTAAGGTAGGAAAACCCACGGCAGCTGTCATTTTTCTAACTTGTCTAAATTTTCCTTCTCTAATACAAATAGAAACCCAACTTGTTGGGCCATGTCTAGCATCTCTAATTTTTTGACTTCTTAACGGAAAATTAGGATCTTTAATTATAGCAGCTTTGCTTGGTTTTGTTAGATATTTTTTTCCATTAAAACCAATTTCTACACCTTTTTTAAGTTGATTTATTTGGTTTTCAGTAATAATTCCATCTACTTGAACATAATATTCTTTTTCGTATTTACTACTTCTAATCGCTTCAGATACTTTACCATCTGTTGTTAATAAAAGTAAGCCTTCAGAAGGCACATCTAATCTTCCAATTGCCATAGTTCCCTTAGGAAAATTAAACAATTCTCCTAACAATCTTTTCTTGCGTTTAGCAGGGTTTACAAACTGAGAAATCATTCCCCATGGTTTGTGAATGACAAAATGATGATGATTTTTAATCAAATTATAAAATTTTAAATTGCACTAAAAATTCGTTTTCCTCTCTAAGAGTCGTATATTTTATTTAGAAAATTATTGGTCTGTATATTGTGAAATAGAATCAATATATAACTCAGTATCAAGCTCTATCCACAACATAAAATTATCAAAACCTTTGGTGGTAATTTTTTGATTGTTATAAATTAATTTTTTTATCTGAATTTCGTCAACCTTTATTATTTTTTTTATAAACCTACTTGTTTTCATTAACTTTAAAAGAGATTAATGCTCCTTTTTCTATTGTAACAACACTATTTTTATAGTTAAGAGAAAGTATATTATTTATGTTTATAAATTATATAACAATAATACAAAATTCGAAATTATTTTTTAGAAATTTATAGAGAGTTTTTTGTAACTTGCTATACTTTTTAAAAAACAATTTAGCAATATTTATGGCAGCAGCAGATAAAGAAAAAACAGCAAAACTAAAGGCTTTACAACTAACTTTAGATAAATTAGATAAAACTTACGGAAAAGGCTCTGTAATGAAATTAGGGGATGTAGTAACCGAAGATGTAGATGCGATTTCATCGGGTTCTTTAGGTTTAGATTTAGCTTTAGGTGTTGGTGGTTATCCAAGAGGTAGAGTTATCGAAATTTATGGACCAGAATCATCAGGTAAAACAACCTTAACAATACATGCAATTGCAGAAGCACAAAAAGCAGGTGGTATTGCAGCATTTATTGATGCAGAACATGCTTTTGATAAATTTTATGCAGAAAATTTGGGGGTTGATATAGATAATTTAATTATTTCTCAACCAGATCATGGAGAACAAGCATTAGAAATTGCAGACAATTTAATTCGTTCTGGAGCTATAGATATTGTTGTTATTGACTCTGTTGCAGCATTAACACCAAAATCTGAAATTGAAGGTGAGATGGGAGACTCTAAAATGGGTTTACATGCACGTTTAATGTCTCAAGCCTTGCGTAAATTAACAGGTACTATTTCCAAAACAAATTGTACGGTTATATTTATCAATCAATTACGTGAAAAAATTGGGGTAATGTTTGGTAACCCAGAAACAACTACAGGAGGTAATGCACTTAAGTTTTATGCATCAGTTCGTTTAGATATTAGAAGAAGAACACAAATTAAAGACGGAGACAAAGTTATTGGAAACAGTACCAAAGTTAAAATAGTTAAAAATAAAGTAGCGCCTCCTTTTCAAATTGCAGAATTTGATATTATGTATGGACAGGGAATTTCTAAAGTTGGTGAAATTTTAGACATTGGTGTTGAATTAGGAATTGTTAAAAAAAGTGGTTCTTGGTTTAGTTATGGCGAAACCAAATTAGGCCAAGGTAGAGATGCTGTTAAAGGTTTGATAAAAGACAATCCAGAATTAGCAGAAGAGTTAGAAGGAAAAATAAAAGATGCCATTGATAATCAAGAATAAGTTAGTAAAACTAAACCTGATAAAAATCGGCATGTAATCAATATTAGATTATTTTTAAACTGCTATAAATTAATCAATCTATAGCAGTTTTTTTATGCCTTATTTTTAATTATTTTTGAGAGTATAAGTAAACTATTTTACATTGATAAAAGTAGCAGAAAACCTTTTTTTAAAAGAAATAAAAAACTCCGATTGCGCAACTCTTTATAGTTTGATGCAAGAAATATATCCATCAGCTTACAAACATTTTTGGTTAGATGATGGGCAATGGTATGTAAACACTCAATATGCTAAAGAAAATATTTTAAAAGAACTATTAGTAACAAATGCAAATTATTATTTTATTGTTTATAAGGATGAACTTGTGGGTAATTTTAGAATTATTTGGGATGAAAAATTATCAGGTTTGTCTCAAGAAAAACAAGTAAAATTACATCGTATTTATTTGCATCAAAAATTACAAGGTAAAGGAATAGGAAAACAATTATTACTTTGGTTTGAAGCTTTTTCTAAATTAAAGAACTATACTGTTATTTGGTTAGACGCCATGGATGCACAACCACAAGCATTTCAGTTTTACAAAAATTTGGGTTATAAATACCATTCGCACACCTTTTTAATGTTTGATAATATGTTAGATGAGGTTAAAAAAATGAGTCAGCTTTATAAAGAAATTAAGTAAATTTATTCGTTAGACAATACCTTAACCAACCATAATATTAAATAAGCACCAATACCAAAACCAACAAATAGTACTAATAAAACAAACAGAATTCTAATATTTTTTGCTGTAAAATTTGTTTTTGTACTTAACCATTTACATACTCCTAAAATCATAATTTTTGTTTTTTAATATTGATAATAAAAAGACTTTTTAAAAACGCTTAAATTACTTTAAACATATATTTATTTTCCCTGGATGAAATAAAAAATTTACACCAGAGTTTTCCCCTTTGGGGAATTAAAGGGGCTTTTAAACTCCTGTACTACCAAAACCACCAGCACCACGCTCTGTTTCACTTAAAACAGTTACTTCTTGCCAATTTATACGTTCATGTTTTGCAATTACTAATTGTGCAATTCTTTCACCATCATTAATTACAAAATCTTGCTTAGATAAATTAACTAAAATTACACCAATTTCTCCTCGATAATCTGCATCTACAGTTCCAGGGCTATTTAAAACCGTAATTCCCTTTTTAGCAGCCAGACCACTTCTAGGTCTAACTTGTGCTTCAAAACCAATTGGCAATGCTATAAACAATCCTGTTTTTACAATGGCTCTTTCTAAAGGTTTTAATGTAATTGCTTCACTAATATTTGCTCTTAAATCCATACCAGCAGCACCTTCTGTTTCGTAGTTTGGTGTAGCGTGTTTTGATTTATTTATAATTTGTACGTTCATTATTAATAATATAAAAATGTAATTGTTTCTAAAAATTCTGCTTTCCAAAAAGATTCTGTATGTTTTCCACTAGCCACTATTTTGGTGTGTATATTTTCTTTTGTAAACCCCAAATCTACTAATAATTTTGACATATTATTGGTGTCAGCCATCATAGTATCTCCTTCAGTATCTTTAAAATTGAAACATTGCATGTTTTAGTAGTTTTTTTTCAGTTGCATTTGTTTCTTTTTTATAAGAAAATATTAAAGAAAACATACAAGTTAAAACCAAAAATTAATTTTTCATAGAAAACAAATGTGCTTTTACAAATATAATAATTCAAAGAAGTATTCATCAAAAGATACTAATTTTTTACATTTGAGCTTTAAACTAAATGTAGAATGGACGAACATACAAATATTGCAGTAATTGGTGGCGGTAGTTGGGCAACAGCAATTGTAAAAATGTTACAAGAAAATTTAGAAACAGTAGGTTGGTATATGCGAAATGAATCTATAATTGCTCATATTATAGAAAATGATCATAACCCTAAATATTTATCTTCAGCAGATGTTTATGCTAATAAGTTAGATTTAACAGGAGATATTAATAAAATTGTAACGAATTACGATGTCCTTAT
This sequence comes from Polaribacter sp. YIW18, assembly GCF_057219325.1. Classification (NCBI taxonomy): domain Bacteria; kingdom Pseudomonadati; phylum Bacteroidota; class Flavobacteriia; order Flavobacteriales; family Flavobacteriaceae; genus Polaribacter; species Polaribacter sp. YIW18. The sequence continues at coordinate 368,434 of NZ_JBXVVE010000001.1, read as the reverse complement.
TTTTGCAATACCCTCTGCTTTTTTAACTTCAGAATTAGACAAACTAACTACATCTCTAGAAAATAAAATTGTTTTTTCTGCTATTAAAGGTATTGTGCCAGAAACAGGTTTAATTGTTGGCGAACATTTTAATCAACAATACAACATTCCTATAGAAAACATTGGTGTTATTACTGGGCCTTGTCATGCAGAAGAGGTTGCCATGGAGCGTTTGTCTTATTTAACCATTGCTTGTCAAGATGAAGAAAAAGCAAAATTTATAAGTAAATCTTTAGAAAGTTGGTACATAAAAACCAAAATTTCTGATGACATTATTGGAACAGAATATGCAGCCATGTTAAAAAACATTTACGCTGTTGCTGCAGGTATTGCTCATGGTTTAGGGTATGGTGATAATTTTCAGTCGGTTTTAATGAGCAATGCAATTCGCGAAATGAAAAAATTTATTAAAAAAGTACACAAAATGAAACGTAACATAAACAACTCTGCTTATTTGGGTGATTTGTTAGTTACGGGTTATTCTGTTTTTTCTAGAAACCGACAGTTTGGTAATATGATTGGCAAAGGATACACAGTAAAATCTGCTCAAATGGAAATGAGTATGGTTGCAGAAGGATATTATGCCACAAAAAGCGCCTTTAAATTAAAAGAAAAAAACGGTGCTAACACACCCATTATCAACTCAGTTTATAACGTTTTGTATAATCATAAAGACCCTAAAAAGGAGTTTAAAAAACTAACACACAAACTTAATTAGTAGTTTAAAAGTTATTTTCTTTTTAAGGTTTTATTTTCTATAAATTGTTTATTTTTGAACATTCGTTTAAAATATTAAACAACTACCATGAAAACAATACAAGAAGTTGTAGAAAGTACCATTAGAAAAACTCCTTTTATAGAAGAAGCTTTACATGAAAAGTTGATAAACGTTTCTTCTTTAGCAAGAATTATTTTGCCAGAAGTTTCTGCTGTTTTAAAAAAAGATGTTAAAGTAGGTGCAGTAATGATGGCTATCAACAGGCTTTCTCCTGCAAGTGAGTTACGGATTAGAAAAAATATAAAAAAACTAGCCTTAGATTTAGGAGATGTTATTGTACGTTCTGATTTATGCGATTTTACTTTTAAAAACACCCCTTCTTTATTAAAGGAAATTGCTAAAATTTTAAATAAATCTTCAGAAAGTTCAGACTATTTTTTAACGGTTTCTCAAGGTATTTTTGAAACAAATATTGTTACCAGTAAAAACTTACAACCTTACGTTAATAAAATTTTCGATAAAGAAACTATTATTTCTAGTGTGTTAGATTTGGCATCCATCACTATAAAATTACCAAAAGATAACCAAGAGCAATCAGGTATTTATTATTTTATATTAAAACAATTAGCTTGGGCAGATATTTCTTTACAAGAAATAATTTCTACCACAAATGAAATGACAATTGTGGTAAAAGAAGAAGATATAAATCAAACATTTGCCATTTTAATGGATATGAAATTGAGCTAAAAAAATGGCGAAAAACGATCCTTATGCGGCACTTAGAATAAAGGAGTTTAATATTTTTTTATTTGTAAGATTTTTATTGGTTTTTGGTTGGTCTATGCAATTTATTGTTATTGAGTGGCAAGTGTACTCTATTACAAAAGACCCACTTTCTCTTGGTATTATTGGGTTGATGGAAATTATTCCAGCATTTTCTATGGCTTTATTTGCAGGCCATATCGTAGATCAATCAGAAAAAAGAAATTTATTAGCAAAGTGTACTGCTGCATTTTCTTTAATTAGTTTGGGTCTGTATTTTTTAACTACAGCAAACGTTATTAATAATTGGTCTACAAATACTATTTTGTATGGTATTTATGCACTCGTTTTTTTTGGTGGTTTTTTACGCTCATTTTTTGGTCCTACCATATTTTCTTTAGTTGCGTTATTAGTCCCTAAAAAAATATATCACAATGCTGCAACTTGGAGTACAAGTACTTGGAAAACAGCTTCTGTTTCTGGGGCACTTTTTGGTGGTTTTTTAATAAGTTGGATAGGTGTAGATAATACTTTATTATTGGTCTTTATACTAGTAATATTATCGTTAATTTTTACTTTTTCTATACAAAAGAAACCCATTTTAAATACAAAAATTGGCGAGCCAATGATGCAAAGTTTAAAAGCAGGTGTAAAATTTGTTTTTAAAACCAAAGAAATTTTAGGGGTTCTAACTTTAGATATGATTGCAGTACTTTTTGGAGGTACAGTCGCTATTTTATCTGTTTTTGCACAAGATATTTTAAAAGTGGGCCCAGAAGGTTTTGGCCTTTTAAACGCCTCTATTTCTATGGGAAGTATTGTAACTATGTTTTTAACAACCTATATTCCTATCAATAAAAAAACAGGACTAAAAATGTTGGTTTCTGTATTTATTTTTGGATTAAGTATCATTGCTTTTGGTTTATCTTCTATATTTTTGGTAAGTGTTTTAGCTTTGTTTATAAGTGGTGCTGCAGATGGTATTTCTATGGTAATTCGTCAAACCATTTTACAATTAAAAACACCAGATGATATGAGAGGTAGAGTGTCTTCTGTAAACTCTATGTTTGTAGGTTCTTCTAACGAACTTGGTGCGTTTGAAAGTGGTTTAGCAGCAAAATTAATTGGGCCAGTTGCAGCTGTTGTTTTTGGGGGTACAATGACTTTATTAACGGTTGGTTTTACAGCCATTACAAACCCAACTTTAAGAGAATTAGATTTAACTCAAGAAATTAAAGAAAACGAAAAAGAAGAATAAACCAACTCAAGAATCGTTCTAAATATATCAAAATAAGGTCTAATCACAGGTATTAAACATTAATTTTTTATAGAATTTAGACATTTAAATAAATAGATTCGCCACCACTAAACTACATTATCTCAAAGTATTAATTTATTACCTTTATCCAAAATAATACACTTTTATGGAATATGGATTTCTATCAATAATACCACCTATTATTGCCATTATTTTAGCCTTAAGAACCAAGCAAGTATATATTGCTCTGTTATTTGGCATCTGGTTTTCTTGGTTAATTATAGAAGGCTGGAACCCCTTACAAGCTACTTTATCTATGGTAGAAGGAATGGTAAATGTTTTTCAGTCCCAAGGAAACACAAGAACCATAATGTTTAGTGCTTTGGTAGGTGCTTTGTTAATATTTATTCAATTTTCTAGAGGTGTAGAGGGTTTTATAAATATTATAAATAAAAAATTAGTAAAATTAGAAAGTAAAAAAACAGGTTACAGTAGAGTAATGGTGCAAATTCTGGCAACGTTAACAGGTTTGTTATTGTTTGTAGAAACCAGTATTAGTTCTTTAACTGTAGGGACATTGTATCGTCCAATTTTTGATAAATTAAAAATACCAAGAGAAAAACTCGCTTATATTGCAGATTCTAGTTCTGCACCTTCCTCAATTTTAATCCCTTTTAATGCATGGGGAGCTTTTATTATGGGCCTGTTATTAACACAAGGTATAGAGCAACCTTTTTCTGTAATGATTGCCTCTATTAAATATAATTTTTATCCCTTATTGGCAATTATTTTAGTGTTTGTAGTTATTTTATCAAAAAGAGATTTTGGTTTGATGAAAAAAGCCGAAAAAAGAACCAAAGAAACAGGTTTGTTAATGAATAAAGGCTCTAAACCTATGGTTTCTGATGAAGTTACTTCTTTTCCGCCCAAAGAAGGCATACCAGCTAAAGCCTATAATATGGTTGTCCCTTTATTGGTAATGGTTTGTATGATGCCCATCAACTTAATATATACGGGTTGGAATCAAGTAAAAACATACACTTCTACTTTTGATCATGTACAACAAGCCATTGGTGCAGGTTCTGGATCTTCATCTGTTTTATATGCAGTAATTACAGCACTTTTAGTAGCTATTATTATGTATATGATTCAGGGTTTTTTAAAACCCAAAGAAGCTGTAAACTTAACCTTAAAGGGGGTTAGCGAGTTAATGCCATTAGCCTTGTTAATGTTATTAGCCTTTGCTATTGGAGACGCTTGTAAAGTATTAGACACAGGTAATTATGTGGCAAACGCAACAGAAAGTTGGTTATCGCCACAATTATTACCAGCAGTAGTTTTTATAGTAAGCTCTTTTATTGCTTTTTCTACAGGAACTTCTTGGGGTACTTTTGCAATTATGATGTTAATTTCTATACCTATGGCAAATACACATGGTGCAGATATAACCATGGTAGTAGCAGCCACTTTAGGAGGTGGTATTTTCGGAGACCATTGTTCGCCCATTTCAGATACTTCCATTATTTCTTCTATGGCCTCTGCTAGCGATCACATAGATCATGTAAAAACACAATTACCTTATGCGCTTTTTGGTGGTTTAATTACGGTTATTTTGTATTTGATTATTGGGTTTTTAGGGTAAGTAAAGTACAATTCAAAAATTGGTTCAAAATCGTATTTGTATAATTTGGGCGTTACCCAAGGGTCGCGCTTTTCGCACTCGCTTTTTATTCGTTCCTCACAAAAGAGCTCAAACAAACGCTTCAATCGCTAACGCAGGCTTACTTAAAAAAAATGTTATATTTTTAGTAGCGTCTTGATTTCTAAAGATCAAAATTCTAAATTATTTAACTAAAATTCCTCGTTTATTCAACTCAGGTAAAAAACGTAAAGCACCTTCTTTAATTGTATTTGCTTTAAAAATAAATGTTTTTTCAAACAAAGTATTTCCCTCAAAAAAAGTTACTTGAAAACGATTGTTTAGTTTAAATAATTCAGGTTGAATTAACTCTACCTTAGCAAAAGAATTTGCAGGTAATTTTTCTACTTTTTTTCGCAATAAAGAAGTCGTTTTTGTAGTTGAAAAACCTTGCGAAACAATGACCACCATTTCTATGTCTTCCTCTTTATTATTAATGATATAAACATTCCAGTCGTCTGTTTTATAAATATCATTGTATTCATAAACAACAGCCATTTCTACATTGGTAACTTCTGGTATTTGGATGTCTTTTTTCAAAATTAGTTTTTAAAGTTTTAATGTAAAAGAGTTTACAAAGTTAAAAAGCCTTTCAACTTTAATAAATTTCTACTTTTGAACTACATTACCGACTTAAACTGTTCTAAGAAACGTTTATCATTTTCATAAAACATTCTAATATCTGGTATTTGATATAACAACATGGCAATACGTTCTATACCCATTCCAAAAGCATAGCCAGAGTATTTTGTAGGATCTATATTCGCATTTTTAAGAACGTTTGGGTCAACCATACCACACCCCATAATTTCTAACCAACCTGTTCCTTTGGTAATTCTATAATCGGTTTCTGTTTCTAATCCCCAGTAAATATCAACCTCTGCACTTGGTTCAGTAAACGGAAAGTAAGAAGGACGCAATCTAATTTTAGATTTCCCAAACATTTCTTTTGTAAAATACAAAAGCGTTTGTTTTAAATCTGCAAAAGAAACGTCAGTATCTATATATAAACCTTCTACTTGATGAAAAATACAATGTGCTCTTGCAGAAATATCTTCGTTTCTAAAAACCCTACCAGGAGAAATGGTTCTAATTGGGGGCTTGTTTTCTTCCATATAACGTACTTGTACAGAAGAAGTATGTGTTCTTAGCAAAATATCTGGATCTTGCTCAATAAAAAATGTGTCTTGCATGTCTCTTGCAGGATGATATTCTGGCAAATTTAAGGCTGTAAAGTTATGCCAGTCATCTTCAATTTCTGGGCCTTCAGAAACGGTAAACCCAATTCTGTTAAAAACATCAATAATTTGGTTTTTTACTAATGATATTGGGTGTCTTGAACCTAATTCTATAGGCTCTGAAGGACGCGTTAAATCACCATAAAAACTTTTTTGATTTGTGCTGTTTTCTAAAGTTTCGTTTAAAGCCGCAACTTTATCTTCTGCTAATTTTTTTAGGCTGTTTAATGCTTGCCCAAAATCTTTACGCATTGCTGCATCAACATTTTTAAACTCAGCAAATAAATCTTTTAGCAAACCCTTGCTTCCTAAATATTTAATTCTAAACGTTTCAACCTCTTCTTTTGTAGTAGCATTAAATGCGTTTACATCTCCAATAAGTTCCTTTACTTTATCTAACATTTTTAGGTAAAATTAAGGAACAAATTTAGTGTTTTTTATAGAGTTTTATCAATCTAAAACTTAAAAAACAAAAACACCTCTCGAAATCGATTGAAATAAGGTAATGAAGATGTTAAATAAAATATAATTATTATTTCAATAATCTATAATTTAATTATCTTTGCAGATGAAAATTTTACTAAATTCATAAAAAACTATGTCAAAAAGTATAGAGTTAAAAATTAAGGAGTTTATGGAAATGGTTAAAAGTAGAAATAACCATGAGCCAGAATTTTTACAAGCCGTTCAAGAAGTTGCAGAAACTGTAATTCCTTATATAGTAAATCACGATATTTATCATGGAAAAAACATCTTGTTAAGAATGGTAGAGCCAGAAAGATTAATTTCTTTTCGTGTTTCTTGGGTAGATGATGATGGAGAAATTCAAGTAAATAGAGGATATAGAATACAAATGAATTCTGCAATTGGGCCTTACAAAGGGGGTTTGCGTTTTCATCCAACAGTAAATGCAAGTATTTTAAAGTTTTTAGCTTTTGAGCAAGTGTTTAAAAACTCTTTAACCACATTGCCAATGGGTGGTGGTAAAGGAGGTTCTGATTTTGATCCAAAAGGAAAATCAGACAATGAAATTATGCGTTTTTGTCATGCTTTTATGAGCGAATTATTCAGGCATATTGGACCCAATACAGACGTGCCAGCAGGAGATATTGGTGTGGGTGCAAGAGAAATTGGTTTTATGTTTGGAATGTACAAAAAATTGAAAAACGAATTTACAGGTGTTTTAACAGGAAAAGGACAATCTTGGGGAGGGTCTTTAATTAGGCCAGAAGCAACAGGTTATGGTACGGTGTATTTTGCACAAAACATGATGCAACGTAAAGACGATTCTTTCAAGGGTAAAAAAATTGTAATTTCTGGTGCTGGAAACGTGGCACAATATGCTGCTGAAAAAGCCATAGAATTAGGAGCAACTGTTTTAACTTTATCAGATTCTGGTGGTTATATTTTAGATGAAGAAGGCATCGATTTAAAAAAATTGAAGCATGTAATGCATATTAAAAATGAAAAAAGAGGTAGAATTAGCGAATATGTAAATAAGTATTCATCAGCAAAATATTTTGAAGGAGAAAAACCTTGGTCTGTAAAATGTGATATTGCTTTACCATGTGCAACCCAAAACGAATTAAATGGAGAAGAAGCAAAGCAACTAATTAAAAACGGTTGTTTGTGTGTTTCTGAAGGGGCAAATATGCCATCTACACCAGAAGCAATTCACGAATTTCAAAAAGCAAAAATTTTATTTGCACCAGGAAAAGCAAGTAATGCAGGTGGAGTTGCAACTTCTGGTTTAGAAATGAGCCAGAACTCTTTAAGAATTTCTTGGTCTAGAGAAGAAGTAGATTCTAGATTAAAAGATATTATGGAAGATATACACGATTCTTGTGTAGAATATGGAGAAAACGAAGATGGTTCTATAGATTATATTAGAGGTGCAAATATTGCCGGTTTTGTTAAAGTAGCAGACGCAATGTTAGCACAAGGTATTATCTAAAATTTTCTAAGTTATCATAAATTGGAAACGCATCAAGTATTTGGTGCGTTTTTTTGTTTATTTGTGTATCTAAAATAAAACATGTTTTTTTACAAGTATAATCTTAGGATTTTTTATTGCTAAAGGTGAAAGTACTACAGCAATTTTTTAAATTTAACAGTAGTAAAATTCAGTTTAAGAAATGTAAAAAGACCCGCTTTTTGTTTAATTGGAGGATTTACGAATGAACTATTTTTTCAAGTAAATATTGGAGCTTATTTAGCCTAGTAAATTTAACGCATCTTCTCAATAAATAGCATTGTATTATGAAAATTTTAAAAAATATACTAATTCAAGGAAAACATCAAAAACCTATTGTTACAGATGTTTTTTATAAACAAACTCATCAACCCAAAAAAGTAGTTGTTTTTTGCCACGGTTACAAAGGTTTTAAAGATTGGGGTGCATGGAATATAATGGCAGAAGCATTCGCTAAAGCTGATTTTTTCTTTGTAAAATTCAACTTTTCTCACAATGGAGGTACTGCAGAAAACCCCATAGATTTTCCTGATTTAAATGCTTTTGGGAATAACAATTACACAAAAGAATTAGACGATTTAGAAAGCATTTTAGATTGGGTTTTATCCGAAGAAAAATTTAAAATCGAAATAAAATCTAACGATATTTCCATTATTGGACACAGTAGAGGAGGAGGGATTGTTTTGTTAAAAGCGAATGAGGATGAGAGAGTTAAAAAGGTAATTACATTGGCTGGAGTTTGTGATTTTGGTTCAAGATCTTCTACCATTGGCGATTTAGAAAACTGGAAAAAAACAGGGGTTAAATATGTTGTTAACGGACGAACTAAACAACAAATGCCTCACTTTTACCAGTTTTACATTAATTTTAAAGAAAACGAAGAACGCCTAAATATTCAAAAAGCAGCTAAAAATATTACCATACCCCATTTAGTAATTCATGGGGATGCAGATAGGTCTGTTTCTATAAAAGAAGGAGAAAACCTACATCAATGGAACGCGAAAAGTGAGTTTGAAATTATTAAAAATGCAGACCATGTTTTTAATGTTTCTCATCCATGGAAAAAAACAAACATGTCTAAAGAGTTAAAAAGCGTTACAAATCTTTGTATCAATTTTTTAAGATAATTTCAACTTCAAATTTTGTAATTTCGAAAGATGGAATTGCAACCTCCTTTTCGTAAAATAATTCATGTAGATATGGATGCTTATTATGCATCTGTAGCGCAGTTAGACAATCCAGAATTAAGAGGTAAAGCCATTGCTGTTGGTGGCGGTGGAGATAGAGGTGTAGTTTCTGCAGCCAGTTACGAAGCTAGAAAATTTGGCGTAAAATCTGCGATGAGTAATGTGCTGGCAAAACAAAAATGTCCTCATATTATTTTTGTAAAATCAGATTTTGAAAGATACAAAGAACTTTCAGCAAAAATTAGAGAAATTTTTTACGAGTATACAGATTTAGTAGAGCCCCTTTCTTTGGATGAAGCTTATTTAGACGTTACAGAAAACAAAAAAGGGAATCCGTCTGCAAATGCTATTGCCAGAGAAATTAGATGCCGTATTTATGATGAAACAGGTTTACATGCTTCTGCAGGTATTTCTATCAATAAATTTATTGCTAAAGTTGCTTCTGATATTAACAAACCAAATGGTCAAAAAACGGTTCATCCAGAGGAAGTTTTACAATTTTTAGAGGATTTACCCGTTAACAAATTTTATGGAGTAGGTAAAGTTACTGCAGCTAAAATGTATAATTTAGGCATTTTTGTGGGTAACGATTTAAAGAAAAAAACATTAGAAGAGTTGGTGCAATTGTTTGGTAAATCAGGGGCGCATTATTACAATATTGTTCGCGGAATTCACAATAGCCCAGTAAAACCAAATAGAATCAGAAAGTCTTTAGGAGCAGAAAGAACTTTTTTTGAAAATATATCATCAGAAATATTTATGCTAGAAAAATTAGAAAATATTGCAGATGAATTAGAAAGAAGAATGAAAAAAGCCAACACCAAAGGAAAAACGGTAACTTTAAAGATAAAATATTCTGATTTTACCCAACAAACCAGAAGTAAAACAGTATCAAATTTTTTGCAATTAAAAACAGAATTTATGCCCATTGTAAAAGAGCTATTGTATCAAGAAAAGTTATTGAATTCTGTAAGACTGTTAGGTATTTCTTTTGGAAATTTAAATACAGAAAAAAAAGAACCTGTTTGGGTACAACTAAAATTTGAGTTTTAAGAAAATATACTTTTAAAACCAAAAAGACCTTCGTGATAAAATAATTAGTAAGTGAATAAAAACCTTTAGACCAAAATTAGGGTGTCAAATACATGAATAAAGATAAATTGAAATACGATATTGTTATAGTTGGTGGAGGTTTAGCAGGTTTGTGCAATGCAATTCACTTATCTAAATTCGATAAAAAAGTTTTATTGATAGAAAAAAACAATTACCCCAAACACAAAGTTTGTGGCGAATATATTTCAAATGAAGTTTTACCTTATTTAGAATTTTTAAACGTTAATCCATTTAATTTTGGCGCCGTAAAAATTGATGATTTTCAATTATCTACCACAAAAAATAAAGTGATTACTGCAAAATTACCTTTAGGTGGTTTTGGTATTTCACGTTACACTTTAGATTTCGAATTGTATAAAAAAGCCAAAGAAAATGGTGTAGAAATTTTACAAGATCAAGTGATAAATATCAATTTTAAGAAAGATGTATTTACTGTTGAAACAAAAGAAAATAACAGTTTCACTTCAAAAATTTGCATTGGTGCTTTTGGTAAACGTAGTTTGTTAGACATAAAATTTGAGCGTGATTTTATCAAAAAGAAATCGCCATATTTAGGTGTAAAAATTCATGTAAAAGGCAATTTTCCTAAAAACAAAGTGGCTTTACACAATTTTAAAGGAGGCTATTGTGGTGTTTCTAAAGTAGAAAATGATGTGATCAACTTGTGTTATATTACTAATTTTTCATCTTTTAAAAAACATAAAAATATTACTGATTTTCAAGAAAATGTGGTTTTTAAAAATACATTTTTAAAAGAAATGTTTCAAAATGCAAGTCCAATATGGAAGCAGCCTTTATCTATCAGTCAAATTTCTTTTGAACCCAAAAAGCCAGTAGAAAATCATATCATTATGTCTGGTGATGCTGCAGGCATGATTCATCCACTCTGTGGAAATGGAATGAGTATGGCAATACAATCTGCACAAATAGCATCTAAACTGATTCTAAATTACTTAAATGATAAACTTGAATCTAGAAAGCAATTCGAAAACCTTTATATTAGACAGTGGAACAAGCAATTTAATTGGCGTTTAAAAGCAGGTCATTTTATAGCAATGTTGTTTAGAAAAGACAAAATTGCATCGTTTTTATTATCAATTTTAAAGAGAATGCCATTTTTATTACCTCTAATTATCAAACAAACGCATGGAAAACCAATCAAACTATAAAAATCAATAATGGATTTTTTCATCAACACAAAACAAAGAACAGACAAAGAAGAATTGATGGACGATTTTTCGATTTGTGGCGATTTGTTGCGAGATACTTTAGATAAATTAGAGAAAATTAACAGATGGTTAGGAGGCAATAAAGTTACTGTAAATGGCTTAAAGGCGCTCTTAAAAAATCACCCAAAAGAACAAAAAATTACCATTGTAGATATTGGTTGTGGGCATGGAGATATTTTAAGAGATGTTGCAAAATTTGGGCGTAAAGAAGGCTATAAATTCAAATTAATTGGTGTAGACGCCAACTCAGCAGCCATAGATTATGCCAACGAATTATCTATGGAATATCCAGAATTGAGTTTTAAAACTCAGGATATTTTTTCTAAAGATTTTAAATCTGAAACCTTTGATGTAGTAATAGCCACCTTGTTTTTGCATCATTTTAAAGAAGAACAATTGGTTTCTTTTTTAAAAAACACCATCAAACAAACTAAAATTGGCATGGTGGTTAACGATTTACACAGACATACATTAGCCTATTATTTGTTTCTATTACTGTCTATTTTTATTAGCAATAAAATGATTATTGAAGATGGGTTAACCTCTATTTTAAGAGGATTTAAAAGAGATGATTTAGAAAAAATTTCATCAAAAATAAATGTTACTCCACAAATTTCCTGGAAATGGGCATTTCGTTTTCTGTGGATTATAAAAAAAATAAAATGAAAGTAAAAATAACATCAGTAGCCAAACAGCTACCTAAATATTATAAAGAAACCAAAGACATTATTCCGTTTGTAAAGTTATGGATGCAAAATCAAGAAACCCGTTTTCAACGAAAAGTAATCAAACTCTTTGAAGGCGCAGGTGTAGATAAGCGGTATTCTATTATGGATCCAGAAGAAGTTTTTACAGCCACTTCTTTTGAAGAAAAAAATGATATTTATACAAGAGAAGTAGTACAATTGGCAGAACAATCTTTAAAAAAATCGTTAGAAAAAGCAAGTTTAAAACCCACAGATATCGATTACATAATTACGGTAAGTTGTACAGGAATTATGATTCCTTCAGTAGATGCATATCTTATAAATTCCCTAGGGATGAAACAAGATATTGTGCGTTTACCAGTTACAGAAATGGGTTGTGCAGCAGGTGTATCTGGAATTATCTATGCCAAAAACTTCCTAAAAGCCAACCCAAATAAAAGAGCTGCTGTTATTGCCGTAGAAGCACCTACAGCAACATTTCAGTTAGAAGATTTTTCGATGACAAATATTGTTTCTGCGGCTATTTTTGGTGATGGGGCTTCAGCAGTAATTTTGTCATCCTATCAAGAAGATGAAGGCCCAACAATTATAGACGAGGCCATGTATCATTTTTATGACGCCACAAATATGATGGGTTTTAAACTGGTAAATACAGGTTTGCAAATGATTTTAGACAAAGAAGTTCCACAAAAAATTGCAGACCATTTTCCTGCGATTATTCATCCATTTTTAGAAAATAATAACTTAACTATTAACGATGTAGATCACTTAATTTTTCATCCAGGAGGAAAAAAAATAGTACAAACTGTAGAAGAATTGTTTGGTGTTTTAGGTAAAAATATAGAGGACACTAAAGAAGTTTTGCGTTTGTATGGTAATATGTCTAGTGCTACAGTTTTGTATGTTTTAGAAAGATTTATGGATAGAAACCTGCAAAAAGGAGAACGTGGAATTATGTTAAGTTTTGGGCCAGGATTTTCTGCACAACGTATATTGTTAGAGTGGTAATTTAGACCTCAAAAGTTTTTAAAACCTGTGAGGTCTGTAAAATGAAGTTAACAAAAATGAATAACCAACACATCATAAATAACCTACCTTATCAAAAACCCTTTTTGTTTGTTGATAAAATTATAGAAATCGACGAAAATGGAGTCAAAGGAGCTTATACTTACAAAGAAAATGAATTTTTTTACAAAGGACATTTTAAAGATAAGCCAATAACACCTGGTGTAATTTTAACAGAAACCATGGCACAAATTGGTGTAGTTTGTTTGGGTATTTTTTTGTTGAAAGATGAAATAACAGCAACTAAAAAACCAAAAATTGCTTTAACATCTAATCAAGTAGATTTTTATTTACCAGTTTTACCCAACGAAAAAGTAAACGTAACTTCAGAAAAAGTTTATTTTAGATTCAACAAACTATCATGTAAAGTAAAAATGATGAACACCCAAAACCAATTGGTCTGTAGAGGTACTATTTCAGGAATGTTAATAGTTTAGTTAATCAGACCTCAAAGGTTTTAAAAACTTTTGAGGTCTAGAAATTTAATAAAGTAAAAGAAGTGTTAAACCTGTAAATAATCCGTAAAATACGTGTCAAAAAATAATCACAAAAGATGAAAAACAGAGTCGTTATAACAGGTTTAGGAGTAGTTGCTCCAAATGGAGTAGGTTTACAAGCATTTACAAATGCCATAAAATCTGGAAAATCAGGTATTACATATCATCAAAATTTAAAAGATAAAGGTTTTTCTTGTTGTATTGGAGGTATTCCAGAAGTTTCCGAAGAAAAAAAACAAGAATATTTAACACCCTTACAATTAAGAGGTTTCAAGTCAACTTCTATTTTATATGGAGTTATGGCAGGTATAGATGCTTGGAAAGACGCAGGTTTTACTGTTGATGAAAATTCACCTTTAGATTATGATACAGGATTAATTTTTGGAACAGGAACTTCAGGAATTGAGAAATTTAGAGAAGCCATTTATAAAATAGACGACCAAAATGTAAGACGTTTAGGAAGTACCTCCGTTTTACAAACCATGGCAAGTGGTGTAACTGCTTATTTGAGTGGAATTTTAGGTTTTGGCAACCAAGTAACCACAAATTCATCTGCTTGTACAACCGGTACAGAAGCTTTATTAATGGGTTTTGAACGTATTAAAAACGGAAAAGCAAAACGAATGTTGGTTGGGAGTTCTAGCGATAGCAGTTTATATACTTGGGGAGGTTTTGATGCCATGCGTGTAATGACTTATAAACATAATGAAAGTCCAGAAAAAGGCTCAAGACCCATGAGTACAACTGCATCTGGTTTTGTTCCTGGAAGTGGAGGTGGCGCTTTGGTTTTAGAATCTCTAAAAAGTGCATTAGCAAGAAAAGCCACTATTTATGCAGAGGTTTTAGGCGGTAATATCAATGCTGGTGGACAAAGAAAAGGAGGTACTTTAACAGCGCCCAATGCAGAGGCTGTTCAGAAATGTATTACAAATGCCATTGCAGATGCAAAAATTACTGCTAAAGAAATTGATGTTATCAATGGGCATTTAACAGCAACTTCAAAAGACGCTTTAGAAATAGAAAATTGGACCAAAGCCTTGGGTAGAAATGGAGTAGATTTTCCATTGATAAATTCGTTAAAATCGCAAGTTGGGCATTGTTTAGCAGCAGCAGGTGCTATAGAATCTGTGGCTGCTGTTATTCAAATAAAAGAGCAATTTGTGTTTCCAAATATCAATTGTGATGATGTGCATCCTGAAATTTTAGCATTGATTGACAAAAATAAAATTCCGAGAAAAAAAACAGACACAAATATTACTATTTTAGCAAAAGCAAGTTTTGGTTTTGGTGATGTAAATGCTTGTGTTATTTTTAAGAAATATAATTAACTTACACTTAAAGACTTTGCAGGTTTTAAAAACCCTTGAGGTCTGAAAAATATTTAGAACAACATGAAAAAAGAAGAAATCATACAAAAATTAACTACCATCGTAAAACCCTATGTTCAGAACGAAGAAGGGTTTAAAAACATGTCTGAAGAAACAGATTTTATTAACGATTTAGAAATAAATTCAGCAAATTTGGTAGATATTATTTTAGATGTAGAAGATGCCTTTAACATAGAAATAGACAACGATTCTATGGAAAAAATGTTGAATGTAAAAGCTACAGTTGCTATTATTCAATATAAAATGAATGCCTAGAATTGGAAACGATATTATTGATTTAAACCTTGCCAAAACACAAAGTAATTGGCAAAGACCAGGGTTTTTAGAAAAACAATACACCCAAAAAGAGCAAGCGGCCATTTTAAAATCAGAAAACCCATTTGACCAAGTTTGGTTGTTTTGGAGTATGAAAGAAGCTGCCTATAAATGCCATGTTCAGCAGTTTCAAAAACGTTTTTTTGCACCCCAAAAATTTTCATGTAAAATACTTTCTAATCAAAGTGGAATTGTACAATTTAATACCCTTATATATCATATAAAATATATAGTAACAAATAATTACATTTACACAGTTGCAATAGAAAAAAATGACATAAAAATGATTTCAAAGCTATTTTTTATTGATACTATTTTGAATACCACCAAAATTATTGATAAAAAAATACAAGCTTATTTTTCATCAGCAATACAAATTAAAAAAAATGCTTTGGGCATTCCTTTTATTTATCAAAATAGTGAAAAAACAACCATAACTCTTACTAAAACCCATCATGGAAATTATGGTGCCTTTGCTTTTGTACTAGATAATGAATTTTAAACAAGAACTTTTTACGCAATGTGAAAACTTTGTAAATAAACGCTTACAAACTGTAGAAGAAATTATTACTTCTAACCAGAAAGGATTGCAATCTGAAACTAAAAATTCTGCTGGCGATAAACATGAAACAGGACGTGCCATGTTGCAGTTGGAAATAGAAAAAGCGAGTCAGCAATTAGCAGGCATAACACAAATGAAAGAAATATTAAACAGAGTAGATGTTTCTAAAACTAGCAAAAATGCACATTTGGGTAGTATTATTTTTACCAACAAAGCCAACTATTTTTTAGCAATTTCTGCAGGTAAGCTAACAGCCAGTGGTAAACATTTTTTTGCTATTTCTGTATCTTCTCCCATTGGAAAATTGTTATTGGGCAAAGTAGAAAATGATGAGGTTACTTTTAACGAACAACGTATTAAAATTGAACAGGTTTTTTAGTTTTTACTAACGTGTTTGTATAAGGAAAGTTGCGTGGTTTAAGCAGTTAAGTTAACAAATAAAAGCCAACTAGAAAGTTTGCGAGAACTTTCATAAGTTGGCTTTTAATAGCAATTTTTTTTATACGGTGTTGTGCAACGTAATTTTTATAACTCTATTTTTATTCCAATTAGGCTTCTAAAGTAGGTGTTAGATTCCAGCTCTGAAACAATTGAGGGTTCAAATACAAAAGATATAAATTTATATTTTTCAAAAGGTTTTATTTCAAATTGAAAAGGAAAAATAAAACTGTCTAAACCATCAGGTTCAAATAATCTATAATCAACTCCTAATCCTAGTTTAAATTGATAATAGCTTTTATTAAAAAGGTCATAAAAAACAATTGTTTCATTTCTAAATTCCTCTCCAATATTATTTGCTTTAAATCTTAATTCTGTACTTATCTTTTTTGATAAATTTAATTCTAAACCAAAATAGTTTTCAGTATAAGCACTAATTTTAAATTGCCCAAATGAATTTAATGTAGCTAAAAATAGATAACATATAAATATTAATTTTTTCATATTTTTATTTTTGATTAATCCAACAAGAAAATGACCCTGTATTGAATTTAGTTCCTTCTCCTTTAGTTTTTGATTTATAATTCACAATTACATCCCCCATAAATAAATCTTTTTCTTTTTTGTCGAAACTACCTTTTACTGTTGTACTTGTATTGTCATCTAATTTTGTAGTAATTGAAGTTTCAACTTTACCAGTTTTTCCTCTATCATCTATTTCGTAAAACATATACTTCATTCTATCACCGTAAATACTTGTTTCCCAATATACAATAGGAATATTTACGTTATTATCTTTAGTAAATGATTCACCCCACCATTTAGTTTTAATAAAACCGTGATTAATCATTTTTGTAGTAGTTTCAAATAATGACACTCCAGAACTATTTTTAGCAAAGACAACTTTAACCATTACTTCAGCATCTCCATACCACCAAGATTCATACTTTCTTTTATCTTTCATACTATTAAATCTAACTCTAAACAAATTGTCTTCATTGCTATTATTATCTCTGTCAATTGTGTTAGTAGTTCCGCCAGAACCACTTCCAGAACCACCACCTGCATATATTCCACAATCATCTCTATATAATCTATAATACCTTAAATCATTGTTAGTTTCTCTACTTTCTATTGACATTTCTTGAAAGCAAGGAAAATTTCTGTGGTAATAAGACAATTCAGATTGTTCACTATCATTTAATGCTACAACTCTTTCACTTTTTGAAATTACAATAACTGGTCTTGTTGGAATATTATCATTTGTTAATTTTTGAGAATTACCAAATTCATCAAATGCAGTTATAGACTCTTCATTATCATTAGCATAAGCTACTAATGGTTTTATTACTGATGAACCTTTTCTTAAAGTATTTGAAGAACTATAATTTGGAACAGAAATTTGTATAGTAGGGTATTTTTCCAATAGTTCACTAAAATAAGTATCTAAATTTTTAGATTTAGCATTTTTACTTTTAAGTTTCCCTTTATTTAAATTGTTTTCAAGTAATGTTTTTAAATTAACATTTTCTTTTTCTGATTTAGCAAAATTATTTTTAGAAAAATCTTTTGCTAATAAGATATCATAATCTCCATCAAACCTTTTAGATGATTCTGTAAGTATATAATTTACTACATTTTCATCTTTTAAAGATTCAGATATAATTAAAGCAAAATCTTTGAAATCCTTTTTTAACTCACTATCAATAAGAGTACTTTCCGTTATTAATTCGTGCTCATTTTCTTGACTGCAAGACAAGAAAATTAATGTAAATATAACGAATGTTATTTTTAATAAATGTTTCATTTTAATTTTTTTTGGAAAAAGCTTTTTATTTTTTATTGAAAGACTTTTTCAGATTTATAATAATTTTCTACTCTTTCGATTTTCGTAGCTCGTTTTACTTTTTATTTTACTTCGGTTTCAACTTTCACATTTTCCGATTTTGGGAGGTCAACCCTTTTTCGACCGTAATTTTGGTTTTATGTTGCACAACTCTTTATAAACAAATAAAAAGTTGTTATATCCCGTTTATAAAGTGGGTTATCTTTTCTCTTGTAAAAATAAACCCTAAAAACGATGTTGTCAATCCCTGAATTCAGGGATATTTTGGCATCCCTGAATCCAGGGATATTTATCCCTGAATTCAGGGATACAAAGTTTTTAAATAAATGATAATCAAGGTTTTATATTTTGGTGTTTTTTACACAAAAAAAGAAGGTTTAAAAAATGAAAAAGCTAGCAAAAGAAATTTTAGCTCCAAATATAGATATCTTAACATTTATTGAAGCGCTTATGAAATTGAATGAAATTAAGCGAATATTGGTGAAGAAGTAATGTTTACTTAAATATGACGTTGTTTAAATAAATTTATACTCAAACAAAATGTATAGCAGCACATTCTAATAAGTTATAAAGACAGTAAAACTTCTTCTCCTTTTTTGATGTCTGAAAAATGATTAAAAAAGACTATTTGCCCATCAAAATCAGCTTCTATTAACCAATAAGAACCTTTAAAATAAGTGTTTTTTACTGTTGCTTTTAAGTCTGATGTTTCTGCAATTTTAATTTGGTGCGGATATAACAAAACCGTTTTTCCGTTTATGGTTATTTCATTAACATCATCAAACAAAGCCGCCACATATGTTGAGTTTGGATGGTTGTAAACTTCTTTTGGAGCATTGTGTACCAAAATGTTACTTTTTTTAATAACAAGTAATTTGTCTGCAAAGGAAAGCGCATCATTTTTATCGTGAGTAGCCACAATACAAGCAATATTTTTTTCTTTTAAATAACTAAATAACTTACGCCTTAAACCATTTTTTTTAAAGTTGTCTATTTGTCCAAAAGGTTCGTCTAGCAGCAATAATTGGGGTTCTTTTGCCAAAGCTCTAGCTATAGCAACGCGTTGTTTTTGGCCACCACTTAAGTTTTTTACTTTGGTGTTTTTAAAGGCAGTCATTTCTATAACTTCTAGGAGTTCTTGCGTACGTTTTTCGCTTTCTTCTGGATAAAATCTTGAAAGGTGTTTTTTGATGTTTTCGGATACAGAAATGTAGGGCATCAAATCGAAATCTTGTGCTACATATTTAAATTTTTCAAAACCGGGTACCAAATTAAATTCTGGACCTAAAACTTGTTCATCATGCCAAAAAATAGTTCCTTTTTGCAAGTCTAGTAAACCATAAATTGTTTTTAAAAGTGTCGATTTTCCACAACCACTTTCGCCCATAATACATAAGTGTTCTCCTTGCTTTACAGAGAATGTAAAGTTTTGTAAAACAGGTTTGTTTTTGGTGTAATTGAAAGAGATGTTTTCGACTTTTAGCATGTAGCAAAAGTAAGGTTTCTTTGTCATTCCTGCGAAGGCAGGAATCTATAAATTGCGTTTGTATGGATTCCTGCCTTCGCAGGAATGACAGGACGTTGCCAAGTAAGCCTGCGTTAGCGATTGTAGCGGCATCCTTTTTGTTTTTACAAAAAGATACAGCGTAAAGCGCGACCTGAAAGGGAACGCCCAAATGTATAAAAGCTAAGACAAGAAAAACCGACACTTTCGCATCGGTTTTTGCTAATTTCTAAAGTATATTGATAAATACTTAAAGACAATGTGTTTTTACCAGATTCTTACTCTGTCTTCTGGTTTTAAGTACATTTTATCTCCAGGTTGTACGTTAAATGCTTGGTAAAATGCGTCTACATTTTTAAGAGGCATGTAAGCTCTGTACATTCCAGGAGCGTGTGAGTCTGTCATAATTCTGTTTTTTAGTGCTTCATCACGCATTTTGGTTCTCCAAATGGTACCCCAAGATAGGAAAAAACGTTGTTCTGGTGTGTAATTATCTATTTTACCAGGTCTACCGTTTTTATCTAAAAAGATTTGTAAACCTTCGTAAGCTGCTTGTACACCCCCTAAATCTCCAATATTTTCTCCCAGTGTAAATTCTCCATTCAATTTCATACTGTCTATAGCAACAATTGTACTAAATTGATCGATTAGTTTTTTACCTGCTTTTTTAAATTCTTCTGCATCTTTGTCTGTCCACCAGTTTTTTAGATTTCCGTCACCATCAAAACGTGCTCCAGAATCATCAAAACTATGAGAAATTTCATGACCAATAACTGCTCCAATTCCACCATAATTTACAGCTTCGTCTGCTTTATAGTTGTAAAAAGGAGGTTGTAAAATTGCTGCTGGAAAAACAATTTCGTTATTTACAGGATTAAAGTAAGCATTTACAGTTTGTGGAGACATACCCCATTCTGTTCTGTCTACTTCTTTTCCTAATTTTGCCATATTCTTATTGTAGTTCCATTTGGTAACATTTATAGCGTTTTCAAAATAAGAACCACCTTCTTCTAAACCTTTTACTTGTAATTCTGAATAGTCCTTCCAAACATCTGGGTAGGCAATTTTAACGGTTAATTTGTGTAATTTTTCTAAGGCTTTTGTTTTTGTTTCTTCACTCATCCAAGGTAATTGAGCAATTCGTTTTTCGAAACCTAGCATTACATTGTCTATCATTTCTTTGGCTTTGGCTTTGGCTTCTGGCGGAAACATTTTTTCTACATATAATTTTCCTAAAGCTTCGCCAATAGCACCATTTAAATTACCTAAAGCACGTTCGTCTCTTGGGCGTTGTTTTTTAGCACCACTCATTTCTTTGCTGTAAAACTCCCAATTTGCTTTTTCTAAATCTGTAGATAAACTACTTAAAGCACTGTTAATGGTGTTCCAACGTAATAATAATTTAATGTCTGCCACAGAACGATTGTTAAAAATAGAACTCATGGCTTTAAAATAACCAGGGTCTGTAACAATAACATTGTCTAAATCTGCTACACCAATACCTGTTAAATGTGCTTTCCAATTGATTGCTGGAGCCAATTTTGTAAGTTGTGCAACCGTCATTGGGTTGTACATTTTACGGGTATCTCTTCTTTCTTCTTTGGTCATCATTGGTTCTGCCAAACTTTTTTCGAAAGCAACAATGGTTGCTGCGTTCTTTTTGGCTGTAGCTGCATCATCACCAAACTCTTGTAACATTTTAGCTACAAACTCTTCGTATTTTGCTAGCTTATCTGCTACTTTAGCATCTACATAATAATCTCTAGTCATCCCTAAAGAACCAGCGCCTAAATAACCTGCATATTGGCTACTGTTTTTTAAATCGTTAAAAACACCAAAACCGTAAAAACCACCTCCGCCATAAGGGGCCATGTTCGTTATGTAATTTTCTACATCTTTTTTGGTTTTAATTTCGTCTACTTTTGTTAAAAAAGGCAATACTGGTGCTTTGCCTTGTTTGTTTCTGGCAAAAGTATCCATAATAGTTTGGTAATAGTTTACTGCTTTTTCTTGGTCAGAATCTATTTCGTTTCCTTTGGCATCTTTAACTTTTGGAAAATCTCTTTCTGCAATGGCTTGGTTTAGGATATTTAAAACATCTGCATCTGTTTTTTTACGCAACTCGCCAAAACCACCCCAAGAAGTTCTATCGTCTGGAATTTTTGTGTTTTTTAACCAGTTTCCGTTTACGTGTTTAAAAAAATCGTCTGTTGGTTTTACTGAAGTATCCATGTTTTCTAAAACGATGCCTGCAGTTTCTGCTGATTTTTCTTCTTTACATCCAACAAAAGTTAATGTGGCAATTGCAGTTGTAAAAAAAACTTTTTTAATTGTTTTCATTTGACTGTTTTTGATTTGAATATTTATTTCACTCTTTTTCTAGCATTTTAAATGCCTTATAATTGGTTAACTTTATTTGTATTTGTTACAAATTTTAACCTTTTATTTTATTTTTTGGCGGATTTGGTAATTTTTTAAAACCCATATTGTATAAAGTAAAACCAAAAATATCGGCATATTGTTCTATGCTTTTAGCAACGGGTGTACCTGCTCCGTGGCCCGCATTGGTTTCTATTCTAATTAAAACAGGATTTTTGCCAGCTTGTTTTTCTTGAAGCTCTGCTGCAAACTTAAAACTGTGTGCTGGCACAACTCTATCATCATGATCTCCTGTGGTTACTAAAGTTGCTGGGTATTTTGTACCTTTTTTTACGTTGTGTACAGGTGAATATCCTTTTAAATAATTAAACATTTCTTTGCTATCATTTGCTGTGCCATAATCGTAAGCCCAACCTGCACCTGCTGTAAATGTGTGATAACGCAACATGTCTAAAACACCCACAGCTGGTAATGCTACTTTCATTAACTTTGGTCTTTGCGTCATTGTTGCACCAACTAATAAGCCTCCATTTGAGCCACCTCTAATAGCTAAATATTCTGAGGATGTGTATTTTTCTTGAATTAGATATTCTGCAGCTGCAATAAAATCGTCAAAAACATTTTGCTTTTTAAGTTGTGTACCTGCATCATGCCATTTTTTACCATATTCTCCACCACCACGTAAATTAGGAACTGCGTATATACCCCCTTGTTCCATCCAAACAGCATTGGCAATACTAAAACTTGGTGTTAGACTGATATTAAATCCTCCATATCCATATAAAATCGTTGGATTTTTACCATTTAATTTTACTCCTTTTTTATGGGTGATAATCATCGGAACTTTTGTGCCGTCTTTAGAGGTATAAAACACTTGTTTACTTGTGTAAGCGTCAGCTTTAAAATCAACTGAAGGTTTCCAGTATGATTTGTATGTACCTTTTTTTGGGTTAAATTTATACAAAGAACTTGGGGTGTTGTAATTGGTAAACGAAAAGTACAATTCAGTTGCCTTTGTTTTTCCTCCAAAACCTCCAGCAGAGCCTACTCCTGGTAATTTTACTTCTCTAATTAATTTTCCATCAAAATCATATTGTAATACTTTAGAAACTGCATCTACCATATATTCTGCAAAGAAATAACCTGCACCAGTTGAAGGACTTAATACATTTTTTGTTTCCGGTATAAAATCTTGCCAGTTTTTTGGGGTAGGATTAGTAGCATCAACTGTAACTACTTTTTGATTGGGTGCATTTAAATTGGTAACTAAATAGAGTTTACTTTCTCTATTGGCAATGATATAGGTATCACTTTTAACATCACCTAAAATTGTAACTAATTTGCTATTTGATTTTGATAGATCTTTGATGAATAACTTGTTTCCAGAAGTAGAAACAGAGGCGGTAATAACTAAGTACCGGTTATCTTCTGTTACATAACCTCTAACATACCTGTGTTTTTCTGATGGAATACTGCCAAAAATAACTGCATCATTTTTTTGAGATGTACCTAATTTGTGATAATACAATTTGTGTTGATCTGTTTTGGCAGACAATTCACTTCCTTTCGGTTTGTCGTAACTAGAATAGTAAAAACCTTCGTTTTTGTACCAAGAAATTCCTGAGAATTTTACATCAACCAAAGTATCTTCTTTAATGGTTTTGGAACGGACATCCATTACAATTATTTTTCTCCAATCAGAACCACCTTCAGAAATAGCGTATGCAGCTGTTTTTCCATCTTCAGAGAAACTTAACGAACCTAAAGAGGTTGTACCGTCATCAGAAAATGTATTTGGATCTAAGAAAACTTCTGCATCACCATCCTCTTTTTTACGATAAACCACATATTGGTTTTGTAAACCGTCATTTTTATAAAAATACGTGTAATCACCTTCTTTAAAAGGGCTACCAACCTTCTCATAATTCCATAATTCAGACAAACGAGATTTTAATTGTTCTCTATAAGGAATTTTGCTTAAGTAATTAAAAGTAACTTCGTTTTCTGCTTTTACCCAAGCTTCTGTTTCTGTACTTTTGTCGTCTTCTAACCATCTGTAATTGTCTGTTACAGCAGTTCCAAATAAGGTGTCTACAACTGGTTTTTTTATAGTTTCAGGATAATTCACGTCTATATTTCTTTGTTTCATTTCTTTAGAACAAGATGCTAAAATAACACTTGCTGTAAGAACAGGTAAAATGATTTTTATTTTCATGAGTAATAAAATTTGATTTATATCAAAATTAGATGTTATTTAACATATTGTCAGTTATTTAACATTTTTTAACGTTTGTAATTTCATATTGATGTTGATTTGTAATTTGAAGCAAATAAAAACGACTATTTTTGTGAAAATTATTTATTATGACAGAAAATTTAACAAAAGATAGCTTTTTAAAAAAGGTATTTAACTTTGAAGAAAATAAGGAATGGAAATTTGAAGGAGACAAACCAGCATTAATCGATTTTTATGCAGATTGGTGTGGGCCATGTAAAATGTTAGCACCCATTTTAGAGCAACTTTCAGAAGAATATGATGGTAAAATAAATATCTATAAAATTGATACTGAAGCAGAACAAGAATTATCTGCAGCATTTGGTATTAGAAGTATACCTTCTATGTTGTTTTGCCCTACAGAAGGCGAACCACAAATGGCAAATGGTGCCTTACCAAAAGCGGAGTTAGAAAGGGTAATTGCTGATGTTTTAAAAGTGAAGAAGTAAAAAAAACCTTTAATCCTCCAAAGGGGAAAATACTCAAGATTGTCATTCTTGCTTAGGCAGGAATCTTATTTATAAAAAATCCTGAAAAGTTAACTTTTCAGGATTTTTTTGTTAGATATTAATACATAAGATTTCTATGCATCAAAAAATTATGTATATTTGATGCGAGTTGCATAGACAAATTTAAAATATCACCTTGAGTGATTTTGAAAAATTATCGAAATAAAAATACATTTTTATTGAAGATAGTAAGCGTAGCTTAACAAATTTGTATCGAGAACACACAAGACTTCTCGATACAATTTCGATTAAAAAAAAATCGAAATTACTCGAAGTTACAGGAAAACAATTATACATTTCAACAATTAATCGATTACACATCAACAAAATGGGAAATCAGAAATTATACAAAGGTTCTTTACAAACCATTATTTTAAAGTTGTTAGCAACCAACGATAAAATGTATGGATACGAAATTACCCAAAAAGTAAAAGAACTCACAAAAGGCGAACTAAAAATTACAGAAGGTGCTTTGTACCCAGCTTTACACAAGTTAGAAGCAGATGGTTTGTTAGATGTAGAGGTTGCAAAAGTGGGAAATCGACTAAGAAAATATTACAAATTAACCGAAAGTGGCACTAAAGAAACTGCCAACAAGTTAGAAGAAATGCAGGAGTTTTTAAAAACCATGCAGCATTTGGTAAACCCTAAATTTAGCTTCGATTAGTATGGAATTAACAACAAAAGAAATAGAAAATGTACAAGACTATTTAGCATCTAAAAACTTCGATTTTATAGATTTAAAAGATGAAATTTTAGATCATATAATTTCTGATGTTGAAAATTTTATGCAAAAAGGCAATACATTTGAAGAGGCTTTTGCAAGAGTTAAAATACGTTGGGAAAAACATTTTAGAGAAACCTCTAGTTTCTTTTTTGGTATGTTGTATTCCAACTCTAAAATTGTTGTAAATAAAGCAGTAAAGCAGTTTAAATACTTCTACTTTTTATATTTAGCTGCATATATTTTACCAGTTGCATTTTTAAAAGTAATACCAATACAAGTTTCTAAAGGCTTTGCAAATTCTATAAATGGATTTTTATCGGGTTTTACATTTTCTATGCTAATTTATATAGGCTTTATTATTTTTAAAATAATTCAACTTAAACAAAAAACAACCTATAGTTTTATTTTAAAAACCCAATTTTTTGGAACAATATTTTTAGTGTTAGCCGTTTTTGTTGGAAGTGTTTTTAAAGAAAATGGTGAAATGAACCCTGTGTTTACAGGCTTTGTTTGTGCTGGTTTTACAGTAGTGTACATTTGTCATCACTTCTTCAAAAAACACAAAGAAGTAGTTACAAAATATCAAATTTCAAAGACATGAAATTATCAGAAATACAAATAGAAAACCTATACAAATTTACAAGACAACATTATGTAGAACATTATGATGTGCAAACAGAATTGGTAGATCATTTGGCTAATGATATAGAGCAAATTTGGGAGGAACATCCAAAAATTACCTTTGAACAAGCTAGAGATAAATCGTTTAAAAAATTTGGTGTTTTTGGTTTTATGGATGTTGTAGAAAAGAAGCAAAGGCAAATGACAAAAAAGTACTTTAAGGTTATTTTTAAGTTTGCCAAAGAGTGGTTTCGTTTGAAAAAAATAATATTGACTTTTTTTCTACTTTTTGCCTTTTATAAAATTCAAGAATTGCAAAATGGGTATTATATATATGCAACCATTTATGGTGTTGTAATTGTTTTAGAATTAATTGTTTTAATCAACAATAAAAGAAAAGCAAAACAACAATTTAAAATAACGCAAAAAAAGTGGATGTTTAAAGATGTAATTCATATGAATGGAATTGGTAATTCTGTAATTATATTTTTTTATATGTTTGATTTTTTCTTACCCAACAATACAAAAGACTTTTTAGCAATGGGCGATTTTAGGCGTTTTTTTTCAGCTATTTTACTAACTATTTTGGTTATTTTTGGATATGTAACTTTAGTGATAATTCCCAAAAAAGCAGAACAGTTACTAGAAGAAACATACCCAGAATATAAATTAGTAAAAAATTTGTAACAAATTTTACATTTAAACTACACATTACTAGAACAAAATAACCAACGTATGATTTCACATTTTTTAAAGTTAGAATGGAAACAATTTTTTAGATCTGCTGCTTTTGGTAAAAGCATGGGTGCTAAAATTTTAATTGGGTTTTTTGCTGTGTATTTTATACTCATATTTTTAGGGATGGGATTTGGCGGCTTTTTTGCGATAAAAGAAATGTATCCAGAAAAAGACCCTTTAGTTGTGGTCAATTCATTTTTATTATTTGCCATTACTGGCGATTTGATTTTTCGGTACCTCATGCAGAAACTTCCAGTAATGAATATTAAACCATTGTTACTTTTACCTATTAAAAAGAAAACCATTGTCAATTACGTATTGGTAAAATCATCATTTTCATTTTTTAATATCATGAGTTTGTTTTTTTACATTCCTTTTTCAGTGGTATTGATAAAAGAAGGTTATGATACAAATGGTGTTTTAGGATGGTTATTTTTAATGATTTTACTCGTACAAAGTATCAACTTTTTAAATTTCTTAGTCAATAAAAATAATATTGCTTTTGGGTTTATGATAGCCATTTTATTAGGTGGATTTTTGGTTCAGCGTTTCGAAATTTTCAATCTAGCAGGTTATGTTGGGCAAGGTTTCGACTTTATTTATCAGAATCCTATTTACAGTTTAGTTAGTATTATTTTACTTGTGGTTTTATATCATTTAAACTACAAACAATTAAGAAGTCAAGTATACTTAGATGAGGCCATTGCAATTAAAGTAAAAGAAGCAAATTCATCAGATTTATCTTGGTTAAACAGGTTTGGAGATTTGGCTCCGTTTATGAAAAACGATCTGCGGTTAATCACAAGAAATAAGAGAACAAAATCCTCTTTATTTATTCTTATTATAGGTTTATTATATGGTTTATTCTTTTATCCACAACCCCTGTATGCAGACAAAGAATTTTTATTTGCTTTTGTAGGTATTTTTTCAACAGGTGCTTTTTTAATAAATTTTGGTCAATTTATACCTGCTTGGGATAGTGTTTATTACAACATGCTAATGAGTCAGAATTTTAAGTACGAACGTTATTTAACCTCTAAATTTACCTTAATGTGTGTAAGTGTAATTATTTTATTCGTTTTAGGGATACCTTATGTTTACTTTGGCTGGAAAATTCTACTGGTACATTTTGCTGCTGCAATTTACAATGTGGGTGTAAATACACATGTAATTATGTATGGAGGTTCTTTTAATAGAAAAAGAATAAATTTAGATGAAAAAGCTGCTTTTAATTATCAAGGCACAGGCGCTGTACAATGGTTAATTGGTATCCCTTTAATGGTTATTCCAATGGGTCTTTTTGCCTTATTAAATTGGCAAATAGGTTTTGAGACAGCTACAATTACTTTGGCGGTTTTAGGTTTTATTGGCATTGCATTGCATAAAAAATTAATGTTGGTAATAACCAAAAAATATCATGCTTCTAAGTACATAATGATTCACGCTTTTAAACAAGAAAATTAAAACACAAAACTATGATACAAACTACAGAAATTTCAAAAAAATACGGAAAAGCAGAAGTTTTAAATATAGCTGCATTAGAGATTCCTACAGGGCAAAGTTTTGGATTAGTTGGAAATAACGGCGCAGGAAAAACCACTTATTTTAATATTTTATTAGATTTAATTAGACCAACATCTGGCGCAATTACCAACCATGATATTGTGGTAAGCAAAAGTGAAGAATGGAAAAACTTTACAGGTTCTTTTATAGACGAATCTTTTTTAATTGGTTACTTAACACCAGAAGAATATTTCGATTTTATAGGCGATTTACGTGGTATGAACAAAGCAGACGTAACCAGTTTTTTAGCACAGTTTGATGAGTTTTTTAATGGGGAAATTATAGGAAAGAAAAAATATTTAAGAGATTTAAGTAAAGGAAATCAGAAAAAAGCAGGTATTGCTGCTGCAATGATGGGAAATCCGCAGGTAGTAATTTTAGATGAACCTTTTGCAAACTTAGATCCAACAACACAAATCCGTTTAAAGGAAATTATAAAAAAATTAACTGAAAACAGAGAAATTACGGTACTAATTTCTAGTCATGATTTAACTCATGTAACCGAGGTTTGTGAGCGTATTGTGGTTTTAGACAAAGGTCAAGTAGTAAAAGACATCCAAACATCAACAGAAACTTTAAAAGAATTAGAAAGCTATTTTGCGCTATAAAGTCGTTATTCTTAATTTATTACTATTTTTACACTCTTATTTATACTATTTTCAAAAGAAATTAGTTGTAAGTAAGAGTTTTTAGTTTTATGAAGCACATTAAAAAAATACTAGTTTTTACTCTTCTTTTAGGAGTATTACACGCTTGTAGCACAAGAAAAGATACTGTTATTAATAGAAATTATCATGTTTTAACCACCAAATTCAACATTATTTTTAATGGAGAAGAGGCCTTTGAAAAAGGGTTACAAGGTATTAGAGATAGTTATAAAGACGATTGGTTTCAACAATTGGTTATAGAACCTATAGATTTTGATGACCGTAAAATTGCAGTACCCGTTTTTAAAAGTAATGGCCCAGGTGCAGGTTTTGGTAGGCCGGCAGAACAAGAAGAAACCAAAAAAGCATCTACACCTTTTGATATTGCCGAAGAAAAAGCCGTTAAATCGATTCAAAAGCACGGCATGAATATCAATGGATTAGAGAGAAACCGTCAAATAGATGATGCTTATTTATTGTTGGGTAAATCTCGTTATTATACACAACGTTTTATACCGGCAATAGAAGCCTTTAATTATGTAATTGCCAATTATCCAAATGCAAACTTAATAGCAGAAACCAAAATTTGGCGTGCTAAAGCAAACATTAGAATGGATAATGAAGAGTTTGCTATAGAATCTATGAAGTTACTTTTAGATGTAAAAGATACTTTAGAATCTGATTTATCTAACGAGTTAAAAGAAAAAGGGCACACAGCTTTGGCTATGGCTTACATGAAAGCAGACAGTCTTCAAAAAGTAAAAAAACATTTACAATTAGCCACAAGAACACAAGAAAATAAAGCTCAAGCTGCAAGAAATATGTTTGTTTTAGGGCAAATTTATGCGAAAGAAAACAAAAAAGATTCAGCAACTATTGTTTTTAACAAGCTCAGCAATTTTAAAAAGGCACCTTACAAATACAAAATACATTCGGTTATAGAATTGGCAAAAAATGCTTCAAATGATTCTGTATCTTCTTCGGTTTTAAAAAGATTAAGAAAGCTGATAGAAAAAAGAGAAAACAGACCTTACTTAGATCAGCTATATTACCAAGTAGGTTTAACCCACCAAAAGTACGATAGTGTTAGATTGGCAAAAGAGTTTTACAACAAATCTTTAAGAGCAAAAAACGGTTCAGACAAACAAAAAAGTTTTACCTACGAAAACTTAGGGAATCTCTACTTTAAAAATTCTAATTATCTAGCTGCTAGTTCTTACTATGATAGTGTTTTAAAAGTAACTACAGATACCTTAGATTTAAGAATACGAAGAGTAAAAAGAAAATATAGAAATTTAGCTTCTTTGATTAAATTCGAAAATTTAGTAGCAAAAAACGATAGTATTTTAAAGATAGCCTCTTTACCCAAAAAAGGACAAGAAGAATTTTTTCAAAACTATATAGATCGTATTAAAAAGAAAGATAAAGAAGATGCACAATTAAGGTTGAATCAAATTGCTTTTGGTGCCAATAACACAAGTTCTTTGCAAGCAACAAACAAAGGGAAGTGGTATTTTTATAACAATCAATCTATAGGTTTTGGTAAAACCGAATTTAGAAAAATTTGGGGAGATAGAAAATTAGCAGACAAATGGCGTTGGTCTTCTACGGTTAACTTTGGTAGTACAGAAAAAGATTCTGCAGTGGTACAAACCAAAGATTTAAGATACGATTTAGCAAGTTATTTAGATAAAATTCCTACAAATAAAGAAAATATAGACACTTTAAAAATAGATAGAAACCAGGCTTTATACGAATTAGGTTTAATATACAAAGAACAATTTAAAGACCTTAACTTAGCTGTAAATCGTTTAGAAAGAGTAGCCAGCTTAAACCCTAGAAAAGAATTAGTATTGCCTATAAATTGGCATTTGTATCAAATACATAAAAGTCTAAGAGAAACAAATAAAGCAAACAGTTATAAAAACACCATTCTTACCGATTATCCAAAAACTGTTTTTGCGCAAATCATTAAAAATCCAAATAAAAAGATAGAAGAAGATCAAGAGGTTACAGAAGTAGAAAAAACCTATAAAGAACTATATTACATTTATAAGAAAGAAAAAAATTACAAAGAGGTACTTGTAAAAGTGAATGATTTACTACCCACACTTGCAAGTTCAAAATTAAAACCTAAATTTGAACTTTTAAAAGCCTACGCAATAGGAAAATACCTAGATAAAAAAACCTATTCAAAAGCCTTAGAATTTGTTGCAGTTAACTATGGAAATACAGAAGAAGGAAAAATGGCAACAGAAATTCTTAAACAATTAAGTAAATAGTTATGTTTAGTAAAAAAGAAAAAAAAGAAGAAATGCAAAAAAATAAACCAAGAACCATGGAAAGAAATGTAATTGCAAAAACCACCACATTTGTTGGAGATATAAATTCTGAAGGAGATTTTAGAATAGACGGCATTCTAGAAGGTACTTTAAAAACCAAAGGACGTGTAATTATTGGTTCAGAAGGTATTATTAAAGGGAATGTAGAATCTACAAATGCAGATATAGAAGGTAAATTTTCTGGACAATTATCTGTAGCAAATACTTTAACTATTAAATCCACTGCAAATATTTCTGGAGATGTAACCATTGGTAAATTATCTATAGAACCAGGCGCAACGTTTAATGCAACTTGTGCAATGAAAGGTGCATTAAAAGAACTAAATAAAGATAATGAAACAAAAAAAGCCTCAGAAAAAACCGCTTAACAAAGCCATTGCACTATCTGGTGCTGGTTTACAAATGGGGGTAACCATTTATTTAGGTTTTTTATTAGGCAAATGGTTAGATGGTGTTTTTAAATTAACTTTTTTAACAGAAACAATGACACTTTTGGCTATCTTTTTAACCATGTATTTGTTAGTTAAACAAGCCAATAAAATTAATGAATAAAGATATTTTTACCTACATTATAGTTTTTGGTGTTTTATTTTTAACAGGTTTTTATACACACCAGTTTCTTTTAGAGAATTTAATTGCAAACCTTTCCTTTTCCCTAGAAAAAATATATCTTTTTCATGCCTTATTTTCGGGTATCGTTTGTATAAATTTAAGAGTAGTTTCTACTGTTGATAAACTTTTTCCTCAACTAGGTTTTATCTATTTAGGCATCCTACTTATAAAGTTAGTTTTGTTTTCTATATTTTTTTATAACCCTATATTTACAAGAGAAACCTTTAATCTACCAGAAAAAGGAGCCCTAATTATACCACTATTTATTTTTTTATTAACAGAAACAATTTTTGTTTTAAAAATACTCAAGTTAAAAGAATAGTAAATAATTAAAAAAAAAAGGTTTGTATTTTTGAATTATTGCATACCTTTGCGCCGAATTTAGAAAGCGTATTTTTATAATGAAGATTGCACAAAAATCTATCAAGTTTCTTACAATAGTAGCAATAAGCCTTTTTACAACGCTTAGTTTTGCTTCAGAATCTAACAAAACAGACAACCAAAACGATGGTGGTCGTGTAAATACGAAGCAAGAAATTAATGATTATATTAAACATCATTTAGCAGATTCTCATGATTTTTCTTTGTTTTCCTACACTTCAGATGCTGGAGAAAGAAAACATGTTGGTTTTTCATTACCAGTAATTGTATGGACTAGTAAAGGTTTAGTAACTTTTATGTCTTCTGAATTTCATCATAATGATGATGGTCATGTAATCGTAGAGAAAGATGGTTTAAAACTAGCTAAAATCCACTCTAAGATATACGAATTAGATAATGGGGCTACTCAAGTATCTTTTGATGAAACACACCATGCAAAAAACGCTCACAAAGTTTTAGATTTTTCTATTACTAAAAGTGTTGTTGGAATTTTAATAGCGGCCTTTTTAATTTTCTTTGGGTTTTCTAAATTAGCAAAACAATATAAATCTAAAGCAATACCCACAGGTTTGGGGCGTGCCTTAGAACCACTTGTTTTATACGTTAGAGACGAAATAGCGAGACCAAATATTGGTGAAAAAAAATATAAAAAGTTTATGCCTTATTTATTAACGGTGTTTTTTTTCATATGGATATTAAATTTAATGGGATTAACTCCTATAGGTTTTAATGTTACAGGTCAAATCGCAATCACAGTTTGTTTAGCAATTTTCACTTTAATAATATACATAAGCAATGGTAGTAAAGATTTTTGGATGCATACTTTATGGATGCCAGGAGTACCAAAACTGTTAAGACCAATACTTGCTGTATTAGAATTAGCAGGATATTTATTAATAAAGCCATTTTCTTTATTGGTACGTTTATTTGCCAATATTACAGCGGGTCACTCTGTTGTAATGGGTATTGCCGCTTTAATGTTATTATTAAAAGCTGAATTTGGAACTGTTGGTGCGACAGGAATTTCATTTTTCTTAACCTTATTTTTAACGGTTATAGAGGTATTAGTAGCTTTTTTACAGGCATTTATTTTTACAATGCTATCCGCATTGTTTATTGGAATGGCTGTAGAAGAACATGAGCACCATTAAACTAGAGTAATCTAGATAATAATAAATTAGAATTAGAGTTTGTTTAATTAATATATTTAAAATCAATTAGTATGTACAATTTAATTGGAGCAGGATTAATCGTAATCGGAGGTGGAATCGGACTTGGTCAAATTGGTGGTAAAGCAATGGAAGGTATTGCGCGTCAACCAGAAGCAGCAGGTAAGATCCAAACAGCGATGATCATTATTGGAGCATTATTAGAAGGTTTAGCATTTGGTGCTTTACTTTTAGGTAAATAATCTGATACAGAAACAAAAATGCATCTATAACGGTTGGTTATAGATGTGTTTTTTAAAATTAGACAACAAAAAATAATATTATGGATATTTTTAATGATTTTTCAGTAGGTTTATTTGCACTACAACTGGTTATTCTTATTGTTTTATTAGTGCTGTTAAAGAAATTTGCTTGGAAACCAATATTAAACTCTTTAGAAGAAAGAGAATCTGGTATTGAAAACGCTTTAGCCGCCGCAGATAATGCACGTAAAGAAATGCAAAATTTAACTGCAGATAACGAAAGATTAGCAAAAGAAGCTAGAGCTGAAAGAGAAGCAATGATGAAAGAAGCTAGAGAAATTAGCGATAAAATTATTGCAGATGCAAAACAAGATGCAAAAGAAGTAACTACCAAGTTAATTGAAACAGCACAAGCTTCAATCCAACAAGAAAAACAAGCAGCGTTAGCAGCGTTAAAGAAAAACGTAGCAGAATTATCTATAGGCATTGCAGAATCTGTAATTAAAAAAGAATTATCTAATAAGAAAGACCAATTAGAGCTGGTAGAAGGAATCTTAAAAGATGTTACTTTAAACTAAAAAGAAATGAAAGACGCAAGAGCAGCATTACGTTACGCAAAAGCAATTTTAAATCTTGCAACAGATTCTAAATCAGAAGCTGCAGTAAATACAGATATGTCTTTAATTACTTCTATTATTGCAGAAAATAGCGAGTTAGAAGTAATGTTAAAAAGTCCTATTGTAAAGTCTTCAGATAAAATGAACGTTTTAAACGCGTTGTTTGATGGTAAGGTAAACAACATCACATTGGGTTTATTTCATTTATTAGAAGATAATAAAAGGATAGCTATGCTAGATAGTGTTGCAAAACAATACGCTATTGTATATGATCATTTAAAACATACACAAGTAGCCACTGTAACAACAGCAGTACCTTTAACAAAAGAAGTAGAGCAACAAGTTTTAGATAAAATTGTTTCTTTAACAGGAGACAAAGCAAACTTAGAAAACAAAATAAACCCAGCAATTTTAGGAGGTTTTATTTTACGTGTTGGAGATGTGCAGTATGATGCAAGTATCTCTAATTAT
Source organism: Polaribacter sp. YIW18 (assembly GCF_057219325.1). NCBI lineage: Bacteria > Pseudomonadati > Bacteroidota > Flavobacteriia > Flavobacteriales > Flavobacteriaceae > Polaribacter > Polaribacter sp. YIW18. The sequence continues at coordinate 333,604 of NZ_JBXVVE010000001.1, read as the reverse complement.
TTAAACGAATTGAAAAAGGAATTTGACAACAGTCATTACGTTCCAAAAATATAATTAAGCAATATGCATTAGGCTCTAAGCAATTAGCTTTAGCCTAAAGCATATGGCAAAAAGCTTAAAGCAATTAAAAATGGCAAGTATTAAACCAGCTGAAGTATCAGCAATTTTAAAGCAACAGTTAACAAATTTCGAAGCAAAAGCTACTTTAAACGAAGTAGGAACCGTTTTACAAGTAGGTGATGGTATTGCTCGTGTTTATGGTCTTTCTAATGTACAGTATGGAGAATTAGTAGAATTCGAAAACGGCTTAGAAGGTATTGTATTAAACTTAGAAGAAGACAATGCAGGTGTTGTATTATTAGGTGCTTCTACTTCTATAAAAGAAGGTTCTACAGTAAAACGTACAGAACGTATTGCTTCTTTAAGAGCAGGTGAAGGTATTGTAGGTAGAGTTGTAGATACATTAGGTAGTCCTATAGATGGTAAAGGACCAATTACGGGTACTACATACGAGATGCCATTAGAAAGAAGAGCCCCTGGTGTAATCTACAGAGAACCTGTAACAGAACCATTACAAACAGGTATTAAATCTATTGATGCAATGATTCCTGTAGGTAGAGGTCAGCGTGAGTTGATTATTGGAGATCGTCAAACAGGTAAATCTACTGTGGCTATTGATACCATTTTAAATCAAAAAGAATTTTTTGATGCTGGTGAGCCAGTATATTGTATCTATGTTGCAGTTGGGCAAAAAGCATCTACAGTTGCTGCTATTGCAAACATGTTAGAAGAAAAAGGCGCTTTAGCTTACACAACTATTGTAGCTGCCAATGCATCAGATCCTGCAGCAATGCAAGTATATGCACCATTTGCTGGAGCTGCAATTGGAGAATATTTTAGAGATACAGGTAGACCAGCTTTAATTATTTATGATGATTTATCTAAACAAGCAGTCGCATACCGTGAAATTTCTTTATTATTAAGAAGACCTCCAGGACGTGAGGCATATCCAGGAGATGTATTTTACTTACACTCTAGATTATTAGAAAGAGCTGCAAAAGTTATTAATGACGATAAAATTGCAAGCGAAATGAACGATTTACCAGATTCTATCAAAGGAATTGTAAAAGGTGGAGGTTCTTTAACTGCATTACCAATTATCGAAACACAAGCAGGTGATGTATCTGCATATATACCAACAAACGTAATTTCTATTACAGATGGTCAAATCTTCTTAGATGGAGATTTATTTAACTCTGGTGTACGTCCAGCAATTAACGTAGGTATTTCTGTATCACGTGTTGGAGGTAATGCTCAGATTAAATCAATGAAAAAAGTATCTGGTACTTTAAAATTAGACCAGGCACAATTTAGAGAATTAGAAGCATTTGCTAAGTTTGGTTCAGATCTAGATGCTGCAACCATGAGTGTAATTTCTAAAGGACAACGTAATGTTGAAATTTTAAAACAAGCACAAAACGATCCTTTTGCAGTAGAAGACCAAGTTGCAATTATCTATGCAGGTTCTAAAAACTTGTTAAAAGATGTACCTGTAGAGAAAGTTAAAAAGTTCGAAAAAGAATATATCGATTACTTAAACACAAAACATAGAGATACGTTAGATGTTTTAAAATCTGGTAAATTAACAGACGAAGCTACTGCAACATTAGAAGCAGCTGCTGCAGAAATAACGAAGCATTTTGTTTAATTAGACATTAGCTTTTAGTCGCAAAAATTCTTTACACGAATCTAAGCACTAACAACTAAGCACTAATAACTAAACACTAGTAAATGGCAAACTTAAAAGAAATACGTAATAGAATTACCTCTATCAAATCTACAATGCAGATTACATCTGCTATGAAAATGGTGTCTGCTGCAAAATTAAAAAAAGCACAAGATGCAATTGTAGCAATGAGGCCTTATTCATCTAAATTAACAGAATTGTTGCAAAATTTAAGTGCAACTTTAGATAGTGATGCTGGTGGTGCATATTCTGAGCAAAGAGAGGTTTCTAAAGTATTATTAGTAGTTGTTACATCTAACAGAGGTCTATGTGGTGGTTTTAACTCTTCAATTACCAAAGAAGTTGTAAAAACAATTAAAGAAAAATATGTAAATACTTCTGTAGAAATATTCTCTATTGGTAAAAAAGGAGCAGACGTTTTATCTAAAGGACATAACCTTGTAGCTACAAGAAACGATTTATACGATGATTTAACTTTTGATAATACAGCAGCTGTAGCAGAAAATTTGATGGGAATGTATGTAGATGGCACGTATGATAGAATTGAAATTATATACAATCAATTTAAAAATGCTGCGACTCAGATTCCTCAAGTAGAACAATTCCTACCCATTAAACCTATAGAAAGCGGTGATGTAGCAGCAGTAAATTCTGATTATATCTTTGAGCCTTCTAAATTAGAAATCGTAGAAGCTTTAATACCAAAGTCTTTAAAAACACAACTATACAAAGCGTTAAGAGACAGTTTTGCCTCAGAACATGGTGCTCGTATGACTGCAATGCACAAAGCAACAGACAATGCAACAGAATTAAGAGACGAATTGTTATTAACGTATAACAAAGCAAGACAAGCTGCAATTACTAACGAAATCTTAGAGATTGTTGGTGGAGCAGAAGCTTTGAATAATTAAAAAAATTAAAATTAAGCTATAATATAAAAAAAGAGACTGAATTTTCAGCCTCTTTTTTTTTCTTACAAATCGAACTTAATACCTTGTGCTAAAGGCAGTTCATCAGAATAATTTATGGTATTTGTTTGCCTTCTCATATAAACCTTCCAAGCATCAGAGCCAGACTCTCGTCCACCACCAGTTTCTTTTTCGCCCCCAAAAGCACCACCAATTTCTGCTCCAGAAGTACCAATATTTACATTGGCAATTCCACAATCTGAACCTGCATAAGACAAGAATTTTTCGGCTTCTTTTAATTCGTTGGTCATAATTGCAGACGATAAACCTTGGGCAACACCATTTTGTTTTGCAATGGCATTTTCTATGTTACCAGAATATTTCATCACATATAAAATAGGAGCAAACGTTTCGTGTTGTACAATTTCAAAATGATTTTCGGCTTCTATAATTGCTGGTTTTACATAACAACCAGAATTGTATCCATCTCCATCTAAAACACCACCATCAACTAAAACAGTTCCACCTTCTTCTTTTGCCTTTTCTATGGCTTTTAAATAGGTGTTTACAGCATCTTTATCAATTAACGGGCCAACATGATTATTTTCATCTAAAGGATTCCCAATTTTTATTTGTTTGTAAGCACCAACAATAGCGTCTCGTACTTTATCATAAACAGATTCGTGTATAATTAACCTTCTTGTAGAGGTACATCTTTGGCCACAAGTACCCACAGCACCAAAAACAGCACCAGGAACCACCACTTTTAAATCGGCTGTTGGTGTAATTATAATGGCATTATTACCACCCAATTCTAATAGAGATTTTCCAAAACGTTGGGCTACTTTTGCGCCCACAATTCGTCCCATTCTAGAAGACCCTGTAGCAGAAATTAACGGAACTCTAGTATCACTCGTCATCATTTCACCTACTTTATAATCGCCATTTATTATGCAAGAAATTCCTTCTGGCAAGTTGTTTTCTTTTAAAATTGGGGCAATAATATTTTGGCAAGCTACTGCACACAAAGGTGTTTTTTCAGAGGCTTTCCAAACACAAACATCACCACAAATCCATGCTAAAGCTGTGTTCCAAGCCCAAACTGCCACTGGAAAATTAAAGGCAGAAATAATACCAACAACTCCTATTGGGTGCCATTGTTCTCTCATAACATGGCCTGGTCTTTCAGACGGAATTGTTTGTCCATTTAGCTGACGAGACAAACCTACTGCAAAGTCGCAGATATCAATCATTTCTTGAACCTCACCATAGCCTTCTTGCAAAGATTTCCCCATTTCGTAAGAAACTAATTTGCCTAAAGGCTCTTTTAAATCTCTCAACTTATTACCAAATTGACGCACAATCTCGCCTCTTTGTGGAGCGGGCATATTTCTAAAAGACAAAAACGCTTTACCAGCAGCCTCGATCACTTGTTCATAATCTTTTTTGGTGGTTGTTTTTACCTTTGCTATCAATTTACCATCAACAGGCGAAAAACTTTCTATAATTTCTCCGTTAGAAAAGTTATTAGAACCCGTAGATGCTCCATTATTTATGTCTTTTATACCTAATTGTTGCAAGGTTTTTTGTATTCCAAAATTATTCATTTTGCTGAGTGGTTTTTGTTGTTTAATTTAGAAGTTCGAATTTACGAATAATTTTACACACTTATAAATTAAACAAAAAGATTAACATCTGTTTAATATTAAACAAAAGATATGAAAAAACTACTCTACATTGCTTCAATTTTATTAATTTCTTTCGGGTGTAAAATAGAAAAGACAAAAGACGCTAAAGAAATAAAAATAACTAAAAAAGTGAATGATTTTGCCATTATAATTCATGGTGGTGCTGGCACTATTTTAAAGAAAAACATGTCAGATGACAAAGAAACTGCTTATGTAGCAAAATTAGAAGAAGCTATAAAAACAGGGCATACCATTTTAAAAAATGGAGGTACCAGTCAAGAAGCAGTGATGAAAACGATTCAGGTTATGGAGAATTCTCCATTATTTAACGCAGGTAAAGGGGCTGTTTTTACACACGAAGAAACCAATGAGTTAGATGCTTCTTTTATGGATGGTAAAACTTTAAATGCAGGGGCTGTTGCTGGAGTTACCAATGTAAAAAGTCCTATTGAATTATCCATAAAAGTGATGACAGATTCAGATCACGTAATGTTATCTGGCAAAGGAGCTTCTATTTTTGCTAAAGAAAAAGGCTTAGAAATTGTAGACCCTAGTTATTTTTATACAGAAAACCGATATAAATCTTTACAAAGAATAAAAAATAGAGCTAAAAAGCAGATAGATCATGATGATAAAAAAGCCGCCTTTTATGATGCCGATATTAAAAACTCGAAATTTGGAACAGTAGGTTGTGTAGCCCTAGATAAATACGGAAATATTGCTGCAGGAACATCTACAGGAGGAATGACCAACAAACGTTGGGGAAGAATTGGAGATGCACCTATTATTGGTTCTGGTACCTATGCAAATAATTTAACTTGTGGTGTTTCGTCTACTGGTTGGGGAGAATATTTTATTAGAAGTCAAGTTGCTTATGATATTTCTGCGCAGATGGAATACCAACAAAAAACTTTAAAAGAAGCTACCACAGATGTAATACAAAATAAATTGACAAAATTAGGGGGTACAGGTGGTGTTGTAGCATTAGACAAAAACGGAAATATGTCTTTTGAATTTAATACTGCAGGAATGTACAGAGCTTCTATGAATGATAAGGGCGAATTGGTTGTAAAGATCTATAAGGAATAATCTAACCATTTTGCTGGAATAGATTGTAATTTCACTTTAGTAAATTTTGATGCAATTATTTATAGTTTTTTTGAACTAGATTTTGGCTATTACAACCACAAGAAAAAAAAACACTGTTAAAAAGATGTATTTATTCATTTTTTTTATGGGTAAAAACAGTTTTCATTTTTTATATTTTAGTTCTTTTTTATTAGATAAAAAATTAGTGAAAGGTTGCGTGCAATAATGTTATTTTTGTACAAGTTTATGCAAGCAAAAATATTTAACATACAATCTCAAGAAGACTTTAACAAAAATGCCTTAGCCATTTTTAAGCATCAATTTAAAAACAACAAGGTTTACAGGTCTTTTTGCGATTTGTTATACAAACATCCTTCAGAGATCAACCAAGTAAAAGATATTCCTTTTTTACCCATTCAATTTTTTAAAAGCAGAAAAGTACTTTCTTCTTTAGATGAAATTGATGAAGTTTTTACAAGTTCTGGCACAACAGGTAGTGTTACTAGCAAACATTTTGTAACAGATATTAATATTTATAAACAAAGTTATTTTAAGGGCTTTGAACATTTTTATGGCAATATAGAAGACTATGCGGTATTAGCTTTATTGCCCAACTATTTAGAGCGTAAAGGGTCTTCTTTGGTTTTTATGGTAGATGATTTGATAAGAAAATCTAAAAACATAGAAAGCGGTTTTTATTTGAACAATTTAGATGAATTAGCTAAAAAACTAATAGAATTAGACAAAAAAGAACAAAAAGTACTCTTAATTGGAGTTTCTTTTGCCTTGTTAGATTTAATTGAGAAGCAACAATTCAACCTAAAAAACACCATAATTATGGAAACTGGCGGTATGAAAGGAAGAAGAAAAGAAATCATAAGACAAGAGTTGCATACAATTTTAAAAAATGGTTTTTCTGTTGATAAAATTCACTCAGAATATGGCATGACAGAATTATTAAGTCAGGCTTATTCTAAAGGAAATGGCGTTTTTGAAACTCCACCTTGGATGCAAATTTTAATCAGAGATACAGAAGACGCCCTAACCATAAATACTACAGAAAAAAACGGTGGAATTAATGTGATTGATTTAGCAAATTACAACTCTTGCAGTTTTATTGCTACCCAAGATTTAGGTAAAACCTATATAAACGGCACATTTGAAATTGTTGGGCGTTTTGACAACTCAGATATTAGAGGCTGTAACTTAATGGTACTGTAAAATAAAAAGCAGAAAAGTTGTAAACTTTAAAAATCTTCATCGACAAAATTAAAAACCATCTAGATGAAAAAATTAGCAATCATTTATTATTTGTAATAACTGCAAGTTTAAAAGCAAAAAATTACAACTAAAAAAAGGCAGATGCCAACTGGTTGAATATTAGTAAAGAGTAAGTTTTTTTTCTTTACCCAGAAGACCTCTCAGGTTTTTAAAACCTGAAATGTCTTTTGGAATATTTAAAAATTATCTTATTCTACCACTAATAAATAATACGTTTTTTTACCACGTTGTAACAACACATATTTATTAGCTATTAAATCTTCTTTTGTGATTGTAAAATCTTCTTTTACCTTTTCTTTGTTAACAGAAATTGCATTTTCTTTTAAGGCCCTTCTAGCTTCTCCATTCGACTTTAAAAAGTTGGTTTTTGCAGCCAAAGCTCCAATCATATCCAACCCTTGTGCAATATCACCTAAAGAAACAGTGGCTTGTGGCACACCATCAAAAACATCTAAAAATGTTTGTTCGTCTAGAGATTTTAAATCGCTTGCCGTACTTTTTCCGAATAAAATTGCAGATGCTTTAATTGCATTTTCATAAGCCTCTTTGCCATGTACTAATAAAGTAACTTCTTCTCCTAAACGTTTTTGTAAAATACGCGCATGTGGTGCTTCTTTATGTTCTGCAATTAAAGTTTGTATGGTTTCTTTCTTTAAAAAAGTAAATATTTTAATATATTTTTCTGCGTCTTCATCAGAAGTATTTAACCAATATTGGTAAAATTTGTAAGGTGATGTTCTGTTGGCATCTAACCAAACATTTCCTCCTTCAGATTTTCCAAATTTAGAACCATCAGACTTTGTAATTAATGGGCAGGTAATTGCATACCCTTTTCCACCACCAATTCTTCTAATTAATTCTGTACCTGTTGTAATATTTCCCCATTGATCTGACCCACCCATTTGTAAAGTAGCGCCATTATTTTGGTACAAATGTAAAAAATCGTAACCTTGTACTAATTGATAGGTAAACTCTGTAAAAGACATCCCTTCTTTAGACTCTGAACCAATTCTGTTTTTTACAGAATCTTTTGCCATCATGTAATTTACAGTAATGTGTTTACCAACATCACGAATAAATTCAAGGAAAGAGAAATCTTTCATCCAATCGTAATTATTTACCAAAACAGCTGCATTTTTTGCATCGGAAGTAAAATCTAAAAAATGACTTAATTGCCCTTTTATAGCTTCTTGGTTGTGTCTTAACGTTTTTTCGTCTAATAAGTTACGTTCTGCAGATTTACCAGAAGGATCTCCAATCATACCTGTTGCACCACCTACCAAAGCAATAGGTTTATGCCCACATCTTTGAAAATGTGCCAACAACATAATAGGCACTAAATTTCCTATATGTAAAGAGTCTGAAGTTGGATCAAAACCTACATACGCACTTCTCATATTTTCTAACAAGTGCTGTTCTGTAGTTGGCATACTGTCATGCAACATCTCTCTCCATTGTAATTCTTCTATAAAATTATTCATTATAAATTTTAATTAATTGAATTTAAAATACGAATGTCAAATTGATCTTGTCGAATTTTAATAATCGATTTCGACAAGCTCAATCTGACATTGTTATTCAAGTTAGAACATAACTTGTTTTAACAGTACAAAGATAAACTTATCAATCAAAAAACCATAACTTAGCAGTATGATTTTAGTAACTGGTGGAACAGGTTTAGTGGGTGCACATTTATTGTATCATTTATTAAAAAATGATAAAAAAATCCGCGCTATTTATCGTTCTAAAGATAAAATAGAAAGTGTAAAAAAGGTATTTTCTTATTATACAGACGATGTTACTTTAATAGATAAAATAGACTGGTTTAAAGCAGATATTACAGAAGTACCTGCAATGATACCTGCTTTTGTAGGTGTAAAAAAAGTGTACCACTGTGCAGCGTTTATTTCTTTTAATCCGAAAGATTATATAGAAATGCGTAAAATAAATATACATGGTACAGCAATAATTGTAAACCTATCTATTGATGCCAAAATAGACAAATTGTGTTTTGTAGGTTCTATTGCTTCTGTGGGAGAATCTATAAACGACCAATTGATTACCGAAGAAAATGAGTGGAATAAGGAATTAGATAACAGTGGGTATTCCATTACAAAATTTGGCGCAGAAATGGAGGTTTGGCGAGCAAGTCAAGAAGGTGTTGAGGTGGTTATTGTAAATCCAGGGGTTATTTTAGGAAGTGGTTTTTGGCAATCTGGTTCTGGTAAATTATTTAGTCAGGTTTATAATGGTTTTAAATATTTTACAGAAGGGATTACAGGTTTTGTGGGTGTAAAAGATGTAGTAAAAACCATGATTTTATTAACGGAATCTACCATAAAAAACCAACGTTTTATTCTAGTTTCAGAAAACAAAACATACAAAGATGTGTTGTTTGCCATTGCAGATGGTTTTGGTAAAAAAAGACCTTCTAAAAAAATTAAACCTTGGCAAACTACTATTTTGTGGAGGTCTTCTGCTTTTGTAGCTAAAATTTCGGGAGTACAACCTTTGTTAAGCAAGTATTCTGCAAGAAGTGCACATTCGGTTTCTAAATATTCTTCTCAAAAAATAAAAGAGGCATTAAACTATCAATTTGAAAAAGTAGATACTGTTATTAAAGACGTTTGTAAAAATTACTCAAAATAATTACTGTCTTTGTAAGACTTCTTTTTTGTCTAAAATATTGATGTTAATGGTATCTAATAATTTAACACTTTGTTGTTTTAAAGAATCGTTGATAATTTTAATACTATCTAACCTTCTTTCAAGAATTCTAACTTTGTCAATAGAGTCTTTTTTTATAGAATCTAATCTGGTTTGTTTTTGTTTGTATAGTTTTCCTTGCTTTTCTATGCTTTCTTTGGCGCTTTCTAATATTTTTTGATACATATCTATTTTAGACATATAATACAAATTACTGTTTTGAAACCTAGCGCTATCAATTTTAAATTTTTGATATACAAGAGGCATGTAATTAATATTTTTTTCAAGATTTTTATTTTTAATAAATTTTGCACTACCAGCAATCACCATTTCTTGCAGTAACAATTGCATACTATCTTTTGGTATAAGATCTTTTGGTTTTTCTAAAATGGTATTACTTGTGCAAGAAAAAATTAAAACAGCACAAAAAATAATGAAAATATGTTTCATTTTATCTATTAAATGTTAGCCTTTTACCTTTAATATCATCATTAAAAACCCCATTATCATATATTAAATTACCATTTACAAAAGTATGTGTAATGCTTGCGGAAAAAGTAGTACCTTCAAAAGGAGACCAACCACATTTATACAAAACATTTTCTTTAGTTACAGTTTGTGGTTTGTTAGGGTCTATTAAAACCAAATCTGCATAATAACCTTCTTTAATAAAACCACGTTTTTTAATTTGAAATAATTTTGCGGGATTATGACTCATTTTTTCTACTGCTTTTTCAATCGTAATAACGCCCTCTTTTACTTTTTCTAAAATAGCTGGAACAACATGCTGTACTAATGGGCCACCACTTGGTGCTTTTGTATACACATTGTTTTTTTCTTCTAAAGTATGTGGTGCATGGTCTGTAGCTAAAACATCAATTCTATCATCTAATAAAGCTTTCCATAAACCTTGCCTGTCTTTTTCTGTTTTAACAGCAGGATTCCATTTTATAAAAGTTCCTTTTTCATCATAATCTTGGTCGTTAAACCAAAGGTGATGTACACAAACTTCTGCTGTAATTTGTTTTTCTTCTAGTGGAATATCGTTTCTAAAAAGATGTGTTTCCTTTTCTGTAGAAACATGAAAAATATGCAAACGAGCGCCTGTTTTTTTGGCTAATTCTATGGCTTTAGAGGAAGATATATAGCAAGCTTCTTCGCTTCTAATAATTGGGTGATATTTAATAGGAATTTCATCTCCATATTTCTTTTTAAATTCTGCTGTATTTTTTCTGATGGTTGCTTCGTCTTCACAATGTACAGAAATAATCATTTTGGTTGATGAGAAAATCTTTTCTAAAACTTCTACATCATCTACCAACATATTTCCTGTAGAAGAACCTAAAAACAACTTAATCCCAGCCACTTTTTGCGGGTCTGTTTTTAATAACTCCTCTAAATTATTATTGGTGCCACCAAACATAAAAGAGTAATTGGTATAAGAATCTTTACTAGCAATACTAAATTTATTTTCTAACAACTCTTGTGTGGTTGCTTGTGGTACTGTATTGGGTTGTTCTATAAAAGTGGTAATACCACCAGCTACAGCCGCTCTACTTTCTGTAGCAATGTTTGCTTTATGCGTTAAACCAGGCTCCCTAAAATGAACTTGATCGTCTATAAAACCAGGTATTAAATACTTACCATTTGCGTTTATTGTTGTCACATTTTTATCTAGCTGAATTTCTTTAGAAACTTGCTTGATAATTTCGTTTTCTATTAAAACATCTCCTGTAAAGGTTTTATTTTCGTTAACTATTTTAGCGTTTTTTATAAGATAAGTCATCATTTTTAATCTTTTGGTAATCCTTTTAATCTCATTTTTATCACTCCAAAAAGCGCCTCAGAAACAATATTTCCATTCATTTTAGAGGCTCCTAAGTCTCTATCTGTAAAAATTACAGAGACTTCTTTTATATTAAATTTATGTTTCCAAGCTTTAAATTTCATTTCTATTTGAAATGCATAACCAATAAACTTTATTTTATCTAAGTTAATGGTTTCTAAAACTTTACGTTTCCAGCAAACAAAACCAGCAGTAGTGTCAAAAATGGGTATTCTAGTTATAATACGTACGTATTTTGATGCAAAATAAGAAAGTAACAACCTTTTAATATCCCAATTTACTACGTTTACTTGGTTGTTTACATATCTAGAACCTACAGAAACATCTCCACCCTCTTTTGCACAGGCATTATACAATCTTACCAAATCTTTTGGATTGTGAGAAAAATCAGCATCCATCTCGATCATGTAGTCATATTTTTTTGACAAAGCCCATTTAAAACCATGAATGTAAGCAGTACCTAAACCATTTTTTTCTTTTCTTTTTTCTAAAAAAAGTTGGTTTGGAAATTCTTTTGTTAAGTTTTCTACAATAGTGCCAGTTCCATCAGGAGAATTATCGTCTACAACTAAAATATGGAATTCTTTTTCTTCACTAAAAACAGCTCTAACGATGGCTTCTATGTTTTCTTTTTCGTTGTAAGTAGGAATGATGACTAACGCGTCTGACATAAATTAAATTTCATGTGATATAGTACAAATATACATTTTTTAATTACTAATTTTGTGTTAATCTTACCAAGAAAACAGAAGTGCAAGCATTAGAAAAAATAGTAATTAATAGAAATTGGATTACATTAATAATACTTTTATTATTGATTTTAATTGTGTTATTAAAATCCTTAAATAAAGAACGTTTAAAAGGTTTTGTTTTTGTTTTATTTAATAAGAATTTTATAACTACCGAAGCAGACGATAACCCTTCTTTTTTTAATGGTTTTAACCTTTTGTTATTTTTATTTTCTACAATAACCCTATCTTTAACAATTAGCTTTTTGTTAGATACAAAAAGTTACCTTTTTGATACTACTTTCTCTTCTTTTTTAATCGTTTTTACAATTGTTTTAAGTTATTTTCTGCTTAAAAAGTTTCTAGAATTTTTATTGGTTAGGCTTTTTCTAATCCAAAAACAGCTACTGTTTTATACAATTTCTAAAACTAGTTACCTTTATACCATCAGTTTTGTATTGTTTATTGTATATATTTTAACTGTCTATAGTGCTTTAAAAGCGAGTGTCTTACTTTATAGCACGCTTTTTTTGTTAGTAATTCGTTTTATAGCTCACATTGTAATTAACAAAAAGCTGATTTTTAGCAAGTTGTTTTATTTTATTTTGTATATTTGCGCCCTCGAAATAGCACCGCTATTTTTATTATTTAAATTGATACTTTAAATTAAAAAACAAAAGCGTATGAAAGTGAAAACTATTTTAGTATCGCAACCTGAGCCTAAAACAGAAACTTCCCCTTATTTTGAATTGTCTAGCAAACAGAAAGTAAAAATTGACTTTAGATCTTTTATTCATGTAGAAGGGATTCCTGTAAAAGAGGTAAGATCTCAAAAAGTAGATCTTAAAAACTTTACTGCTATTATTTTAACAAGTAGAAATGCTGTAGATTATTTCTTTAAAATTGCAGAAGAAATGCGTTTTAAAGTGCCAGATGATATGAAATATTTTTGCCAGTCAGAAGCTGTTGCTTATTACCTACAAAAATACGTAGTGTACAGAAAGCGTAAGATTTATGTTGGTAACAGAACGTTTCCTGAGTTAACAAAGTTGATTAAAAAACATAAAACAGAAAACTTTTTATTACCATCTTCTAACAAATTAAAACCATTAATTCCAGATGAGTTAAATGCATTAGGTGTAAAATGGACCCGTTTAGATTTGTATAGAACTGTAGTAAGCGATTTATCGGATTTAGAAGATGTTTTTTATGATATTTTAGTGTTTTTTAGCCCTTCTGGTATCGAATCTTTACTACAAAACTTTCCAGACTTTAAACAAAACAATACTAGAATTGCCGCTTTTGGTAACTCTACAGTAAGTGCGGTTACTGCAGCTGGGTTTAAATGTGATATAAAAGCGCCAGCGCCAGAAACGCCTTCTATGACAATGGCATTAGAAAAATATATTAAAGAAGCAAATAAGAAATAACAACTCTTTTACAATATTTTAAATCAAAACCGAACAGTAATGTTCGGTTTTTTTGTCTTAAAAAAGTTTTTTAAAGTTGATTAATTTTTAGATAAATTTAAATTTAAGCAAATAAAGTAGCAAATGCTTCTTCAATCTTACCAACTAAAATCAATTTAATTCCATGATTTTTAGAAGAAATCTTATTGTATTTAGAGGCTACAAAACTTTTATAACCCAACTTTTCTGCTTCTGTAATACGTTGGTCTATTTTAGAAACAGGTCTAATTTCTCCTGCCAAACCAACCTCTGCAGCAAAACATACATTGGGGTTAATTGCAATGTCTTGGTTGGATGATAAAATAGCTGCAACAACAGCTAAATCTATGGCAGGATCATCTACGTTAATCCCTCCAGTAATGTTTAAAAATACATCTTTTGCACCTAATTTAAAACCAGCTCGTTTTTCTAAAACAGCCAATAACATATTTAATCTTTTTAGATTGTAACCTGTGGTAGAACGTTGTGGTGTACCATAAACTGCTGTAGAAACCAAGGCTTGAATTTCTATCATTAAAGGTCTAACTCCCTCTAAGGTTGATGCAATTGCTGTTCCGCTTAAATCTGCATCTTTTTTAGAAATTAGTATTTCTGATGGATTTGTAATTTCTCTCAAACCATTAGAAAGCATTTCGTAAATTCCTAATTCTGAAGTAGAACCAAATCTGTTTTTCTGGCTTCTTAAAATTCTATAGGTGTGATTTCTATCGCCTTCAAATTGTAAAACCACGTCTACCATGTGTTCTAAAATTTTAGGACCAGCAATGTTTCCTTCTTTATTAATATGACCAATTAACAAGACAGGTGTTGCAGTTTCTTTGGCAAATTTAATCAATTCTGCAGAGGTTTCTCTAATTTGAGAAATGCTTCCAGGAGAAGCTTCAATAGAATTGGTATGTAAGGTTTGTATAGAATCTATAACCAAAACTTCGGGTTCGGTTTCTTCTATGTTTTTAAATATTTGTTGGGTATTGGTTTCTGTTAAAATTAAACAATTAGAATTTTGGGCAGCCAAACGTTCTGCTCGCATTTTAATTTGAGACTGACTTTCTTCACCAGAAACATACAGCACTTTTTGACTGATATTTAAAGCAACTTGTAGCAGTAAGGTAGATTTTCCTATACCAGGTTCACCACCTAAAAGTGTTACAGAGCCTTTTACCAAACCACCACCTAAAACTGTGTCTAATTCGTTGTTATTGGTAACAACCCGTTCTTCTGGATTTAGAACAATGTCTGCAATTTTTAACGGTTTGTTTATAGTTTGCTTTGCTGTTGTAGCTTGTTTCCAAACGCGTTTTTCTGCTGTCTGAATCACTTCTTCTACAATAGTATTCCACTCTTTACAGGCACCACATTGCCCAATCCATTTTGCGTGTTGGGTACCACAGTTTTGACAGAAAAAAGTTGTTTTGGTTTTAGCCATTTTGATTTAGTTGCAAAGTTTGAAAGCTGTAAAGTTACAAAGTAAAGTTAGATTATAAATAGCTATTTTTTATAACTTGATATTGTAATAATTTATGGGTTAAAAAAATAATTGATCCTTCAGGTTTTAAAAACCTGAAGGGTCTTGTAAATTGAAAAGGTTTTAGCTCTTAAATAAAAAAAGTAATTCGGAATTTTTATAATCTGGCAAATAGTTGCGTTAGCGATTGAACGACTTGTTTGAGCTCTTTTTATTTGATAAAATAAAAAAGCGAGTAGTGAAAGCGCGACTTGGTCCTGAACGCTTTCAGGATAAAGAAACGCCCAAAAATTATTTTTCCTTATTGTAAATTGGTAATAATAAAAATGCCAAACCGCCAAAAACAACAATCATTGCTGTTTGTGCTGTCCACATAATCCAACCAAAGGCGGTTGCAGGTTCTGTAGGGATGTTAAATAAAGCCAATGCACCTGCTACTGCAATTGGGTATAAACCAATTCCGCCATTTGTAGCAGCAATAGAAAAGCCGCCAGCAATAAAACCTATTAAAATACCACCAAAAGGAACCTCTAAACCTTTAATTGCAGGGATTGTTGCCCAAAACATGGCGACATACATTATCCAAATAAAAACGGTGTGAAAAATAAAAGCCCACTTGTTTTTCATTTTAAAAATGCTTGTCACACCTTCGATTAAACCTGTTATAAAGGTTTTAATTTTTAATAAAAAACCAGATTTTGCTTTTTTTACAAAAGAGGTAAAAATAAAAAAACCAATTACTAGAATTATTGATCCAATAATCATTTTTGTGGGATCGAAATTTTTGGTTAGGAGTTCGTAAATAAAATCAAATTGTACAAAAAGCGTAATGGCAATAATGGAAAGCATCATAATTAAATCTGCAATACGTTCTGCTACAATGGTTCCAAATCCTTTTTCAAAAGGAATTTCTTCATATTGGGTCATTACTGTGGCTCTAGAGATTTCTCCAGCTCTAGGCAATGCTAAATTAACTAAATACCCAACTAAAACAGCCAAAACACTATTGGTAAATTTGGGCTTAAAACCTAAAGGTTCTAGTATAAATTTCCACCTGTATGCTCTAGATAAATGACTTAAAATTCCAAAGAAAAGGCCTAATAAAATCCAACCATAATTGGCTTCCTTAAAATAATTTCCTAAAGTTTCTAAAGAGATTTTAGACAAAGAATACCAAACTAAAAAACCTCCCAATAAGAGAGGTAAAATTGTTTTTAAAGTTTTTTTAATGTTCAAAATTAGGTAAGGGTATTGTCTTTTTCGTTCGGAAATACCAATGATGGTTTAAATGTTTTAGCCTCTTCAAAATCCATAAACCCATACACTATTAAAATCAACACATCGCCAACAGCAACTCTTCTTGCTGCAGCACCATTTAGGGTAATTTCTCCACTACCTCTTGGTCCTGGAATGGCATATGTTTCTAAACGTTCGCCATTATTGTTGTTTACAATTTGAACGCGTTCTCCTTCTATAATGTTGGCTGCATCCATTAAATCTTCATCTATGGTAATGCTTCCTATATAATTTAAATCTGCACCTGTAACTTTTACACGGTGGATTTTAGATTTTACTACTTGTACTAACATGTTGCAAAAATACTCTTTTTTTATTATTATTATTTTAAGCGAATGTTGTCAATCAATCTAATTTTTCCTGCAAATACTGCCATAAAAGCACGATATTTTTTGTCAGATTCTATCTTTTCTACTGTTTCTAATGTTTTTTCTTCAGCAATGGTAAAATATTCTAATTCTAATAAAGGTTGTTTTTTAAACTCATTTTCTACCCATTCGTTAATTTCAGTAATATTTTTTGCACCAATTTTTCTTTGTACCTTTTTTAAAGTTTTGTAAATAAAAGGAGCTGCTTCTCGTTGTTTTTTAGATAGACGAATATTTCTAGAACTCATTGCCAAACCGTCTTCTTCTCTAAAAATAGAACATCCTTTTATTTTTACAGGAAGTCTATTTTTTTTGACCATTTTTTTAATGATTTGCAATTGCTGAAAATCTTTTTGCCCAAAATATGCCCGATTTGGTTGTACAATTTCGAAGAGCGTTTTTACAATTGTGGCTACACCATCAAAATGTCCAGTCCTAAATTTTCCTTCCATTTGGTTTTCTAAACCATCAAAATTAAATTTATTGGAAACAATGTTTTCTGCATAAATTTCTTCTACAGAAGGCGTAAAAACGATATCACAAGAAATTGTATCTAGTAATTTAATATCATTTTCTAGTGTTTTAGGATATTTTTTTAAATCTTCTACATTATCAAATTGGGTTGGATTTACAAAAATACTTACCACAACAACATCATTTTTCTTTTTTGCAGTAGATATTAAAGATAAATGCCCTTGATGCAAAGCCCCCATTGTTGGAACAAAACCAATAGATTTAT
This sequence comes from Polaribacter sp. YIW18, assembly GCF_057219325.1. Lineage (NCBI taxonomy): Bacteria > Pseudomonadati > Bacteroidota > Flavobacteriia > Flavobacteriales > Flavobacteriaceae > Polaribacter > Polaribacter sp. YIW18. The sequence goes on along the minus strand of NZ_JBXVVE010000001.1, from coordinate 316,274 downwards.
TTTTTGCCTTATAACTTAAAATACAACCTGTTAAATCTTTCTTTGTAGAAAAAATATTCATGTTTGAAAAATTGATATTGCGTGCAAACTTACCATTTTAACACGATATTTGCATATTAATTTGTATTTTTGCCAATCTCACAAAAGAGTTTGATTTAATGAAGGACAAGAGAATATTATTTGTTTCGTCTGAAGTAGTACCTTACTTACCAGAAACAGAATTATCGTCAACCGCATTTAATGCTGCAAAAAACGCGCATTCTAAAGGAGTACAAACCAGAATTTTTATGCCAAGATTTGGCGTTATTAATGAAAGAAGACATCAATTACATGAAGTAATTCGTCTTTCTGGAATGAACCTTGTTGTAAATGATATGGATATGCCGTTAATTATAAAAGTGGCTTCGATACCAAAAGAAAGAATGCAAGTTTATTTTATAGATAACGAAGAATACTTTAAAAGAAAAGCCGTTTTTACAGATGAAGATGATACTCTTTTTGAAGATAATGATGAGCGTGCTATTTTCTTTGCAAAAGGCGTTATAGAAACGGTAAAAAAATTAAATTGGGCACCAGATATTATTCATGTTCATGGTTGGATGGCGTCTTTATTACCCCTTTATTTAAAAGAGTTTTATAATGAAGAACCACTTTTTACAGAGAGTAAAATTGTAACTTCTATTTATAATAATGGTTTTGAAGGTTGTTTAAATAAAGCTTTGGCAGATAAAGTTACTTTCGATTTAAATGAAGCAAAAAAAGCAGCAACAATACAAATACCTAACCATACTAATATATTAAAAAGTGCCATAGAAAATTCTGATGCAATTATTTATGGTAGTGAAGATGTTTCTGAAGAATTAACTTCTTTTGTAGAAGAAAAAGAAATTCCTTTTTTAGGATTTCAAGAAGAAAATCTAAAAGAAAATTATTTAAATTTTTATGCTGACTTAGTGTCGGAAAATTAATTGGTTTATGGTGAAAAAAATTCTTAGAAAAAGCGCCTTTTTAGGTGTATTAATATTCGTTTTATCTGCTGTTATTTCTTGCGAAGAAGACTTTACAGATATTAAAAGTGGGGTAGTAAGTAATACAAAATTTATAACCAAAGACACAATTTTAGATATTGTAGTTTCTAATGCACCAGTAGATAATGTTAGAGCAGATGGTTTAACATTAACAGCAACACCATTTTTTGGTTTTCAAGGGCAATATTTGCTAGGTACTTATATAAATGATGATTTTGAGAATATAGAAGCTTCTATTATTTCACAAGTTCTTATAAATACCAGCTTAGAAGTTTCACCATACAGCAATCCTGATAATTTAGCTTTTGAAACCACAATAGATACAGCTTATGTAAGATTGCCATATTACGCTACTTTAGAATCAAATACAGACAGACCAGTTTATACTTTAGATTCTATTGTTGGCAATAAAGACTTGCCATTTACATTAAATATTTATGAGTTAGACACTTATTTAAATAGATTAAACCCTGCAGACCCTTCAAAAACCAACGTTTTTCTTTCAGATACAGATTATGATGTAAAACCCAACCCTTTAAATGAGTTTGCTGATATTGATTTTACTCCAACCGCTAATGATACTTTAGTTATCATTAAAAGAAGAAATAGTTTAGGAGACTTGTTTGAAACAGATACCATAAAATATACTTCTGGTGTAACTTCTGAAATTTCAAGACCAATGGCAATTATTCCTTTAAAAAAGAGTTTTGCAAAACAAGTATTTGTAGATAATTATGGGTCATCAAATTTTGAATCTCAACAAGCATTTAACGATTATTTTAGAGGTATTAAAATAGAGGCAAAAGAAATAAACCATGCTTCTGGAGAAAAAGGAGGCGCTTTAATTTCTTTTAATTTAAGAAACTCTAATACACAGGCATCTACATCATCCATAGAGGTCTATTATACAAATACTTATTTTAAAGCAAATAGTACTGAAATAGATACTGTTATAAAAGTAAATCATACCTTTCAGTTAGGTGGTATAGCAAACAATAAATTTGAAATGACCAATAGAACCTATCCTATTACAAACGAAGTTCGTTTACAAGGTGCAGCTGGCTCTGAAGCTAAGGTAGAGGTTTTAAATGGAAATGAATTGGCAGCTTTAAAAGCTAAAAATTGGTTAATAAACGACGCTTCATTAACTTTTTACATAAATAAAGACATAGATACTACAGACGTACCAAACAAATTATTTTTATACAAAAAAGGTATCGATGCTAATGGAAACTCAATACAAAGCTTTGTAAAAGATGTTTATACAGAAACGGCTTTTTTTGGAGGCAATTTAATTAGAGAAAGTGGTAAAGTAGATCGTTACAATTTTAGAATAACAGATTATGTGTCAGACTTGCTAAGTGGGGAAACTACTTACAACCCTCCTTTAAGATTAAAAGTTTTTAATACTTCAGATACACAAATAAACGACACTATTTTTAGAAATTTTAGTTGGAACCCAAAAGCAGTCTCTCTTTTAAATGGCGATAAAGCTGCAAACGGAGAAACAAGAAGAGCTAAATTAAAAATTTCTTACACAGAAAAACCATCAAATTAATCAACCAAAATTATAAATATTAATTTTTATGTGTGGAATTACAGGATACATAGGTTTTAGAGATGCATATCCAATAGTAATAAATGGCTTAAAGAGACTAGAATATAGAGGGTATGATAGTGCAGGAATCATGATGTATGATGGCAATAACATCCATTTATCTAAAACCAAAGGGAAAGTTTCTGATTTAGAGGTTATTACAAATAAAGAAAAGGAAAGAAAAGTAGGTAAAATAGGTATGGGTCATACACGCTGGGCAACACATGGTGTACCAAATGATGTAAACTCTCACCCTCACTTTTCTGAATCTAGTAATTTGGTTATTGTACACAATGGTATAATAGAAAATTACGATACTTTAAAAAAAGAATTAATATCTAGAGGTTATACTTTTAAAAGCGATACAGATACCGAAGTACTTGTAAACTTAATAGAAGAAGTAAAAAAACAGGAACAATGCAAGTTAGGTAAAGCAGTTCAAGTAGCATTAAATAATGTTATTGGCGCTTATGCAATTGCTGTTTTTGATAAAACAAAACCAAACGAATTGGTTGTTGCAAGATTAGGAAGCCCAATTGCAATTGGTGTTGGAGAAAATAATGCAGAGTTTTTTGTAGCTTCAGATGCATCACCATTTATAGAATATACCAAAGAAGCTATTTATTTAGAAGATGAAGAAATGGCTATTATCAAACTAGATAAAGGTATTAAGGTTAGAAAAATAAAAGACGACTCTTTAGTTGACGCAAAAATACAAGAACTACAAATTAGTTTAGATCAAATAGAAAAAGGGGGTTACGATCACTTTATGTTAAAAGAAATTTATGAGCAACCAAAAGCGATAATAGATACTTATAGAGGAAGAATGTTACCAGGTGAAGGCATTATTAAAATGTCTGGTATAGATGATCATATTCAGAAGTTTTTAAATGCAGATAGAATAATAGTTGTTGCCTGTGGTACTTCTTGGCATGCAGGGTTGGTAGGCGAGTATCTTATAGAAGATATGGCACGTATACCTGTAGAAGTAGAATATGCCTCTGAATTTAGATATAGAAACCCAATTATTACATCTAAAGATGTTGTAATTGCTATTTCACAATCTGGAGAAACTGCAGATACTTTAGCTGCCATAAAACTAGCAAAGTCTAAAGGCGCTTTTGTTTTTGGTATTTGTAATGTTGTTGGATCTTCTATTGCAAGAGAAACGCATGCAGGAGCTTACACACATGCAGGACCAGAAATTGGTGTTGCTTCTACCAAAGCTTTTACAACCCAAATAACTGTTTTATCTCTAATTTCTTTAAAATTAGCAAAAACAAAAGGCACTTTATCAAATTCTGCTTTTAGAATGTACCTGCAGAAAATGCAGTTAGTTCCTAAAAAAATAGAAGCACTTTTAACGATAGATGATAAAGTGAAAGAAATTGCATCCGTTTATAAAAATGCAAAAAACTGTTTGTATTTAGGTAGAGGTTTTAACTTTCCTGTAGCTTTAGAAGGCGCTTTAAAGTTAAAAGAGATTTCTTATATACATGCAGAAGGTTACCCAGCTGCAGAGATGAAACATGGGCCTATTGCATTGATAGATGAAAACATGCCAATATTTGTAATTGCAACTAACAAAGGTCATTACGAAAAAGTGGTTAGTAACATACAAGAAATTAAGTCTAGAGCAGGTAAAATTATTGCTATTGTTACAGAAGGAGACACACAAGTTAAAGAAATAGCAGATCATGTTATAGAAATACCAGAAACAGAGGAAGCTTTAACACCACTCTTAACAACCATACCTTTGCAGTTGTTATCTTATCACATAGCTGTAATGTTAGGTAAAAATGTAGATCAACCTAGAAATTTAGCCAAATCTGTTACGGTGGAGTAGTTACTCGTGACAATTACTCTTACTCCTACAAATTGTTAGTAACGTTCTCAATATCAATAAGAACTACTCATCTGTGGAGTTCTTCATATTCGGAATATCAACAGTATTTATTTAATAGAATAAGGGGTTTAAAAGAACATTTTCTTACCCCTATTGGATATAGAAAGATATCTCAAATTCTTAATGAGGAAGGATTAAAAACACCTCGTGGTAATGAATTTAAAAACAACCACGTCCATTCCATTTATAAGAAAGGTTTAATTCGTGAAGAACGAATAAATAGACCAGATGTAGTTGTTGTTACTCCCCCTATTGTAGAAGTTATTAAATAAAACCCTTCTATTTTTTTACGTTTTCCTACACTTTGTAATACTTATAGTAGATACTGGTATCCATCATAGGGTAAAATACTAATCACCCACGAGGGTTCTAAGGAATAGTTAGTGGGTTAGAAGTCGGATAGTATTCTATAAGATTGAAATAATATCTATACATAATGGAAGAGGTTTCTCCGATAGTATCAAAAATGGTTCTACTATAAATCAGATATGGGTGATTAAATCGAACTGGTCTGAGGAAATTTAGAATTAAATAAAAAAAGAAGTAAAATTCTTAAAGGGGATTGGTGTATCCAATACTGAAGTATTCAAACAAATAAAAAATTTGAAAAAAGATTATAACCTTTTACTTAAAACTCGAGGTTGGTACTATATAAATTAAACTGTTTAAAGATGAAACAAACTAAACTAACTTATGAAGAAATAAAATGGATAAAAGATAATCCAAAAGAGTTCACTGATGAGTTAATCAGAAAATCAGAACTGGTTAAAAACTTCTCAGATAAACTTGAATCTTATCGAAAAAATAATGATAGAATAGGGTATAAAAAATTATTCAAAGAATTATTAAAAAAAGAAGAAGAGAAACTATGGAAGAAAGAATAACAAAACAACAACTAATGAAGATGTATAATGTAAACAGAACCACCATAGAAGAATGGAGAAGAAGGTTTGGGTTACCAATGATAGAAATATCATCTCATAAAAAATACATCAGGAAAACTGATTTATTAGAGTGGGAAAATCAAATGAAACAAAATCACACCTTAGTGTAGTTTAAAAATGATTACAGTATCAAAATAGTTTTGATTCAAACTTTGATATACTTTGAAGATTGAAAGAGTTATGGTTAATCTATCAGTTGGTAAAATATGGTGTCTTTGTTGTTTCAATACATATTCAAAGAATACCGAAGGGTTTTAATATTACAAGAACTTGATATGATTAGTATATAGGTTGTTATTCTACTACCACTGTTTCTTTTTACCAACATATAGAGGTTTTAATGTACCTCCTTTTTTCTTTTCTCTTTCTTTCTGAGGAGGTGTATAATGTGGAGATTTTTTATATAAATCATAAAGAATATCAATTCCTTTTAGTTTGTATTTTTTGTCATAAAACCTATCTAAGTTCCCATCTTTCTTCAGAATACTCAACATTTTCTTCTTAACAACATCACAAACATAAGAATCAATCTTAGAGGAGATTATTTCTTTATGTTCATCACCCTCGTAGTTCTTAGGGTTCATAGAACCATAGTGTCCAACGGGACCATCCTCATATCTATTATTCTTATTGTAATGAGGAACATTATCTTCTAATAAATCTAAGTGATACGATACATCATCTACAGTACCTATGTATATATATTTTCTTTTACCACCAATTGAAACCCACATACCCCATTGAGGGTTAAAATCATCACCATCCAAGAATATTGAAAAAGAAGGTAAGAACTTTTTATGATACTTAATCATTTTATTAAATCCCTTAGTTCTATCTGATTTCCATTTTCTCAACTCCTTTTTGAGTTCCTTAATCTTTTCTAAATCAGATTCAATCTTCTTTTCTCTTCTTTTTATTCGATTTACAAGATTTTCATAATCTCTTTTTTCATCTCTTTCTTTTTGGGGAATAAACCACCAATCATCTCCAACTTTTTTAACTCTCCATTTATCTTCCATGTTTCCAAATTTAACAATTTTAAATAACTCATAAAATTACCAACACTAAAAATAAAATTAGTGTGTAAGTAAAATGAGTACTAACTATAGTATTGTTAGTGAGTGAGGGTTAAACTTCTCCACCTATTAAAAGTGAGAATTAATAAAATTACCAACACTAAAAATAAAATTAGTGTGTAAGTAAAATGAGTACTAACTATAGTATTGTTAGTGAGGGAGTGAGATTCTAACCCTCAATAAAGAAAAGAGAACAAAATTATTTAATTAAAAACCGGTGGGTATAAAACACAAAATATTATGAGTGTAAAAGTAACATGGGGAAATAAACTTCCTCTTTATCAGAAATCAAATGAAAATTATAATTCAATCCCATCAAGATGGTATAGATATACCGAAAACCTGAAAAGAGGTTGGGTATTAAGTTGTGAGAGTGGTAAGATTAAATCTACACACCTTGAAAAAATAGGTGGATTAGTAAAGTTAGATAAAGTCAGAAATATTCTTGGGGAGAAATTATATGAAAACCCCACCGAAGAAAATTATTCCTTTCAAATGAGTGTTTTAGAATTACTTCTTGAAGAACATTTTCCAAACATCAAAGATTTTGATAAGTGGGGATTAGAAGGTGATGAATATTCTCCTTGGAACAATCCGTTTAGTGAATTAGAAACAATTAAAATTTAAAGGATATGACAGATGTAGAATTACAAATTAAGATTATGACAACAGAAATTAGTCGACACGATTTGAATAAAATGAGTATTAAGGAACTCTATGGTTTGGAGGATAATGTTAGGATACTCCGTGATGAGAGTTGTGATGAAAAAAAAGAGGATTTGGAAGAACTCTTGTTTGATATAAGAATGATTAGAAGATTAAGGAATTAAAAACTTGGACTATTGAGAGTGACTCTCCTTTAATTTGGAATCAAATAGGGTATAGTCAGTTGGGTTTTGGAGTTAAGGATATTAAAATGGTTGTTTTAGAAATTGATTCAAAAGGTATAAATGGTGAAGTTACCTCAGAAGAGATAAATGAATTTACATCTCCTCTTCATTCAGTAATAAATCAATCACATATAGATTCTAAGTTTATAAAACCGATTGGTTACTTTAAATCATCTCGAAAACATTTTTATTTACTAAGAGATGAACTTGGGAAACTAAAGTCAACTTTGTATAAGAATCAATTTAAATTGGTAGGATAAAAAAAATATTTCTTACTTAATTTCAGTTAAATTAAGTATAGTTAATGAGTGAGAGTTTAATCAAATAAAAAACAAATAAAATGAGAAAAGAAGTAAAAGAAATTATTGAAAGAGTTGTGGAGGATTTAATAAGAAAAGAGGATGATATGGGATTACCAATTCAATCAACATGGGAAAGAATTTATTATGAATTTGAAGACTTTATGGAGGAAGTTGAAGAATCTTATTTCGAAGAAGAATTAGAAGAAATCTTTGGAGGAGTTCACACAATGAAAGAGATTAAAGAATACACTATGGAGTGTTTTTATGATGTATTAGAAAAATATGAAATGGAAAAAGAAATATTTGAAATGAAATATAGAAATGAAAAAATATAAGGTTATTAGAAATAATGGAACTCCTTCCAGACGAAAGTTCGAAGGGTTTAATTTTTACATTCAATGTAATGAAAAACTATCTCGAAAGAATCGGAAAGAACTTATTAGTAAATCGGAAGTGTATTTGAATAAAATATTTAATTCAATTAATTTAACTGAAGAAGAAAAAATAAATAGAGGAATTACAAATGGATTAGATTCTAATTTAACTGATTATGAACTTTTAGAAATATGGAATCCAATATATGAGAAGTATGGATTCCATTTACCTGAATTTAAAGATAAATGGGAGAATAAACATCTAAAAGAAGATTCAAACCCTATCAAAACTTCAAACGTTGAAATGTTTGAATCTAAAATTAACGAATTAGAGTTTAGAATTAAACAATTGGAGAATAAACTTTTAAAAAATAAATATATTGAAGGAATGGGTTAGTAACTCATTCTCTTCCACCAATCAGTTTTATGTTTAAGTTGGTACTCATTCATATCTATACTATCGAACAAGTGGAAGTTTTTAGAAACTAATCCTTTTTCTTCTAATTCTTTCAGAGTAATAGTTTCATAACTATCTCTGATTTTTCTATTTTGTTTCTTCTTTTTACTCATATACTTTTTCTTGAAGTTTAAGGTTTTTCTTAACCTTAGTAATTGTGTTTAGAGAAACATCACATAACTTAGAAATCTCAATACCTTTCATTCCTTTTTCTAAATACTCAACCACTTTAGAATGTTTGGTTAAGAATTTAAGAGTAGATTCCTTAGTGTTTTGTTTTCTACCACTATATTTTTCTGGATTCGTTTTCTGAGTGATACGAATCCCTTCCATTTGTCGAGATTTAATCATTGATTTCTCAAATGAACTCATAGTAGAAAGAATGTTCAATAATAATTCAGAGAAGTAATCTTTTTCACCTGAATCATTTAGGTTTTGGAAGTTTGGGTTTCTACAAACAACTCTAACACCTTTTTCGGTCAGTTCCTTCCAAACAGATAATACCGAAAGTGTATCCCTTCCTAATCTATCGATAGAGTGAACCTCAATATGTTTGATAGTTCCGTTATCAACTAACTTCTTAATTTTGTTTTTAATAATGTTTGGTCGTTCCCATAAAGGAACTAGTCCACTACATTTATCTATGATAACTTTATCAAATCCTTCTACATTTTGAATCTGTCTTAATTCACTTTGTTCATCAGTGGAAACTCTTGATAAAAATACTTTCATAATTCGCAATATTAGGATTAATAATCAAACACCCTTAAATTACGAAAATATATTAATATATACAACTATATTGAGTGTAAATTCACAAAATGAGATTAGTAAAATGAAGTATACTCTAAAATTGGGAATGAAGTTTATAAATCGAAATAAAGAGGATGTTTTTGAGAATCAACTTCTGTTAGATTTAACAGAGGTTAAATGTTTTATTTAATCGTTACTTGATTATTTAATTTGTAAACCTTTATTCTTTTGTCCAAATATGACTTTTCCATTATTATAAAAGGTTTTTTTAAATCCATTAAAGTTTTTATTTTATTATTTAAATCATTAATTATTTTGTTCATTATTCTTAACTGATGATTATAATTTAATTCTGAGTTTTTGTAAATACTCATTAAATCTATAATTTTAAATTCGTTATTCTTTTTTAACAAATTAATAATACTCAAATCGTAATCTGAGATTTCAATTTTTCTTTTTTTGTAATGAACAGATTTGTTATTTAATATTAGAATTTTTCTGTTTTTTTTAGTTTTAGGTTTTTTGAAATAAATTAAAATGAAAACAATTAAAAAGAGGATTACTAAAATTTCAATTAGGTAGTTGTTTTTTTTGGAGACAAACCCATCCTCTCCAAATTTATTTGATAAGAATTCATCGTAAAATCTTTTATTAATCTCTAATTTATTTTTTACATGAATATTTGATATTAAATGAAAAACACTGTCTTTATAAAATGATTTTAAGTTTTTGTTAGATTTAATATTTCTTGTAAAATTATTTGATTTGTAAAATTCAATCTTATTTTCAAATGGTTTAATTAAAAAAATAGTGTCCTTTATATCTTTTCGAATAATAATTTTTTTATCATCTCCGATATCAATAATATTGTCATTTTTAGAAAAATGATATTTAGAAACCCCTAAATTTGTCCATTCATTTTTCTGAAAATCATATGAGTAAACTGAATTTGATTTAGTTTCAATAGAATTTAATGAATCATCTTTTAGAAAACCTCCAAAAGTTATTAATTTATTATTTTTTATTGTGATTAGGTGAGAGTATTTTTTTGTTCCCTTGTTTTTATTTTGTTTAATTTCCCATTCATTTGTTTTAAAATCAAAGAAAGTTAATAAGTCTCTTGTTTCCCAAAAACCGTAACCTCCATGTCTAAATATAGTATCATTATAACTAAAAATATTAGATTCAATTTGTGACCTATGTCGATATGAATTATCTATTCTTTTTAATCGGTCATTTTCTAAAACAAATATATTACCACCAAACTTATCTATTAAATAACTTATTCCTGATACTTTTATTAATTCTAATTCTTGAGGTCTTATGGGTTTAAATTCTGACTGGTAATTATTTAAGTCTATAAATTCTAATGAGTCTTTAAAGACTGAATGTTGAGAAAAACAAATGAAAGGAATGAAAAAGAATATTAGTCGCATTATATTGAAGTATTTTCAATTAATACAAACATATTATAATTTTGTAAATTATTAATTAATAATTATGAATCTTTTTTTAAATATAATTCCAATAATTTGTTTCTCATTTTTTGGTAATTATCAAATTGAAAATAATGATAAATTAGGTTTCGATGTTAATCATTTTAAAATTTATAATGATTTGGATAATGATGGTATTATCGATAGTGAGGATAATTGTCCCAATTTTTACAATCCACAACAAATAGATACAAATAATAATGGAATAGGTGATATTTGTGATGATGAATTACAGGATCCATACATTATATATTTTAACATCCAAGAGATTCCCGGAACAAATGAGTTTCGTGATTTTGTAAACCCTTTTATGAACCCAACTGGTAGTTGGTTTTATTACATGTTTAATCAAGGTTATGATATTATTGATTTTGATAATGATGGTAAATTAGACTATGTTACGATGTTTTATCATACAGAAAGACCTATAGGAATAGCTCGTATAGGTGTTTTTTCATTTGATATTACAAATGAAGTGGTTGAGATATCCTTAAACAATGTTATTGAAATTAAAGGAGAACCAAATGCAAATGCACCAGAAGTAGGTCATTTTAATAATGATGATTCATTGGATATTTTCATACCAACTGGGAATTATCATGGTGATGATAATACACAACCTCCCTTTTATAACGGAACACACAATAGACCTGATTTTTTATACTATAAAAATGATAATGGATTTAAAATTGATTCCTTAGATTTTACTTATAACAACCAAAAATATAGTAATACTTCATTACAAAAACCGATTCAAATTGATGAAGATATGAGTAAAGAAATAGCGGTTCTTACTTATGATAAACAAATGGCGTTTTATGATTATGACACTGAAAAAGGAAGACATGAATTCATAAGAGAAATTACTACCTCAGAAGATAAATTTAATGATGTTTATAACATTCATTTCGATGAAGATGAGTTTAAAGATTTAATAACTCTTAGTGTTTCTCGTGGTTCAACAAATACTTATAGAATTCATAAATATTCAGGGTATGAAAATTCTATGGATCAGATTGATTTTAGTGAAAAAGAATTAATTGGAGAGTTCTCTATGGGGAGTGATTGGAGTATAGCTGAAAACGAAGATATGACTAACATTTCTAAAATTGGAGAAAATAACATTTTATTTGTTAGATTTCATTCGTCAAATAATGAGTTTAAACTCGTATCATATAATTTATCTTCTCCAAATACAGATGATGTTACTGAGTACTTATTTGGAAAAGATTTTATTACTAAGGATTATTTAGGAAAAGGCCAATATTTCCAGGATATAGATAATGATGGTGATTCTGATTTAATAGTTGAAACACTCGAACATTACAATAGTAACGAACAAAAAATTATTTTCATTCAAGAAAACGGTAGGTTTCATCCTGTTAAGTTTAATATTGACGAAATTGGATACAAAGGTCAGTATATTTTTATTGATTTAAATCAAGATAACCTTTATGATGTTGTAGATGTAAATTCTAGTAGATTTTACATAACAAATTTTATAACAAATGTAGAAGACACTGCAGTTCCAGTCATTACCATAGAAGGAGAATCGACAGTTACATTAGAAGTAGGAACTACCTACAGTGATGCAGGAGCAACAGCAGAAGACAACTATGATGGAGATATTACAGAATCTATTGTTACGGTAAATAATGTAGACACATCAGTTGTAGGTACATATACAGTTACTTACAATGTTAGTGATGCGAATGGTAATGTAGCAGAAGAGGTAACCCGAACAGTACAAATAGTAGACACTACAGTTCCAGTCATTACACTAGAGGGGGAATCGACAGTTACATTAGAAGTAGGAACTACCTACAGTGATGCAGGAGCAACAGCAGAAGACAACTATGATGGCGATATTACAGAATCTATTGTTACGGTAAATAATGTAGACACATCAGTTGTAGGTACATATACAGTTACTTACAATGTTAGTGATGCGAATGGTAATGTATCAGTAGAGGTAACCCGAACAGTAAATGTAGAATCGAGTCTTTCAGTTGATGATAACATTAATAATATTTTAAAAATTTACCCAAATCCTGTAGATGATAAATTAATCATTCAAGGATTACAGAAGAAAACTAAAGTTTCAATTTATACTATATTAGGTAAGTTAGTATTATCAAAAATGACGTCAAGTGAAATAGATATTAATAACCTTAAAAGGGGTATTTATCTAATAAAATTCACTGATATAAGGGGACAATTAGTTCGTAGATTTATAAAAAAATAAAATTTCATCAATATGATTAAAGTGATGAAAAAACTATTATAAACTTTTAGTGAAAAAGAGAAGTGATTATTTGAGACTGATGACCTATCATTTATTTGATAGGTTATCGTTTTTTAAAACACCTTCAAATCATACCCAACAAAATTTCTTCTTAGTTTATCACAAATCCTTCCAGTTGTCCCACTTCCCATAAAAGGGTCTAACACCATTTCAAACTCTTTAGAAGTTTGAAGAATAGGTAAGGTTATGATTTCATTTGGAAACGGAGCAGGGTGTTCTCCTTGAATATTTAGTTTCTGATTTGCAACCGAAGTTCTCACGATATCCTCATTCCAGTAATCTCCCATATTTTTACCATTCGTGTTAGGTAAATAAGGTGTTATTGATTTTGAATACTCCCCATTAACACTTCTATGTCTTGGAGGTAGAGACGCTTTGGTTTTATCGGATAGTTTTGTTAACGTTGGGTAATAATCATACTCCATTGATTTTACCAAATGAAAGATAAACTCATAAGAAGGAGTTAGATTAGATTTTGAAGAAGAGGGTTTTGGATTGGTTTTAGACCAGATAATAGTATTTCGAAGTATCCATCCTTGTTCTTTAAGTTTTAGTATTACTCTATGAGGAACATTTTGGAGATTTCCATTATAAAAAGTATCACCTAAATTAAGAAAGAAACTTCCTCTATCTTTTAATACTCTTTTACAATCTTTTAAATGTTCAGAAAGATGTACTACAAACTCTTCAGATGTTTTTTCATTCCCTAATCCTTTCTCTTCAGAATAGGTTCTTTTATTCCAATAAGGGGGAGAAGTAAAAATAGTTTGAACTTCACCTTCATTTAGTTCACACATATCATCAGAGGATTTCTGATAAAACCTCCAATTCGATTTTACTAAACTTTCTGATTTTGAAGAAGTAGGTTTTTTAGATTCTTTTTCTTTAATTTCCCTCTGAATTTGAAGATAAGATTGATTAACCGTTAAAATACCCTTATCTAAAAGTTCAATATATTCTGGTTTGTTTTTATGGATGAATACTAATCTTCTTAACTGAGAAGAAGATATTCCTAATTCTTTAGAAACCATATCCCTTGAAGAACCTCTGTTAGATTTAACAGAAGTTAAATCCGTCCTTCTCCCTTGTCCTTTTCTATAATATCTATCAAGTATTAGGTATTCATTGATAAGTTCTTTAAAACTCTTAATTCGTTGTTTATTGTAATGAATTAACAATAATTCTTCTTCTCCACCCTTAACCTCTCTTTTAATTACTTCAACCTCATCCCAACCCAATCGTCTAATAGATTCAAACCTTCGATTACCACTTATAATTTGGAAATATTGGTCGATAACTATTGGTTGGAGTAACCCCACTTCAGAAATACTCTCCATTAGTTCTTCAATAGAAGATAAATCATAGATTTCTTGATTTTTAGGATGATGAGATAGTTTAGAGATGTTTACTTTCATAAAACGAATATATTGAAGAATATATTCTTGTGCAAGTTGAATGGAATAGGAGGTTTCTTGTAACTGAGAGAATTACTTTTTTCTAAAAGGGTGGTCTGACCCGTTTTTATATCGGAGTCAATTTTTTTCTAGATAATATTGATAGATTGTTATAAGAATCATTTTTTAATCACATTAATTTTTGAAAAGTCAACATTAATTACTTGTTTATGTAATAGTGGGAACTATGATTTAATTTAATTTTGAATAAAATATTTCTTAAAATGAAAACAAACTCAACAATAGATTTAAAACTAGATAAAAAAATTTATTTCTCTAAAAAAGAATTTTTTCTTTATGAATTAAATAATAAAAATGAAGTCGTTAATTATACTCTAACAAATAATTTAAATCGATATATTAAAAAGTATAATTTCAAGTTTAAATCAGTTGATGAAATGAGGGTTTTAATAGATGAACAATTAGTTATTAATACTCATAAGATTATTTAATTATTTATCCTTTAATGATATTATTTCTAAACTCTTCATCATTTAACCTTTTTTTAAACTCTTCCATTGAAATAGGTTGAAATTTCGAAGAACCATCTCTTTTTGACCAGTATTTTAGAAATTTTTCATCATATTTTTCTTTTAATATTTTTAATTCTTCTTCAGTCATTTTTCTTTTTAGTTTAATTTATTTATCTCTTCTTGAATCAATTGAATTAATTCTCTCTGATTTTTTTTTATGAATAGTATAATGTTTCTTCGAATTCATTTTTAGGTTCTATCATACCAAAATCTAAAGTTCTATAAAGATTAGTTTTTGTGAGTTTCTGATACTCGTTCAAAACTTCCATCAATTTTGATTTTGAACCTTTTATATATCCTTTTGATTTATTTTTAAATTCACTCTCTTTTTTTCCGATATAATCAAAATTTTCTATCCATCTCCATTTACCTTTTACAAACTCACAATAGTATTCATCATATTCCCCAAATAGTTTAAGTAAATCTTTGTCTTTAGGAGTATATTCAAAATCAAAAATATCTTTTACTGAATTTAATCTTCTAAGGATATTTCTTCTTAAGATTGGTGTGAAAATTGGATTAGGTTGAGAGAACACACCCTTTACTCCAACCTCTTCTCCTTCTTCTCGATTTGATTTTAATACCCAATAAGGTTTTTTCTTGTCAATCTTTTCAGAACAAGTACATAGTTTGAATTTTCCATTAACATCACACATTTTTAACTTTTTGATTTGTATGATTGTTTTATAAGTAACATCACATAATCTATATCTGAATTAGAATCGAATTTAATTCTGTAACTAATTTGATTTCCACCAGAATTTAAGATTCTACTTCTCTTAGATGTAAGATTTTTATGGTCTTCTAAAGTAAGGAAATTCCTTGATTTACTTTTATCTGGATATATCGTACCACCTAAAATATCTATTAAAATGTGAGACTTTCGAAAATTGATATAACATACATTTGTACCTTCGAAACTCAAACCAATATAATGTCTTTTAGGTACAAATTCAACACCTCCTAATTCCAAAAGTTCTTCTTTTAACTCTATCCAAGATTCAAGAATATTTTTGTTCATTTTTGAAGTATGTTCATCTTCAGTATAAACTTTAACTTCTTTACTTACTTGAGAAATTGTTGAATTAGTTTTTGGATTCAAAGTTTCAATACTTTCTTTAGAGTTTGAACGATGTTCATTTAAAACAACAGTATCATTTGAATACCGTTTAATCTCCCATAGTTCAAAAGGTAAGCCTTTAAAATTTACACTATCTTTTTGATAAGAGTTAAATGAAGGTGAAACAAAGATGATTCTAGATTGTGACCAATCTACATCTTCCATTCTTAGAACTTTATTAAAGTATTGAGATAGTACTAATAAAAAATCCGATTTATTGTTTAGAAGTAATTGAAGGTATGTATATCCCTGGTCTATAACGGAATAACTTTTACCTTTTTTGTATTCAATAATTACAAATGAATTATTCTCTTCATCAAAACATAATGTATCTATCCTATACTTATCTACAGACAATTCTGATTGGATAAATTTCAAATTAAATACGGATTCAACATTTACTTCCACTAATGATTGGATATCCTTTTCTAATTTGAATGGAATTTGTTCAACCTCATTGAGATTGGTTTTATTTAATTTGAATAGTTTCATTTTCCTACTTCTTTATACATGAAATCTAATAACCATCAAATCCATTCCAAATAAAGGAGGATATTTCTTGGTGGTTACTCATAATTAATTTTTGAAGACAATATAGTCAAATTATGGAGTTTTTGAATACCATATTTAATTAAATATTTAGAATTTAATAGGTAAGATATTGTTTAAATAATTATTATAATTACATTTGGATAAATTAAATTTGTGTCAATCTTACCCCAAATGGAAAAAATAGGATTATTATATAGAGTTAGTTCAAAACCTCAAGAAACAGATGGAAGTTCTCTTGATGTACAGAGGGAAATAGGAATAAAAATATCAGAAAAATTAGGGTTAAAACCTCAAGAATTTAACGAAGGGGTTCAAAGTTCATTTAAAGTTGAAATAAATCAACGTCCGAAATTAGTTGAATTATTAGACGAAATTCAAAAACCTAATGGTATAAGAAAGGTTTGGGTTTTTAATACAGATAGGTTAGGTAGATATTCTCAATCTTGGTATTCTATTTTAAAAGTTTTTATTGATTATGGGGTTCAAATCTATATCGGAGATTCAACCAAACCATATGATTTAAATAACTCACCAGATAAATTAATGATAGGAGTATTATCCTTGATATCACAGTATGATAATGAGTTGAGAAGAATGAGAAGTATTATGGGAAAAAGAAACTCTCTTCGAAGTGGTAATACTTATCTTGGTTCAACAATTCCTTTTGGGTATACTGTAAAAAATAAGAAACTTAAAGAAAATGAAAAAGAGAGTTTCCACGTAAAAAAAATATTCACAATGTACAATCAAGGTAAAAGTACCATGGATATTAAAATGTATCTTGATAAAATACCTGATATTAAACCTCGTAGAACCAAATTAGGATGGAATTTAGGGACAATTCAAAAAATGATGAGGAACACAATTTATATTGGAACACAAGTTTGGAAGTGGGAAGAAAAACTTCCAAATGGTGATATAACTACTGTTGATGAAATAATTATTAAAACACCAAAACTGATTGAAAAAGAGTTATGGGAAAGTGTAAATCAAAAAATGAATTTACATCTTCAAAAAAGAAAGAAGAGTATTCCTACAGACCAAATTCTTGGAGGAACTATTGTGTGTAATGAATGTGGGTTGAGTTTATCTTATAGAAAAAGAGGAAATTCTCAACAGTACTATGGTAGATGTTCAGAATACAGTTGGAAACATAACAAAGATTACCTCGATAATAAAAAGAAGAATTACAATAAAACAAATTGTAAAATGAAGAGGAGTTTAAATATCGTTGAAACTGATGAAAAAATTCTTGATAAGATTATTGATATTATTACTAAATCATCGATTGTTAGAGAAAAATACAAAATAAAGTATTTATCCCCAAAATGGGATTCAGAAACTAAGAATTCTAAAAGGTTGGGAAGTATTAGATCACAATTACGAAATAAAAGGAGAGAATTAGAAAGTTTAGAAGATGAACAGATTCAGATTGAGTATGATGTTAGAACTAAAAAAATTAGTGAATCAATTGGAAGTAAACTTCGAGAAAAATTTAAAACTTCCATAGAAATAGTTCAAGAGGAAATTGATTTAATTAAGAATGAGGAGAGATTGATTTCAGAATCTAAAGGATGGGTAAACTGGATTTCAAAAATGGAAAAAGATGTAAAAAAAATTATGAATTCATCTTTAGAACAAAAAAGAGATTTTATAAATCGTAACGTTCAAAATATTAAAGTATTTTTTGATGAGAAATCAAAGGAACATGATATTACAATCAATTTTAGATTACCGATTGTTGGTGATGAACTGATTTATGACAAAAAAGGAATTATTAATGAAACTGGTTTTAAAGATTATAAAATTAAAGATGGAGATAGAACAGTAAACTTTAGATTTGAAAAACCAGTACAAATAAGAACCAAGTTAAATAAAGAGGTTCGTAAAGTTTTAAATGAAAGAATAATTCAACTTAAAGAAGTAGAGTTTTTATCTTTAAAAAACATTTGTGAAACATTAAATAAAGAGAGGTTACTAACTCCAACAGGAAAGAACTGGGATAAACCAAAACTCTCATCTTATTATCGAACAATTAAAGGAAAAACACCAAAAAAAGTATAAGGAGTAAGAGTAATTGTCACAACGAATTAAACTATTACAGTGGAATAACTAAAAAAAACCAGCTTTTTAAGCTGGTTTTTTTAATTACTCTTTTACTAAAAAAGTAATAGGTAAACTGTAACTAACTGCTACCGGTTTGTCTCTTTGTTTACCAGGAGTCATTTTTGGTAAAGAACTTATAATTTGTTTTACTTCTTTTTCTAAAACAGGATGTGGTGCTCTTGCTTTTACATCAACAACATGTCCCTTTTTATCTATTCTAAAAACAACATACAAACGTTTTTTACCATTGCTTAACCCTAATTCTTGAGATAAGTTTACATCAAATTTTTTACCAAAAAATTGAGTTATTTTTTTTGTAAAACAATCTCTTAACTGTTTATTATTTCCTTTACATCCAGGATAAACAGGTACACTTTCTATCATTAAAAAAGGAATATCTTCTTCTATCTCTTCCTCTTCTTCTATTTCTACAATCTCTCTTACATCAACAACTACAGCATCAGTTTCATCAGTTTCTGTAGATTCGATAACGGTTTCTTCCACTTTTAATTCGTCTTCTACAACCTTTATTTTTTCTACTATTGATGGTGTTTGTTTTGGTGGTGGTGCTGTTTTAATTTGTACAATTGGTATGTCTTCCTTGATATCTTCTGTCATCGAAAATTCGCCTAAACTTTGCACCTCGTTATTCTCGTAAGTTTTATGCTCTACCAAACTGTAAATTATAAATAGCGTAAGTACTAACCCTAACTCGAAAAAAATCTTGCTAAAGTTTTCCATTTGAAACTTTGGGTTTTTTTTAATTTGCATGATATACGTTTTATAGGTTCTAAAAAATTAAACTATTTAAAAATAGTCTTGTCAATATCTTTATCTGATACGTCAATAAAGTTTTTAAGACACTATAAAAGTAAAACTAAGTGTAGGTTTAAAATATGACTTTCATCATACTTTATCATGCACTTTGGTATGTATATTATTGTTCCATAAAGTTAAAATATCTGTAGCAACACTAGCACCACTTCCAGCTGCAATTGCAAATTGACTACGCCAGCCAGCAATAGTACCACAACAATATAAACCACTTTTTATAACGTGATTTTTGTTTTGTAACTGAATTCTATTTTTTGATATGTTGGCTTTTTTATGTGGAATCACATATTCTTCTAAACCTTTAATAGTAAAAGGCTTAGAGTAGTTTAATGCAACAACAATATTTTTAGAGAAATAGGTGTTTTTGTTTGAAGTAACTTTATAGCCATTGTCAGTACTTTCTATAGACAGTACTTTTTCTGTATTCATTTGATTAATATGAGGATACAGGTCTGTTAATTGTTTTTTACCTTCTTTAAGAATAGTACTCCCCAATTTACCAGGGCTTAACCCTAACACGTTATTAAACAACGCATTTTGTAAATGAGATGCTTTTTGGTGCATAAATATTCCAATTTTTTTATCGGTTGCAAAGGCTTTTTCTTTTGCAGAACCTAAAACCAAGGCACACTGCATACCAGAAACTCCACCACCAATAATTAACACATCAAAACTCATATTAAAACAACATTTTTATATTGGCTGCAAATAATTTTACAGCTATAGCCAGTAAAATGACACCAAAAACTTTTCTAATTATTTGTATACCTGTAGCACCAATCAAACGCTCTATTTTAGATGATGTTTTTAATACCATGTAAATAACGAGTACATTTAAAAAAACAGCTACAATAATATTTTCTATGGCAAATTCTGCTCTTAAAGATAGCAAAGTTGTTAAACTACCAGGACCCGCTATTAAAGGAAATGCTAATGGAAAAACAGTAGCGGTTATAGTTCCAGAATCTGCATCGTCTTTATAAAGTGTAATACCTAAAATCATTTCTAAAGCAATAAAAAATAAGATAAACGAACCTGCAACAGCAAAAGAGTTTACATCTATCCCTATAAAACTTAACAAGCTTTTTCCTAAAAATAGAAAAAATACCATAATAATACCAGCAATTATAGAAGCCTTTTCAGATTGAATATGACCTACTTTTTTACGTAAATCTATAATAATAGGTATGTTTCCTATAATATCTATTACTGCAAACAAGACCATAAATGCAGTTAAAATTTGTTTTAGATTAAATTCCATATATGTTTCTATTTTTTTTGCAAAATTAGCCAACTAACTTTAGCTTTCTGTAAAGTTAAAGAAAAAAAATATACTATTTTTGCCACATGTTTCAGTTAGGAAAAACAATAGTTTCAGAAGATATTATAGAAAAAGATTTTGTCTGTAATTTATCTGCGTGCAAAGGGGCATGCTGTATAGATGGTGAAGCTGGTGCGCCTTTAGATAAAGAGGAAACCAAAATTCTAGAAAAAATATATCCGAAGGTAAAACCTTTTTTAAGAAAAGAAGGAATTGCTGTTATAGAAAAAGAAGGTACTTGGGTAACCAGTGAATGGGGAGAGTTAGAAACCCCTCTAATAAAAGGCGCAGATTGTGCTTATGTTATTTTTGATGAAAAAAACACAGCGCTTTGTGCTATTGAAGAAGCCTATAACCAAGGTGAGATTGATTGGAAAAAACCAGTTTCTTGCCATTTATACCCTGTAAGAGTTAAAGATTATACCGAGTTTGCTGCTGTAAATTACCATAAGTGGGAAATTTGTGATGACGCTTGTTCTTTAGGGAAAGAGCTACAAGTACCTGTTTATAAATTTGTAAAACAAGCTTTAATTAGAAAGTTTGGAGAAAATTGGTATGCTGAATTAGAAAAAGTTGCAGAAAAGCATTTAAAATAAATAAAATTTCAATATTATTTTAGGTCCTAAACTTTTATGAGAACTGTTTTTTAAATCATAATACCACTTATACCTTATTTAGTACCATTTATACATTTTTAAATTTTAATTAGAGATAAATTTTGTAAATTTGATTACAATTTCGGGGGAAATTACGAA
Organism: Polaribacter sp. YIW18; assembly: GCF_057219325.1. Lineage (NCBI taxonomy): Bacteria > Pseudomonadati > Bacteroidota > Flavobacteriia > Flavobacteriales > Flavobacteriaceae > Polaribacter > Polaribacter sp. YIW18. The sequence goes on along the minus strand of NZ_JBXVVE010000001.1, from coordinate 294,471 downwards.
ATGAATTAGAAAAATTAGTTAAGATTAATGTCTTAATTAAAAAAAGCATCACTTTTTAGTGATGTTTTTTTATGGCACAAACTTTGTTTTAGTAAAGTCTTAATATTAAAACTTTCTAATTATGAAAAACCTAAAAAAACTACCAACCAAACAATTAGAAAAGTTCTCTAACATTTTTACCCAGTTAGGTCTTGTATTAGTGCTCTTTATAGTGTACATAACTTTAGAGCACGAGACTCCTCAAAAAACGATTGCTGTTTTAAATACAAAAAATAACACCACAATTTACATGATACCCGATGAAACTATTTTGTTTCAGAAAGAGAAAAAAGTGGTTACTACTCCAGAAGTACTACAACCAAAAGTATTTATACCAGAAGAAGTGGTAAAGGCAGAAAACCATGTACCAGAAACCCTTATAAATACTAAAGATGATGAGCCAGTAATTCTAACTCCAGATGAATTGGTAACTGTAGAGATTCCAGAAGATGACGAACCTACAGAAGGTGATGTGCCTTTTATGATGATAGAAGATGCACCTGTTTTTAAAGGATGTGAAGGTTTGTCAAAAGAAGAAAACAAACGTTGTTTTGATAAAAAGATGAAACAATTTGTCCAAAGAAATTTTGATGTAGAATTAGCCAATGAAATAGGTTTAAATGCAGGCAAATACAAAATACAAACGCAGTTTATTATAGATGACAAAGGAAACGTAATAGACATTCAAATTAGAGCACCACACCAACGTTTAGAAAAAGAAACCAACAGATTAATAAAAAAGTTACCCAAATTTACGCCTGGTAAACAAAGAAATCAACCTGTAAAAGTTAGATATACACTCCCTATTGCATTTAGTGTTCAATAAAGAACACAATAAATTATAAAGCGCAACCATTTGGTTGGGCTTTTTTTTACTTGCATAGTAGATTTTGTTACTTTTGTAAAATGAGAATTTGTCAATTTTTAGACGCAACTTATTTAAAAACAGCTGTACAAGCCCATATTTCTGAACAAGAAAATTTACAAAACGTAATAACACTTGTAGAAGAAGCTATAACTTATAATTATAAGTTGGTTATGATTCGTGCTAAATACATACCAACAGTAAAAAAACTGTTATTAGATGCAAAATCCGATGTATTAATTGGTACCGTTATTGGTTTTCATGAAGGTACCTATAGATTATCAGAAAAATTAGAAGAAGCACAAAAAGCAATAGATTTAGGGGCAGACGAGTTAGATTTTGTAATAAATTACCAAGCCTTTAAAAATGGAAATGTAAAGCTTATTACAGAAGAAGTGATCCAAGGCACAAAACTATGTCTAAAAAACAATAAAGTTGTAAAATGGATTATTGAAGTTGCAGCACTTACAAACAAAGAAATAATTGTAATTTCACAATTGATAAAAAGAATAGTTTTACAAAATTTTGGAGAAGAAAATGCAAAAAATGTATTTGTAAAATCGTCTACAGGTTTTTTTAAAACGGCTAATAATTTACCAAATGGAGCTACTTTAGAGCGCATTAAACTAATTTCTAAAAACGTAAAACCATTACAAGTAAAAGCTGCTGGTGGTGTTAAAGACTACGAAACTGCTTTAAAAATGATTGCCCTAGGTGTAGATAGAATTGGCACATCATCATCAAAAGAAATAATTAGCAAACAACCCAATACAAACCCAATAGATTACTAATTTTGAAAGACTTTTTTGCACACGAAACTGCTGTTATAGACCCAGATTGTAACATTGGTAAAGACACTAAAATATGGCATTTTAGTCACATAATGTCTCATGCCATAATTGGCGAAAGCTGTAATATTGGGCAAAACGTGGTGGTATCTCCAAAAGTAACTTTGGGAAAAAATGTAAAAGTGCAAAACAATGTTTCTATTTATACAGGCGTTATTTGTAAAGACAATGTTTTTTTAGGTCCTTCTATGGTATTTACGAACGTAATTAATCCACGTAGTGCTATAAAAAGACAAGACCAATATTTAGAAACTATTGTCGAAAAAGGAGCAAGTATTGGTGCCAATGCAACCATTGTTTGTGGTAATAATATTGGAGAATATGCATTTGTAGGTGCTGGAGCAGTTGTTATTAAAGAAGTATTGCCTTATGCTTTGGTGGTCGGCAATCCATCGAAACAAATTGGTTGGGTGAGCCAATATGGTCATAGATTACATTTTAACGAAAATGGTATTGCAACTTGTAAAGAAAGCCAACAAAAATATCAACTAAAAAATAATACAGTTATAAAACTATAGGAGACTAAAAGTATATGTTTCCAATTTTATTACTTCCATCACTCTTTTTTGCAAAAAAAAGACACTCTCTGTTTATGATGTGTGTAATGGCTTAAACATTATAGCCATAGAAGTTTAATTTTAAAACAAAAAAACTTTTTTGCAGGTTTTATTTATAGAATATTTTTGCCAGAAGTATTTAAAATCACTTTTTGAAAAGGAAAAAACATGTTGTTTTTTGTTACTATATCGGCATATTTGTTAAAAAGACACTTATATATTTAAAATTTTAATTATTTTAAGATAAAATATCATAATATATGATTATATTTGTAGTGTGATACTTTTAAAGTGTCACACTTTTTCTTTTTCATAGCAATTTTCCCACTCAATTAATTGAGTGGGTTTTTTATTTATATACACTTTCTACTTAGAAAATGTTAAAATTGGTTCTATCTAAATGTTTTTATAAAAAGTATGCTAACAAAAGCACATTAAAGCTATGGTAAATTCATAATTATCAAATATCTTTGCAAGCTAATTGTGGTAAAATGAATACAACAGTTATTTCAGACAAGAAAACATCTATGCAAACTATTATTTCAGATTTTAAACAACTTACCAAAGTTGGTCTGTCTTTAAGCGTTGTATTTTCTTCTATTGCAGGATATCTTTTGGCAGTAGAAACCATAAATTATTTTATTCTTTTTTTATTAGCCTTAGGTGGTTTTTTTATGGTGGGTGCTTCTAACGCATTCAATCAAATTATAGAAAAAGATACAGATGCTATTATGCAACGTACAAAAAATAGACCGCTACCAACAGGCAGAATGTCTGTAAATACTGCCCTTTTTGTTGCCATTACATTTACAATTTTAGGCATTTCAATTTTATATAGTATCAACCCAAAATCTGCATTGTTTGGTGCCATATCTATATTTTTATACACAAGTGTATATACACCATTAAAGGCAATAACCCCATTAACTGTTTTTGTTGGTGCAATACCAGGCGCAATCCCTTTTATGTTAGGTTGGGTTGCAGCTACCAACAATTTTGGTATTGAGGCAGGTTTTTTATTTATGATTCAATTTTTTTGGCAATTTCCGCATTTTTGGGCTATTGGGTGGTTACAATATGAAGAGTATAAAAAAGCAGGCTTTAACATGTTGCCAATGGGCAAAAAAGACAAAGGCGCTATCAAACAAATTATATTTTATACCATTATAATGATATTGGTATCAATAGCGCCAGCATTAAAAGTGTCTGGAGATTTTTATATTTATCCAGCAACAGCAGTAATAGTTGCTTTTTTAGGACTAGTAATGTTGTATTATGGGGTAAAATTGTATAAAAGTGAACAAAATATAGACGCAAGAAAATTAATGTTGTCTAGTGTATTATACATAACTGTTGTACAAGTTATTTATGTAGTAGATAAATTTTTACATTAAAAAAATTAAGATGGAAGAACAAACATTACAACAAGAATTAACAGTTGCTAGAAAAAAATCTGCAAAACCTATGTTATGGGTTTCTATGATAAGTATGGTAATGTTTTTTGCAGGCTTAACTAGTGCCTATGTAATTAGTATGAAAAGAGATGACTGGGTAACTTTTGATTTACCAGATGCATTTTATATGAGTACTATACTTATTGTATTAAGTAGTATAACACTTATTTTATCGCAAAGATTTTTAAAACAAGATAAAAGACAAATTTCTTTAGTATTGGTAATTGTAACCTTAATTTTAGGAATTGCTTTTATTTGGCAACAATATGTAGGCTTTAACGAACTTAAAAATGCAGGCTTGTATTTTACAGGCCCAGGCAGTACAGTATCAACATCATTTATAATTGGTATAACGTTAATGCACGTTTTACACCTTATTGCTGGGGTATTTGTACTTTTTATTGTTATTTATAATCATTTTAAATATAAGTATAAACCAAATGATTTACTAGGGTTTGAACTTGGTGCAATCTTTTGGCATTTTGTAGATGTACTATGGATTTATCTATTTTTCTTTTTCTATTTTATTAGGTGATGAAAAATGATTAATTTTGCACAACTATTTTTAATATTCAATTAATAGAAAATTTTTATGGAAGCAAATATTGCTGTACCAACTGACAAAAAAGAAACCTGGGGTGGAGGTGGTGCTAGACCATTTGGCGCTAGCTATGGTAAAATGATGATGTGGTTTTTTATTCTATCTGATGCATTAACCTTTTCTGGTTTTTTAGCGGCTTACGGTTTAACACGTTTTAAGTTTATAGACTCTTGGCCTATTGCAGATGAGGTTTTTACACACGTACCTTTTGTACATGGAGATTACCCAATGATTTACGTTGCAATTATGACTTTTATCCTAATCTTTTCATCTGTAACAATGGTATTGGCGGTAGATGCTGGTCATCAAATGAAAAAAAATAAAGTAGCATGGTATATGTTTGCAACCATTATTGGTGGTATTATTTTCGTAGGCTCACAAGCGTGGGAATGGAATACTTTTATCAACGGAACTTATGGGGCAGTTAAGACTACAGATGGTAAAGTGTTGCAATTTGTAAAAGACGGTAAGCAAATAGCACTAGCAGATTTTGTTACAGGAGATAGAACAGATGCTTTAGAAACACATAATAGAACAAACGGACTTTGGTGGGAAAGTGGAGAAACTGTTTCTACATATTCTGTAGACCAAGTGGTTAATGCCTACAAAGCAAATCCTGCAATACAAGTTAGAACAGAGTTAATCGATTTAGATAAAAAGCAAAAAACAATTCTTTCTAGAGAAAAAGGAGCAGCAGAATTAGCCAAAGCAAAATTAGTTGTAGAAGGTGCTAATTTAGAAGTAAACGAATATGGTAATACCATTTTTGCAGATTTCTTTTTCTTTATCACAGGTTTTCACGGTTTTCACGTACTTTCTGGTATTGTAATTAATATTATTATATTTTTTAATGTAATTTTAGGTACTTACGAAAGAAGAGGCCATTACGAAATGGTAGAAAAGGTTGGTTTATATTGGCACTTTGTAGATTTAGTTTGGGTATTTGTATTTACCTTCTTCTACTTAGTATAAAAGAAATTCCCATGAAATTTCATGGTTTCCTATAAAATGACTTTCCTGTAAAACCAGGAATCAATAAAAAACAGTAAAAATGGCACACGCACAAGAATCAAATACAAAAAGAATCTGGATAGTCTTCGGTATTCTTTCTATAATAACTTTAGTAGAGGTTTACTTAGGTATTATTAAACCAGAAGCATTACACTTACATGGTCCAGGTACAAGCTGGTTAAATTGGATTTTTATCATATTAACTTTAGCAAAAGCATATGGTATTGCATGGGTGTTTATGCATTTAGAAGGAGAAAAAAAATGGTTTAGACGCTCAATTGTTTGGTCAGCCGTTTTTCTAATCATCTACCTTGTAACCTTATTATTAATAGAAGGAGGTTATTTATACGACACATTATCACCACTTGTAAACTGGTAAGATATATTTAAAAAGGTGGTTTTAACCACCTTTTTTTTTTGGATTTAATTTGTTAAAAATAGGTTAAAATACATTTATAAATATGAAATTTATTAGTAAAAAAAGAATAGTACTATTCTTGTTATTTATTTTTCCGTTGTTGTTTTACCTAGTATTATCTTCAGGTATTAATAACTTTGCAAAATTACCTATTGTAACCAAAAATATTACAGATATTGCTTTAATAGACAGTAGTAAAAAAGTGCAATTTAAAAATAATATCTCTGTAGTTTGTTTTTTAGGTGATGATATCAGCAATATAAAAGGGGGTGTATTTAATTTAAATCAAAAAATATATAAACCTTTTTACGGTTTTAAGAACTTTCAAGTAATTGCTATTTATCCTAAAGATAAAGAAGCAGAGGTACAACAACTCAAAAAAGAAGTTGGTGCATTTACAAACATGGTAAAATGGAAGTTTGTAGCAAGTTCAGAGGAAGAAATTATCGCATTATACGAAAGTTTTAATATTAATGAAAGCTTACATAATTTACAAGCATCTAAAGCATTTATCGTAGACAAAGAAGTAAATTTAAGAGGTAGAACAGATGATAAAGACCAAAAAGACGGTTTGCTTTTTGGGTATGATATGAATTCTGTAGCTATTTTAAAAGATAAAATGAAAGATGATGTTAAAGTACTCTTAGCAGAGTATAGATTGGCATTAAAAAAGAATGATGCAGATAGACAAATATAACGTTAAATGAAAAAAAAATATTCTTACGTAGGTATTGCGTTTATTATTCTTTTGTTTGGTATTTACACAATACCAAAAGTTGTAGATCGTTTTAAAAATTCTAATGATTTGGTAACATTTAATAAAGTACCAGATTTTGAATTTGTAAATCAAGAAGGTAAAACAATAAGCAACAAAACTTATTTTGGTAAAGTATATGTTGTTGAGTTTTTTTTTGCAACCTGTCCAACTATTTGTCCAATAATGAATCAGAAAATGTTAACCATTCAAGATGATTTTTTTGGCAATCCAAATTTTGGAATCGCTTCTATTTCTATAACACCAGAAATAGACACACCAAAATCCTTAAAAGAGTATGCAAAAAACAACGCAATTACCCATAAAAACTGGCATTTACTAACAGGTAAAAGTGATGATGTAGTTTATGAATTGTCTAACAAAGGTTTTAAATTGTACGCAGGTAAAGGTGATAAAGCACATGGTGGTTTTGAGCATTCTGGCCTATTTGCTTTGGTAGATAAAAAGGGTTACATAAGATCTAGAAGAGACCAGTTTGGCAATCCAATAATGTACTATAGAGCCTTAGAAGAACAAGGTTTTCCAGATCAAATAAAAGAATTAAAAGAAGACATAAAAATTTTATTAGATGAGTAATACCGAGAAAAATTCAGAACAAGTTTTAGCGCAAGAAAAAAAGTATAAAAAAATAATTACAGCACTTTCTATAGTAATTCCACTAGCAGTTGCAGGTTTGTTTGGTATAAATTTAAGAAAGTTAGGTTTTAATGTAGAACCACTAACTTTTTTACCGCCTATTTATGCAACAATAAACGGTCTTACAGCAGTTTTATTAATTGCTGCAGTTGTGGCTATAAAAAAGGGAAATAGAAAATTACACGAACAATTAAATACAACAGCTATTGCTTGTTCTTTACTGTTCTTAGTAATGTACATAGCTTACCATATGACTTCAGACTCAACAACCTTTGGTGGGCAAGGGATTGTTAAATATGTGTATTATTTTATATTGATTACTCATATTATATTATCTGTAATAGTTATACCTTTTGTTTTAATAACCTATATGAGAGCAAAACTGGGTAAGTTTCCAGCACATAAAAAAATAGCTAAAAAAACTTTTCCAATATGGTTGTATGTAGCTGTAACAGGTGTTGTAGTTTATATAATGATTTCTCCTTACTATGCTTAAAAAGAAACTAATTTTAGGGTTATTTTTTATAGTACTTTCTTCAAAGACTACTTTTTCTCAATGTGCCATGTGCAAGGCAGTAGTAGAAAATGGAGATGTTTCTATGGCAGAAGGAGTTAATAATGGTATTACGTATTTAATGGTATTTCCTTATTTATTAATTGGCGTTTTGTTCTATTCAATTTACAGATATAATAAGAAAGTTAAAAATTAACATTCCAATAAGGTCAAAAAGACTGTAACAAATTTTAGTTTTGGTCGTCTTATAAAAACGAACAAAGGTAAAAGTCTTCTTTTTTTGATTAAAAATGAGCTGTTTTTATAGTGCTAAGTAATTTTCTTTTGTTGATATAACAGTAAAAAACATCAACCAAAACAATATAAAAATTAAATATTTTGAAAACCAAACTTCTTTTATTTGTAGCATTTATTACATCAATTGCTACTTATTCTCAAAAACAATGGACGCTTAAAGAATGTGTAGATGAAGCTTTAAAAAAGAACATTACTATACAGCAGAACAAGTTAAGTTTAGAATTAGCAAAAAAAAATGTAGCCATTACAAAAGGGAATTTCTTACCAAATTTAAATGGTAACACAGGTGGTAACTTTAACTTTGGTACTGGTTTTGACCCTGTATCTCAAGATAGGGTAAACACTAGTTTTTTCGGAGGATCTATGAATTTGAGTTCTGGTATTACCCTTTTTAACGGTTTTAGAAATACAAACACATACAAACAAGCACAGTTGGGTGTAGAAACAAGTTTGTACGATTTAAAACAAATAGAAAACGATATTTCTTTAAGAGTTTTAAATACCTATTTAAACGTATTATTTGCAAAAGAAAACCTAGAAGTAGCCAAAATACAAGCAGAAATTAGTAAAAAGCAAATAGAAGCAGCAGATGCCAGGTTTAAAGCAGGTGCCATTGCAAAAGGAGATTTATTAAATTTCCAATCTACAGCAGCAAACGACTTGCAAAATGTGGTAGCGCAAGAAAATGCATTGGAATTAGCTTTGTTAAATTTAGCACAATTATTACAAGAACCCGCAGAAAATTTTGATGTAGCTCCTATTGAAGTTGCTAAGCCTTCTGCAAACTTATTGTATACAAACTCTTCTGTGGTTTATCAAAAATCTTTAACCTCTATGCCACAAATTGCGAGAGCAAAGTTAGATATAGAAAATTCAGATTTTAATATAGAAATTGCAAAAAGTAGTTTTTACCCAACTTTAACAGCATCTGCAGGTTTATCTACCAATTATGGTTTTAATTTAAACTTACCAAATGGCGCTAGTAATCCAGATTTTGGTTCTCAGTTAGAAGATAATTTTGGTTATGGTTTTGGTTTTAATCTTAGCATCCCCATCTTTAATCGTTTTCAAACAAAAAACAGAGTTGCACAGTCTTACATTAATAAAGAGGTTTCAGAAACTAGATTAGAAAACCAAAAGTTACAATTAAAACAAACTATAGAACAAGCTTTTTTAGATGTTAAAACCGCTTTAAAAACCTATGAAGCTGCAAAAATATCTTTAGAAGCACAAAATGAGGCTTTTAAAAATGCACAAGAACGTTACAATTATGGAGCCATGACGTTGTTTGATTTTGACTTGGTAAGAACACGCTTAGTAAATGCAGAGGCTGCAATGATACGTTCTAAGTACGATTATGTATTTAAAACAAAAGTATTACAGTTTTATTCTGGTGAGTTGGTATTCGACTAAAAAAAGCATTTATAAATAAAGAGGCTGTTTTAATGAAGTTTAGACAGCCTCTTTCTTTTTTGGGAAATAGTATCTTTGTAAAAAATTATATTTTGGCAATTATTTTAAACATAGAAACCGCTACAAAAAACTGTTCTGTAAGTATCTCAGAAAACGGAGCTATTATCGCAATTCAGGAATTGAATAATGGCAATTACTCTCATGCAGAAGTTTTACATCCTTTTATAAATAATATTTTAAATGAAGCCAATATAGATTCAACTTCAATAGACGCCATAGCCGTAAGTAAAGGCCCCGGTTCTTATACAGGCTTAAGAATTGGAGTTTCTGCTGCAAAAGGGCTTTGTTTTGCCTTAAACAAGCCGTTAATTTCTATTGATACATTAACTTCTTTATCTCATGCAATAACTATAGAGCGTGGTTTTATGGTACCTCTTTTAGATGCAAGAAGAATGGAGGTATATGCAGCTGTTTTTAATCACCAAAACCAGAAAGTTAGAGATACAAAAGCAGAAATCATAGAAGATACTTCATTTTTAGAATATTTAAAAGATCACAAAGTTTATTTTTTAGGTGATGGCGCTGCAAAATGCAAACCTATAATTACTCATAAAAATGCTGTTTTTATAGACGATAAATTTCCATCTGCCAAAGAAATGGCACAGTTGTCTTTTTTTAAGTACAATAAAAGCGACTTTGAAGATGTCGCTTATTTTGAACCCTTTTATTTAAAAGACTTTGTGGTTGTGCCAGAAAAAAAGAAAAAACCTGTTTTTTAAACTGTATATTTTATTCCCTTTTTTTGACATTCCCTAAATTGAGTGGTTATTGAATGACTCTTTCCTTGTACAAATGACTACCAACTGTTTTGTATATGAAAAGTAGTAGAATAAAAATTCAATTACTTTCAGTTTAAAAACAAAGATATCAGAAAAGCACAAACTTTGTAGTTTGCACTTAAACCGCTATTACTTATACACCGTGTTATATGCAGGCATTACTCATTTTCATTGTTTTCTGCATCGTTTTCTTCTTCAACTTCAATTCCATCTTTTGCTAAACTATCGTAATAGAGCTTAGTAAGTTCAGAAGTTAGTAAGTCGTCATTTAATATTTTAATCAGCAAATCCTTAGATACCCTTGTGTCTAAATTAAATTGAGTTCCATCTTCGCTGTATCTCATTTTTCTTTTAGTTAGTGGATGTTGTTTAGAAAAGATTATAATGCTTGCATTCGGGATATTCATTTTAATAACAGGTGAATTTTTAGCAACTTTTGTTAACTTTCTTGCAAAGCTGACATCAGTTACTAATTCTCGAAGACTTTCGATATTTTGAATTAATGCCATTTGACTAATAACATCTAAGCTTGCCGTAGCTTCTCGTGTTATAACATCGTGGAAACCAAAACTTTTTTCAATTGAATTTAAGTCTGTTATTATTATTTCCTCATTGACTCTCAAAACTTGAAACCTAGCGGTAATTCTTAATAATTGGTCTTCAAATCTCTCTAATCTTTGATTGGCTCTTTTTAATATATGTCCTCCTCTTCCAATAACTTCTACAGGGGATAATTTTTTATACAGACTGACTTCATTCTCATTATCAGCTAAGACAATAATAAGAGATTTAATAGAAGCTAAATTACTATCGTTAAAGTTGAAGTTTTGAAGATTATCATTGCCTATAACATTTTCTAATAATTCTAATTCTTCTGGTACTTCTAAATCATACTCGTAAAAACATTTTCCACGCTCGTCAGCATCAGATAATTTTAAAACAGAATAATCATCTTTTTCTATTATGAGGGAATTAATTCCATCCACGAATATTTGCCTTAATTCGGGTAAGTCATCTCCTCTTATGTCCAATTTTCTTGGTTCTGCAACATCCTCAATGTTTGCATAGATAATTATTTGAAGCTCTCCGTCTGGATTGTTGACAAAATTGAGCGACTGGTCTAATTCAGCTTTAGTCATTGGCATTTATTTTTGAAGCGTAGTAAATTCGCTCGTCTAATTTGAAATATTTTATTCTGTCATTTAGTTGTAGTTTGTTTTTGGTAATCAAGATTTTTTCAGTTCTGATTTCCCCTTTTCTAAACTCTCCCGAAATTTTATAAATTCTAAAACCTAAAATTGCCAATGTAGGATTGGCGTAAAATAAGTCTGTTCTTATGTATATTAGTCCAATAACAAATAAAATGATTGTAAAAGTTAGAATATATCTTAGGTTTTCAAACTGAAAGCATACAAGTGGTATAATATAAGTTGTTAAGAAAGTTAGATGTTCATAATCTATATTTTCTATTTCTGTAATTTTTAATGATAATTCGGGTGTTCCTTTCATTTGAAACCGAAAGTCAAAAAACGAGATGAAACCGATTGCAAGGGCGATGATACAAAACAGAGGAATAATATTTGATTTAAACAAATAAGTCCATCCTACAAATTCACATTCTTCTCCAAGACAAAATGGCATTTTTGCTGTTATGATTATTATCAATAAAAATAATAACCAAAGAGAGAGAAAGAATAATCCGATTTTTCTTGTCATTCAGTTTTTTGTTTTTGCGATTTTGTTGGTTCAGCTTGCATATAACGGTTGGGTATATGAAAAGTAGCAGAGTAAAAATGCTATTACTTTCAGTTTAGCAATAAAAATAACAGAAAAGCACAAACTTTATAGTTTGCTCTTAACTGCTATTTTTTATATGCCGTGTTATGCCACGTTATTGTTAGAATTTCAAGCCTAAACTAACTCCAAATGATTTAACAGTTAATGAACGAGGTATTTCATCTGTCAAATTTAACAAAGGTTTTGATCCATCTAACTTAAAATAGTTTTGTTCAAAAAAAAGATTTCCAACAATGTCAAAATTGCCTCTTTTTTTAATTGGAAAACCTAATCCCAATCTTAAATTATTTCCACTTTTAAATTTTTCTTTATTTAAAGTGAAATTATTAGCATCTTGTAAATAAATATAAACATTATCTCTATCCACAAAATAAAACCTTAAAATTCCACCTAATTTAATAAGTGAAAGTTTTGGATTTGATTGTGTTTGCATTCCACCTACAATACCTATAGACATTTTTTTGAATAAAAAATAGTTGTAACTTGCTTGAATTCCAAAAGAGTTTAATAAAAATCCATCATCTTTTATTTCTGCTTCTTTTATTCTATTACTACTATCATTATAGAAATAATCTTTTTTGTTAGGAAAAATAAAATCTAATTCTATTGACGTTTCCCACTTGCTTTGAGAGTGAACACAAACAAAACAAAATATTAAAATTGTAGTTAAATATAATTTCATAATATTATAAATTTATCTTATCATTCTATTTCCTTTCCAAGTACTTCCTTTTCTTGCCATACCGTAAAAGTCAAGTTCATAATGGGTATAATCTCTAAATGGAGCACTAGAAGGCCCAACACTAAAACTAGAACCTCCAGAACCATCAAGTAATTCAGTATAACCTATTTTAAAACTCAAATCGGAATAAAATTTATGTTTTATTTTATTAGTGTTTGTTGCTTTAAATCTATCGGCAAAATATATTACTTCAATTTCACTATCGCTCTTTTGATATGTTACAACAAATTTTTTATTTGAATTATTAGATATGTTACTTTGCAAAAATTTGGCACCAGCCGTATAAAGTGCTTTAATATTAGATTCTGTATAAATTGTGTTTCCTGTGGTTAAATTTATATTAATATCCCCTAATATAGGCACTCTAGGTATGTATATGTTTAAAATATCATCATCATCAAAATCAAGAAAAGGAATTCTATTTTTAGTTACATTAAGAGAAGTATTTACGAAAGTATTAGATGCATTTGGTTTTACATAAAACTTTGTGCTATACATATAAATTGGAGCTTTTCCAAAATTAGAAAATAATTGAGGATGAGAAAAAGAGTTAATTTCAGGCTCTGGTCTTTTATATTTTAGATAAATTTTATTGATTCCTAAATGGATTTCGTCAGAATCTGTTGCCCACCATATCCAAAATCGTTTTTTTTGAGTTTTCGTTTGAATACCTGCTGAAGCATAAATTAACCATTTTTGATCCCAAAATTCTGTTTTTATTCTGTTTCTACTATTATAATAATTAGTACAGTAATAACTTTTACCAAAGATGTTTTGAAACCAGTTATCACTGCCCTGACATATTGGTAAACTGGAGATGATTTGTTGTAATTTTTCATCTTCTGATAAACTACTTCCACTAGAACCTCCACCATTATTTCCACCACCAGAACCGCCGCCACCATAACAATCATCTTCAATAGGTCGGATATACCTCGAAATTCTTTCATCAATTCTAGACACACCTCCATACATTTCTCTTTCTTGACAGGGAGAAATTCTATTAGCCGAAGTTGATTTTGCACTTATTCTATTTGCTTGTTCGTTACTTTCCTTAAAGAAGTTAAATAAATGCGTTGAATCTTTTACATGGGTAAAGAAAAGCCCCTTTTCTTTCGTAAACTTATAAAGCGTATCTTTTACAATTATTTCATTGTTTTCATTTACAAGAGAAGCTAGCAAAGGGTCAGCTATAAATTCTTCCTCATTGTCTTCATCTTCTGTACTTGTAGTTTTACTAAAAGAATTAGATGAAGATTTATGTAATTTACTCTTTTGAATAATTTCTTCTGAAAGTCTAGCTTGTAATTGCTCGTTTTCAGAATTTACAATTGGTTTATGAGAACGAAAACCTCTTTCGTAAAGTTTTTCAAACTCTTTTTCTACATTTTCTATTTCATCATTTTGAAAATCCTCTATGGTCGTTTTTAAGGATTCTTTTGATGAAAAGATAAATCTCCCATTTTCGACAGTTTTTTCAACTATCGCTTCGGGTTGATTACTCTCTAAGTTGTTCAATTCTAATTCATTTTGACAGGAAGTCAAAATTAGAATGAGAATTAATATGATTTGATATTTATATATTTTCATTTCAATTAATGTTTAGGGGAAAAATCTTTTTCATTAGTTTAGACTTTTCTGAGTTAATAAAATTTTCTTTTTCTACTCTTTCGATTTTCGATAACTCGTTTTACTTTTTCTTTTATTTCGGTTTCAACTCTCACATTTCCGATTTTGGATGGTCAGTCCGTTTTCGACCATAATTTTTTAATGTGGCATAACGGTCTAGTATAAGAAAAGTAGGGCAGTTGTAAGCGATACTTTTCGGATTAAGCTAAAGCCGAATTTTTAAATTTTGTTAATTCTCTTTTATGTTTTTAATTATACCAAATTTAAAAATTTGGCGACTTGGCAAATAGACACAGACCTCTCGATTAAGCACTTTTTGCCCTATTTTTTTATACATTGTTGGCAGTAGGCTTTTATTCAACCCACTCCGTAAATTTATTATATCCATCGTCATCAATCCAATCATAAATTTTGTAATCAGTCGATAGTCTATATATCTTATTTCTATATTTTGCGTCAACTTCTTTCACTGTCCAACCTTCTAAATCTGGATATTTTATCCACTTCTTGTTTATGTAATCGTGTAGATTAATTTTTTTACCGTTTTCAGAAAAGGAATAACCTAAATAGTAAAGTGGATTTGAGCCTTTAGATTTTGTTTTTCCGTCTTTTCCTTTAATTCCGTTAATGTGAACCGCAAAAATGTGATTACCACTTTTCATACTTTGCATTATTTCATAACTAACCCATTTTCTATTGAAGGTATCTGAACCAACCAAAACACAAGTGTTAGAGGTATTCTTTATAGCTCCATTTATAAGACGTTTTAGAGCTATATTTCCCTCTTTTTTTGCTTTTTCCCATATAGAAGCATCAAAATAACCCGCAGATTCTCTGTTTGGTTTAAGACGCCAATGGTTTCTTACTACATTCGCTCGAAAATCAATAATATCTTGATAATGAAAACTAAAAAATACTCTTTTTGCCATTAATTACATTTTAAATAAAAGTAGACTGCTGTTAATCCAATTGAAATAAATAGATATAACGGACACATTGTATTGGAAAACAAAACATTAATGAATTTGTATTTACCTCCTTTATATAAATCTGGTCTCATTTCCATATCTTTTATTTCTTGTGGTTCCTTAGACACACCTGCTACATCATTGTAAAGACCTCTGAATTTTCTTTCAAGTTGTAAATAATAGGAATCTAAAAACCAAAATAGAATTGTTGGTATAATACCAATCCAAATGAATTCTAGATTATTGTTAGAAGCATAAACAGCTAGTAAAGCAGAAACAATAGTAACAGTTAAACCCTTTATTTGAAAAGAATTGGTATTATGTCTTGTAATAATATTTTGTATAAACTCAAGATGTTTAATTTTCTCTTCTTTCATAATATCTATGATTTTAACCATTCAGGAAGGTTTTTTAAATCTCCATTTGGATATTTAATAAAAAATGCATTTGGTGTCGAATCACTTTCGTAGATGTAAGGGTAAATTTGTAAGTATTCTGCTCCAGTATAATCCGAATAAGTGTTTTTAATTGGTAGTATTGCTATATGATTTATATACTTTTCAGCATCTCCGTGACCGAGTTCCCAATTACACCATTTTGAAGTGATTGCACCTTCTGTAGCTAAAAATATAAACTTCCTATTTTCTTTAATTTTTTGTTTAATTCGATTAGCCGTAATTCCGCTTGTAGTTTTAGGCATTCCATCATCCAACCAATCTACATAAATTTCAACTCCAAACTTTTTTAAAAAACTAATTGCACTATCTAATTCCTCAACTTCATCGTGTTTGTGAGATAGAAAAATAGTTACTTTACTATACTTGCTTTCCGACTTGAATTCAAGTAAACTTTCATTAATAGTTTTACTATAGTAGCGATTACTATTTCTGTAGGTTGTTAGTTTGGATTTTGATATTATGCTCATAGTTTTTTCAGCTTACTGCCAACTCTTTATAAACAAATAAAAAATTGTTATATCCCGTTTATAAAGTGGGTTATCTTTTCTCTTGTAAAAATAAACCCTAAAAACGATGTTGTCAATCCCTGAATTCAGGGATATTTTGGCATCCCTGAATCCAGGGATATTTATCCCTGAATTCAGGGATATGAAGTTTTTAATAACTTGATAATTAAGGTTTTATATTTTGGTGTTTTTTATGCAAAAAAAGAAGGTTTAAAAAATGAAAAAGCTAGAAAAAGAAATTTTAGTTACTAATATTTATAGCTTAATACCATAATATATATTTAATTTTTGTCTTTTCTAAAGTTGAGTAAATCAGATTTTTGTCTTATTATTTTTTAATGTTAATTTAATGTTACCAAAATGTTTGTAAATTGTTATAAAATTTATATATTTGTAACTATAATGTAAACCCTAAAAATAAAAATTATGAAAAATTTACTTACAATAGCTGTTTTTTGTATTGCTGCAATAGGATATTCTCAAGAAACTAAAAATCCTACTTTTGAAGCAGAGGGTGATTTAGTAAAAGCTACTTATTATTACGAAGACGGTGCTATTAGCACACAAGGATATTTTAAAGATAAAAAGCTTACAGGAAAATGGACTCGCTTTGATAAAAAGGGAAATAAAACGCAATTAGCGTTTTACAAAGAAGGAAAAAAGACTGGTAAATGGTTTATTTGGTCTGATGATTCCCTAAAAGAAATTACTTACAATAACAATAGTATAGAAAACGTAAATTTATGGAAATCTGATACTAAATTAGCATCCAATAAATAAACGAAACGAAATTATCATTAAAAAAACTCCAGACAATTAGTTTGGAGTTTTTTTGGGTTTAAATATCACTAATATTTATCTTAAAGCAATGATATTATTCGTTTCTATGTGGTTGTATTATTTTGATTATTTACAAGGATTATTATCTCAAAATCGCTATTATTGCTCGTGAAAGTATGTTTTATCTCGTTGTTATCTTCTATAATAAACAAACTTTAGCAATACCATCTTCAATTTTTATCAAAAGATTTCCCAATTAATTTTCCATAAGCATTTTAGGTGATGCATTTTTTGTAAACACTATTTTCATTGGCGTTTATACTTTTTCTTAATTGATTTACATAGATCACATAAGAGTAGGGTAACTCTTAAATATAATCAAAGTTATTTTATTACCTGCATCCTTATTAGATGACTTGTTGGTTTAAAAAAATATATAAAATGTCTTTAGTTTGATTTGGCGCTATTTTAAAATTCGTATTTCCAAAGGATTTTATTTGTTTTATCTGGTTGATTGCATTTATAAGTAATACAATTAGTAAAACTAATACTATTTATTACCTATTAGAATTTAAAGCAAAAAAAAAGCTTAGAGAATTTCTAAGCTTTTTTTAAATTTAATATTTTTTTGTTATTCTACTAATAAAGAGAAAGGAATGTTGTAGCTAACGCCAACTGGTTTTCCTCTTTGTCTTCCTGGTTTCATTTTTGGAAGCAACTTCATTACTTTAATAACTTCTTGTTCAATTTTTGGGTGTGGTCCTCTTGCTCTAACATTTACAATATTACCTTTATTATCAATTTTAAAACCAATAAAAACTCTTTTTTTACCTGGTGATAAACCTAACTCATTTGGCAAGTCTACATCAAATTTTCTTGAGAAGTGTTTTTGCACTTTTTTATTAAAACAGTCTTTTAATTGACTTTTATTTCCCTTACAGCCAGGAAATACGGGAGAGTCTTCAATAATCATAAAGTTTACATCCTCTACAACTTCTTCTTCCTCTACAATCTCTACAATTTCTTCTACTTCTACGGCTTCTGTTTCGTCTGTTTCTGTAGATTCAATAACTGTTTCTTCTACTTCCTTCTCATCTTCAACAACTTCAATTTTTTCTGGAGTTGGTGGTGGTGGCGTTTTTGGTTTTACGGGTTCTACTCTTTCAGTAATTGGAATTTCTTCTTCCATTTCTGCATTCATATTTACAACACCTAAGTCTCCAATAATTTTATCGTACGTTTTCTTTTCTATTGCAGCATATGTTACAAATAAAGCCAATACTAGACCTATTTGTAAAAATATTTTACTGTAATTTTCTAAGTTCGATTTTGGGTTTTTCTTTATTTCCATGTAAAAGAGTTTTAAATAGTTCGCTAATTTAATTAAATTATTGAGTTAAATACAAGTCTTTTTGTTAATTAAGCAGATTTTTTTTAGAAATCTGATTAAAAAACAATAAACCAATAATTACGCCTATAGAATTTGCAACTACATCTAAGGAATCTCCTGTTCTATAATTTGTTACTGTGCTTTGTAAAATTTCAATAATTATGCCAAAAATTATGCAACCAAAAACAATAAAGTATTTATTTGTTTTTTTATAAAGTGCAAACAACCAGCAAATTGCTAATGTAAAATAAGCAAATGTGTGCTGCCATTTGTCTAAGTGGTTAAATTCCACATCGTATTTTGGCATTTTTATTAAACTTAAATAGAGAATACTAATGCTTACCAAAATGGCAATTATAAAAATTTTATCCTTCAATAAGGGTTTTATATGCTTCTGCATCTAATAAATCATCTATTTGAGAACTTTCAGAAATTTCTAGTTTAATCATCCAACCTTTATTATAAGGATCTGAGTTTACTAATTCAGGTTCGTCTTCTAGAGCTTCGTTAAATGCTGTTACTTCTCCAGTTAAGGGCATAAATAAATCAGAAACTGTTTTTACAGCTTCTACAGAGCCAAAAACTTCACCTTCTTCTACAGTATCATCTAAGGTATCTACATCTACATAAACAATATCACCTAACTCACCTTGTGCAAAGTCTGTAATACCCACTGTTGCAATGTTGCCTTCAATTTTAATCCACTCGTGGTCTTTTGTATATTTTAATTCTGCTGGAATATTCATTTTTAATTTTATTTTTAATTGATTAGTTTCCTCCTAAATTATAGATAATGTTAAACCCACCATTTATTGCTTGTCTTGGAAAAGTGGTAGATATAGCATACCTAGATGTTTGATGATTATAATAAAAAGAAGCTGTTAAACTATTACTTAATCTATAATCTGCGGTAAATTTAATAGAAAATAATCTTTGACCACCACTAATTTGGTTATTATCTTCGTCTACAGCTCTAATTTGTGTTAAATTATCTCTTAAAGAAATATCTCCTCTTAAATTAATATCGCCTTTTAAAGTGGTTTTCTTTCCTGTAAAACGTGTATTTACCTTTACATCTTTAAAAACATAACCTAAACCAAATATGTATTCTGTACCTTTAATATCAGTTAGGGTACTATTGTTAAAATTCATGGTTAAAGTTCTATCTCTTTTTACTTCTCCTCTAAAAGAAAAAGAGTTTTTCATTTTCATATCTACTTTTACTAAAGGAGAAAATTCGTCTACTAAAGTTGCAGATGATATTAATAATTGAGGTTCAAAATTACCTGCTGAATTTGTGGCAGTTGGGTTTGCACTATCAAATTGTAAGTTGTTTGTAAAACTAGAAATGGTGTATGATGATTTGTAGCCATGCGTCACTACAAAGTTGCTAAAATTCTTTTTAAAGAAATCGAATTTCATTAATCCGTTATAACGTAAAGTCCAGTTTGGTATGGGTATATTTCTAAACAAACCAGTATTTACTTTGTCTGGACTGCTACCAGAATATGCAGCCATAAATGCTGGCAACAATACTTGCTGACTGTTTTCTCCATAACCAGAAACTGGATTTCCTGTTTCTGTAGCTAATCTAGTCGCAATTGCTGCTCTGTAGCTTCTCATAGTGTTAAATAAAGCATCACCATCTTTAAAAGCAGTACCAATCATAGAGTAACTTGAACTAAAATTACCTGTTTCAAAAGCAGGCGCACTAAAGTCTAAAGCACCATTTGTTGTTCCGTTTTCTATAACATCTAATTGTTGCGATAAATCTCTTGTTTGTATTTTATTTCCTCTTACATCAATATTAAAATCTTTAAATGGTTTAACAGTAAAAGTATAATCTAGTTTGTTGTAGTGTGTTCTGCTGTATGTTTTGTTGTAGTAATCATCGTTATTAGGATCTCTTGGGCCTACTAACCAACCGTTTTCTAAAGCTTTTGTTCTAATATCTACTTGGCTACCAAAAGCAAAAGAACTGGGTGCGCCTCCTAAAAAACCAACACCTTCTGAATAACCAGGTAAAAATTGTCCATTATTTTCTGAGTAACTTATTTTACCTTGTTTAACAGACGTTACTACATCATACACACTTTTTAAGATTTGTTTTCCTAAAGGTAATTTTTTCTTTTTGTTAGTTCTTCCTGGTGCAGCTGGTAAATCATTTTCTGAAATACCTTTTGAGTTTCTACGTTTGGTTTTAGTCATTAATAGTTTTTCAAAACCTAAACTTTTATAAAAGCGCTCAAATGTAAATGTGGTATTTAAATTATGTGTATTTGCATTTTGTAATACGTTACCTACTAAATCTACATAAGGTACATCTACACCATTAATGTTAATTTCACTTTGTGCAGCAGCTTGCCAATCAAAATCTGCAGTGTAGGCGTAATCTGCTTTTACCCAACTTAAAAAAGGTAATTTATCTATAGGCAATTGGTAAGTACCATTTAATTTTTGATGATAATGGTTTGCTCTACCAGTGTTAAAAAATTCGTCAAATATTTGAATATCATCAGTATTCCCAAAAGTATCGTAAATATAGCTGTTGGTAGCGTTAAAGTTAAGGGTTAGAGATTTTGTTAAATCGAAACCAACTGTATAATCCCAATCAAATAAAAACCTACGTTGTGTTAATTTTGGTTGATCTGATAAACCTGCAACTAAATTTCTAGATTGTTGCTCTGTATAATTTCTATTAATTCTAGAGTTTATACCTATTGTGGTTGGCACAGGATTAAAATTAAAATCTTTAAAAAGCTTAAGATATTTACTTTTTAAGAAACCAACATTTTTAAATGGCTCTATTGGTTTTCCTTGAAAATTATAATTGTAAGTTGCGCCTGCAGTTACATTTTCATTAATATATTTTTGTATGTTATAGTCTCTATGAAACTCTTTGTTATGAGCGTAAGAAACTGTTAAATTTTCGACATCGTAAAACCTTGGTTTTTTAGTAGAATTAGGATTTCTATTCTTCTTAACATTCATAAAACTAATACTCGTTCTTTTGGTATAGTCTCTAGAAAACTCACTATTTGGATTTTGCTCTAAAGCATCTGCCAAGGTAACATCTTGGTACTGTGGGTCAAATTTTGGATCTATAAACTTCTCGCCAATACTATAACTCATAGGCAATTGTATGCCCCAATTTGTTGGCGTTAATACCTTTCCTAAATTTACTGTTGTAGCAATGTCATATTGTTTAGTTTCATCTAAACTACGTTGATTTACCCTATCTTCTACATTACCAAAACCAATGGTAGACATACTACCTGCTAAAGCTACATTGGCAACATCTGCAAAATTTGCATCTGCATTTACTACTGCAGCCCAACCACCATCGTTGTCAAAATCTGCAGATCGTAACTCATTAAACCAAACCTCTCCACTTTTTGGTGTTAGTGAGGTGTTTTTTAAACCTAACATAATGGTTCTCAATTGTGCTAAAGTTGGATTTCCTTTTACACTAATGGTGTAAGGTAAACTGGCGTCTTGACTTGTAGAGGTGTACAATTCATTTATAGGTGCAACTGTTGGCCCTAAAGCATCTCTTTCTAGTTTAACCAAACCAAAAGATTCTAAAAAAGCGTCTAAATTATTGGCTTCTGGCCAAATTTCTATGGCAGATGTGCCGTTTCTAGTTACTGATAATGGTAATTCTAATTGATAAAAGTTTTCATTTAAATCTGTACCTAATCTAATTATTGCAGAAAGATCACTATCATTTAGACCAGATTCCCCTTGGTTTTCTTGCAAGTGCATAAACATTTTTAATCGTTTAAAACGTCTTAAATCGATGCTAATGTTTTTATAAATGGCACGTATTTTATCTGTTTCTAATCTGTTTACTTTTAAAGTTACAGATTGTTCGTTTTGCAATTGTACAGTTGTACTACCTTGTAAACGCTCTCTTTCTATTCCTGGTGGTTGTGTATAGCTACCTTCATTTTGTTCTATACTTACAACACCTACTTCAAAATCGTTTAATTCGTCTTGTGTTAATTCTCTATCAGGGTTTTCAGCTGGGTCTAATGTTCTCACATAACGTCTCCAATCTCCACGTACCAAATCTAACTCGCCAAAACGAATTACAACAGGCATTTTAAAGTTGGTTAAAAACATTCTCATAAAACGAATGCTATTAAAATCTGAAATACCATTAATTGGAGTCCCACTTCTAACAGGTACTCTAAATTGATACCATTTACTTTGTTGGGTATTTCCGTTTTCTAGAGTTACATTGGTTGTTTTTTCATCCACTACATAACCAAAGCCTTTTCTTAAGCTACTTCTGTCTAGAGGAATTTTATATTCATAATAACTCTCTACAGTATTCATGGTTTGGTCTCTATTAATATCTTCTACATCTGGGTAAGTTGTAGACGATGTTGGGTAAGGTTCTCCACCCTGATTTAAAGTGGGCGAGTTGCCTTGTGTATTGTTGTAATCTTTATATCTTTTTATTAGTGATGCATTTATGGCGTCTAAATTACCACCTCTAAAAAACTGAAAATTGTCTGCTGCAGGATCATCTAAAGTTGCATATTGCCCAATACCTGTAAGGTTTTTTTCTTCATCATCATTTAAACCATCAAAACCAGTATCTTGGTTTGTTCTGGCAGCATCTTGCTCATTAAATGCGTAAATTATTGATGGATTTCTTGGTACATCACCCCAAATAGTATTGTTAATATTGCTACCAGGAACCTTTAAACCATCTTCTGGTAAACCGTTTTCGTACATTTTACGGTTGTCTTTTAAAACGTCTTCAGAAATGTTTCCTAAGTTGATGTATAAATCTCCAACTTGATTTATTGGATTGTTTGGATCTATACCTTGTGGTAAACCTTCTTCTGCTGTAAGCGAATAGTTTTGGTAAGGATCCATAATCCAAAACTGAATGTATTCTACGTTTGCTTGGTCAAAATTATTGGTAGTTAAAGGTCTTGTAATACCTGCCCATCTACTTTCTGGGTTGGGTAAGGTTACTTTACCATCTTGTATGCTTGCAGATGGATCAAAATTATAAGAACCTCTTTCTTGTGGAAAATAGGCTAAATCTAAAGTTCTAACTAAAGAGTTTTGTGTAATATCTAATTGTATGTTCGGAAATAATTCTCCGAAATTAATTTGTCTAGTTTCTGCTCTAGAAAGCTCATCTGCATCTATACTTGCAGGTGTTTCGCCAATACCATAAAAAATTTGATCTACACTGTACCAAGCTAATTTTGCTCTTTTGTAATTGTAGGACAAATCGTCTCTTTCTCCATTAAAATTAGGAAAATATTTAGGTGTACTTGCTTCATACCAATCTAGAGGAGATAATAAACTAATAGGCACTTGTGATGCTTCAAAATCGTCTATATAAGAAGTTGCAGCACCAGCTACATCAATACCACTTGGTGTACCAGGAATTAAGTAAGCCATATCTGCTCTTACAGATAGGTTAGAAGGTGCATCTGTATCTACAAAAGGTAATTTGTTTGCTAATTTTGTAAAAAACGGTACTTCTGTAGAATAATCAAAATTAAACCCTAACATGGTATTATTTATAGGGTCTGAACCAAAATTTATTTTGGGCGTTAAAGGCCTTTCTTCTACATTTAAAAAAGTAGCCCCAACAACGAAATCTTCAGAAAATTTATGTTCTACATCTACTCCAAAAAAGGTTTTTCTTTGTTGATTAAAAACAGCATTATTTTCTGTAGAAACACTAATAGGTACGCCAGAAGCTTGTAAACCTGGGTCTATAATTTGTACACGACCTAATTGATAATCTACCACATAATCTATACCTTCTACCAATTGCCTTCCCCCAGCTGTAACTCTAACAGAACCTCTAGGTACGTTAAAAGCTCCAATTGGGATACCTCCTGAATTTTCTGATTTAAAATATCCTTTTAAAAAGTATTTATCTTTATTTTGAAAGTTATTTTTGATGTTGATTTTTGTGTTTAAATATAATTCTTTAAATAAATAAATATCATCTGCAGGGTTTGTTAATCTATCTGCTAAATCGTTACCAAAAGGTTCTGGTTCTGGGAAAAACACAAAACCGTTTGCAGAATTTACAGTAATACCTTCTACATAATCGAAAAAACCATCAGGTTCTCTTGCCTGACTTTGATCTAACTGATCTAAATTTAAAACCTGTAATAATGGTTTGTTAGGTATACCTGGGGTTTGTGCGTTTTGTAACACATTAGAAGGGATACCTGTTTGGTCATCTCTATATTGTATTTCGAAACGAAAACCATTTTGTGTTAAAGGAAACGCGCCTAAAGCATATACGTTTTTCATCATTAAACGCCAAGTTGGAAAAGATTCTTCACCACCATTTCCATCTGGTCTTTTGGTTTGTAAAATTTCGCTACGTAACAATTTTACTGCTAAATTGTTGGGTGCTTGGATACCATCATTAGAAAACTCTCCAACTTTAAAAGAATTTTTACTACTTCCATTTACATTACCAGCTACTGTATATTCATAAGCAACAGCTAAAACTTCACCGTCATTTAATCTTCTGTTTAAAGAAATAAACCCTAACTGACTGTTTAATCGATATTCATTTTGCTCTAATTTTCTGGCATTTTCTAATACAGAATAATTGGTACCATTTTGCATATTATAAGGTGCTAAAGAAGCATCTATACTAGATACATCTCTAATGCCACCAGCAGGAATAATTTCTGTACCAATTCTATTAGCCCCATTAAAAGGTAAATTATTGCCAGAAACTTGTGCTTGCGTTATAGATGGGTTTAAAACTACACCATTCTCATCTACTAAAACATTAGAAACAGACTCGCCAATATCTGCAAAGGCAACGATACTTCTAAAATCTTCTGTACTAGAATTTCTGTTGGTTATCCAAACTTCTATTCTGGTAATATTTATAGGACTGTTTATGAGTGGATAATTTTCAAGCGAATTGGCATAATTATCTATAAAATATTGCGATAAGAAAAAGTGTCTATCGTTATCATAATCTGTAGTTCTTAATTCGAAAGGTTGTATAGAGGCACCACCTTCTGCAACCACAGTTTTACTTTCTGAATTTTGTTGAGAAAAAACGGCTGTTATGTTTGTATTTCCAAACTTTAAATCTGTTTTTACCCCAAATAAACTTTGTGCACCATTTATTAAAGAGTTTTTAATGGGCATAGAAACGTTACCTGCTTCTAAACCTTGTATAATATCGTCTTCTGTAGGTGTAAAACCTATTTTTACTAAGTTTTGAAAGTCAAAAGAAGCTTGTGTATCGTAATTGGCAGTAAATTCTAAGCGTTCGCCCACTTTTGCACGAATACTTGCGTTTATTTGCTGATCAAAATCAAAAGTAAAGTTGCTTCTGTTTTCTTCTGAAATTTGTGGGTTTTCTGTATTCTGATAAATAAAACCTAGCTTTAAGTTTAAATTACCAGTTGGTGTAACTTTTACTTCTGTACCCCCAAAAATAGTTTCAAAAAATTTATTGTTAACATAATACGTTGGTAGCAAATCTTTTTGGGCGTCTGCAGCACCTTTTTTCTTACTATTTGTTGCGCTTACTTTGTCTTTAAAGTATTGCAACATGTCTCTTTTTAAACGGTATTTTTCGTATTCTCTTGGCGTTAAATAAATAGGAGTTCTTGTGTAGTAATCTCCTATTTTTTCTACAATAACATATTTGTTTAAAATCTTATCAAAAATGATTACTTTTTCGGCTAAATCGTTTAAAAATAAACCTCCTTTTTGGGTGTTTTTAAAGTCATAACGTAGTTTTATAGAATCGTTTTTAACACGAATACTATCTTTTTTAGTGTTTTGTTGTGCAAACGCAGGCAGTTGTACTGCTAACGTAAAAGTTAAGACTAATAAAGTGCTTTTAAAAAATGTACTCACTTGATTATAAATTTTTTAAGGCTAATTTAATAATGGTCTCTACAGAGGCGTCTTTATCTTGTTTTAAGATAGAAGACACAATTTTATCTGACTGTTTTCTTTGAAAACCTAAGACTTCTAAAGCAGATAACGCTTCATCTTTGTTTGTATTGCTTGTTGTTGCAGAAACTTCGTCTACATCAAACGTCTTTAAAATTTTATCTTTTAAATCTACAATTACTCTTTGCGCAGTTTTTGCTCCAATACCTTTTACAGATTGTATTAAGGGTACATTTTCTGATGCAATGGCATTTTGTATTTCTTCTGAAGTCATAGAAGAACACATCGTTCTTGCAATACTTGGCCCCACACCAGAAACAGAAATTAATAGTTTAAAAACTTCTCTTTCTGTTTTATTGATAAAACCAAAAAGAGTGTGTGCGTCTTCTCTAATAGAAAGATGTGTATATAACACTACATTTTCATTGTCTGGTAAACTAGAAAAGGTGTTTAATGAAATGTGTAATAAATATCCAACACCATTACAGTCTACAACCACTTCTGTTGGGTTTTTCTCTACTAATCTTCCTCTAATTTGTGTAATCATAAATTATTTTCAGGCTTCTAAAGTACCCGTTTTTATTTGTTGATGAAGTTTCTAGTTTAACAATTGGCAAAATAACATAATTTTTTACCAAAAACGATTTGTAAAAATCTAATTTTCAATACTCAACTTGAAATGCCCCACTTTTAACTTTAGGTTTCCTTTACCTTTTTTTCCTCTTTTCTTTTTGTTGTGCATCTACAACGGCTAATGCTACCATATTTACCATCTCGTCTACACTTGCGCCCAATTGTAAAATATGTACAGGCTTATCAAAACCTAAAATTACGGGTCCTATAGATTCTGCTTTGTCTACTTGTTTTAGTAGTTTGTATGTA
The DNA here is from genome assembly GCF_057219325.1 of Polaribacter sp. YIW18. Taxonomy (NCBI): domain Bacteria; kingdom Pseudomonadati; phylum Bacteroidota; class Flavobacteriia; order Flavobacteriales; family Flavobacteriaceae; genus Polaribacter; species Polaribacter sp. YIW18. The sequence goes on along the minus strand of NZ_JBXVVE010000001.1, from coordinate 267,126 downwards.
ATGTTTGCAGATTCTAAATTCGGGAAAATTAATACGTTTACTTTTTTACCATTTAGTTTAGAAAAAGGAAATTCTTTTGCTAACATTTCTGGGTTTAACGCAAAATCTGCTTGTATTTCTCCATCGATCACAGTATTTGGAAAATGACGATGGGTATATGCAACAGCTTCTCTAATTTTTTTAGATGTTTCTGAATTTGAAGAACCAAAGTTAGAAAAAGACAACATAGCAATATTAGGTTTCATACCAAACATACTAGCAAAATTACCTGTCATTTGAGCAATTTTTGCCAAATCTTTTGAAGACGGATTTTCATTAATGGTTGTATCTGCCAAAAATAAAGGACCTTGTTTGGTTAACATTAAATTACAAGCTGCAATTCTAGAGACACCTTTATCTTTTTCGACCAACTCTAACATAGGTTTTACAACAGAAGGATAAGGTCTTGAGTAGCCTGTAATTAAAGCATCTGCTTCTCCTTGATTTACCATCATTGCAGCAAAATAATTGCGCTCTCGCATTAATTTTTTAGCTTCAGATAAAGTACGTCCTTTACGTTGCCTATTTTTCCAATATACCTCTCCAAAACGATTTCTTCTTTCATCTTCTTCATCTGTTTTTGGATCTATAATAGGCACATCAGCAGTAAAACCGATTTCTTCTTTCAATTCTAAAATTAGTTCTTTTCGTCCTAAAAGGATTGGTTTTCCTAAACCTTCTTCATATACTCTTTGTGCTGCTTTTAAAACATCTAAATGGTCTGCTTCTGCAAAAACAATACTTTTTGGATTTCCTTTAGCTCTGTTATGTAGCAACCTAATTTCTTTGTTACCAGAACCCGAACGTTCCATTAATTCTTCTCTATATTTATCCCAATCTGTAATGGGTTCTAAGGCAACACCAGATTCAATTGCAGCTTTGGCAATGGCTGGTGGTATTTCGTAAATTAATCTTGGATCGAATGGTTTTGGAATAATGTATTCTTTACCATAGGTTAAACTTACTTCATCATACACAATATTTACTTGCTCTGGTACTGATTTTTTAGCTAAATCTGCTAAAGCATGTACTGCAGCCATTTTCATTTCTTCGTTAATTTTAGTTGCTCTAACATCTAGAGCACCTCTAAAAATAAACGGAAACCCTAATACATTGTTTACTTGGTTTGGATTGTCTGATCTACCTGTTGCCATAATAATATCTTCTCTTGTGGCAACGGCTAAGTTATATTCTATTTCTGGGATTGGGTTTGCCATGGCAAAAACAATTGGATTTTTTGCCATAGACAATAGCATTTCTGGAGATACTACATTTCCCATAGATAAGCCAATAAATACATCTGAATTTTGCATGGCTTCTTCTAAAGTATTTAAATCTCTATGGGTGGCAAATTCTGCTTTTTGTGAAGTTAAGTTATCTCTATCTTTTCTGATAACCCCTTTGCTATCGCACATAACCACATTTTCTCTCTTTGCACCTAATTTTAAATACAATCTTGTACAAGAGATGGCTGCTGCCCCTGCACCACTAACTACTATTTTTACATTAGAGATGTCTTTGCCAGAAATGTCTATTGCGTTTTTTAGAGCTGCTGCAGAGATTATTGCTGTTCCATGCTGATCATCATGCATTACAGGAATATCTAACTCTTCTTTTAATCTTCTTTCTATTTCAAAAGCTTCTGGGGCTTTAATGTCTTCTAAATTAATACCTCCAAAAGTAGGCGCAATTGCTTTTACAGTATCTATAAATCTTTCTACATCTTTGGTGTCTACTTCGATATCAAAAACATCGATGTCTGCAAAAATTTTAAATAACAACCCTTTTCCTTCCATCACTGGCTTAGATGCTTCAGCGCCAATATCACCCAAACCTAAAACAGCTGTTCCGTTAGAAATTACGGCTACCAAATTACCTTTAGAGGTGTATTTGTAAACGTTGTTTTTGTCTTTTGCAATTTCTAAACAAGGCTCTGCAACACCAGGAGAATATGCCAGTGCTAAATCGTGCTGTGTAGCATATTTTTTTGTTGGAATAACCTCTATTTTTCCTGGTTTTGGTTTTGCGTGGTATACTAATGCCTCGTGTCTTTTTCTAGAATCGCTCATAAAATTTGCTGTTGGTTTGAGCCTACAAATATATGGTTTTCAATGAAAGAGAAAATGAAATAGCTAAAGAATAATAGGTTTAGATTGGTATTAAAACCTCATTTTTTTTATTATATCGTTTTCTAAATATCTTATAGAAAAAGTTAATGAAGTTAAGTTGGCTTTTAAATGTGCAAAATCTTGGTTGTTTTGCCAAGAAATATCTAATTCGTTTTCTTTAGAATTATTGATGTTTAAACTACCTGAAAAAGCTTTTGAAGTATTTCTTAACCGCATTAATTTTAGTTGATTTTGTACGATTGGTTTTTGTAAACCTTCTTCAATATCGCTATTAGAAAGTGTTGTTCTGTTTATTTCTTTATGGCCACCACTACCACCTTTATCTGCAGCTTTATAATTGTTTTTACCTGCAAAGAGATCTAAATACCAAACTTGAGGAATACCAGGCATAAATAATTGAATGGCTCTGGCTAATAATAGTTTTTTTTCATCTTCGCCCAAAGCACTAAAAAAGGTAGCATTTACCTGATAATAGGATATTTTTTTCCCAGAAGGATCATATAAATTTTTAACTCTTCCGCCACGTTTAATGATGGTATCCATAATGGTTTCTATCTCGTTATCTTCTAACAAACCTTTATTATACTTGCCATTTACTTTTTTACCTTTTAAATCTAAAACAGGTATACCATCATGACAACCCAACATATTTACTGTTTTGTGTTTTTTTTCTACAATTTCATTTACCCAAGTAAGTAAAGCTTTGTTAGATGCTTTTTCTAAAGTGTGAATCATTAGACCAGGTAAGAAAAAATCATATATTTGATAACCTTCTTTGGCAACCTCATTATGTAACTTTAAACCATATTCTGCATGAATTTCTGGAAGTAGTACTAAATCATTTTTCTGAGCTATTTTATTAATTCTTTCTAAATAATTCCAGGTACCAGGTTTATTAAAAAAGTTGGTTTGACCAATTTCTTTATGCAAATATGCAAAGGCGTCTAAGCGTAATATTTTACACCCAAAACTTTTTACTTTTGCCAAGGTTTTTTCATAAAAATCCCAAACCAGTTCAGATTTGGCATTGACATCCATTTGCCCTAAAAAAGTTCTTTTTTTGTTAGTAATTCTAATAATTTCATCTTTAAACGTATTCAAATTTCCAAAATCGATATTTTCTATGCTTTCTTTAGAATCAATAGCTTTATTTATTATTTTGGTAATGTTTTTTAATTGTGATAATGAAATTCCATCAATTTTCATGAAATCTTCTGCAGCTACTTTATGATAATTTATTTCTTGGTAAAAGGTGTTCCAATATGGTTTTTCTGTACCATCTGGAAAAGGAACTTTTAAAATGGGTAATCCAGATTTTCTCATAAATAATTTATTGAGAAATTCTTCTTTTGGTATTACAATTCCGTCTTCATTTTTTGTTCCGTTTTCTTGCCAAAAAGTATTCCAATTGATAAAAAAATCTTTGTATTTAGATGCATCACCTTTTTCTAAAAGGTCTTTAAATTGTGGGGAATTTACAGATAAATGATTGAGAACAATATCAAATTTTAATTCGATTTTTAATTTTTCTAACGCATTTAAATCATTTTTAGAAACCAATTCATCATTCAGATTGTAATCTATAATAGAAAAACCCCTGTCTAAATCGCTATTAAAAAAAGTAGGTAACACATAAAACAAAGAAAATACATCTTTAAAATCTTTTTTTTGAAGCATTTTAATAGTATCACTTAAATTTGTTCCAATACTATCTGGATATGCATTTAACATAACACCATTAGAAATAGTAGTATTTTTTTCTGATGACATAAAAAAGGTATTTTTAAGTAAAACTTATAAAAGTTTTGATAAAATATTGATATTGTTAGGTAATCTACCTACGTTTTGTAGTTTTAAAGCGGCTAATTTTAAAGCAATCTGCAAACACTCTTCAATAGTTTTTGCTTTAATGTAAGCAAATAAAAAGCCAGACCAAAAAGCATCACCAGCCCCAGTGGTATCCATTACTTTTTCTATTTTTATAGCGGGTAATTGAATCATATTTTTTCCTTTTTGAGAAAGTTTTACACCTTTACTTCCAAGTGTAAGGCATACAGTTTCTACCCCTAAATTGTGAAAGAACTCAAAAATTTCTTTATGTGGAAGTTGTTTTTCGAAAAGACGCAACATATCATCTTCACTAATTTTTATTAATGGATTGAATTGACAATAATTTTTAATTACTTGTAAAGCTTGTTCTTTAGTTTCCCAGAGTTCTTTAGCGTAATTGACATCGATACTTAATTTGCATCCTTTTTTGTGAGCTTCTTCAGCTTTTTTAAGTATAGTTGTTTGTGCAGGATTTTTACTTAGCGCAAAACAAGTTGTATGAAAAATTTTTGTTTGAGATAACATTTCAGTAGTAATTTGATTTTCTGAAATATCACAATCTGCATTTCTATAAGGTATAAAATCGGGTGTTCCATTAGATTTTGAGACAAAAATAACACTTGTAGATTTGTTTTCTAATTTTTTAACATTTGAGGTATTGATACCAATTTCTTCTAACCTTTTAAAAATGTATTCTCCAAAGCCGTCATTTCCAACAGAGGAAACTAAGGTAGAGGATAAACCCAATCTTTTGCAGTTCATAGCTACGTTTGCAGGCGAACCACCTAAATATCTGTGGTAGTCTCTAGTTTCGTTTATTAACACATTGTTTTGATGGCCTATAAAGTCTACTAAAACTTCTCCCACACATAAAATGTCTATGTTTTTATTACTGTTTTTCAAAATTAATTTCTTTATCTTTTTATCTATTTCTTGTATTAATAGAATCTTAATTTTATTCTGTAATTGATTTTGTTTCTTTAAGCCTTAATGCTAAAAATGCGGCAATTATAAAAAAGATTCCTCCTAATAAAATAGCATTTACTGCACTGTTGTTTAAAAGGTTTTTTACAATTGGTCCAAAAGTTAATGTTTGTATTCCCATTGGGATTACAATCATCATATTTAAAATCCCCATATATACACCACGTCTTTCTTGAATTACAATTTTAGATACCATAGAATATGGAATTCCCATCATTGCTGCCCAACCAATACCAAATAAAATCATTGGTAAAATAGCCAAAGTTGGGTCTTGTATGTTTGGAATACTAAGCATAGCGATACCTGTTAAAAATAAACTAAGTACATATACTTTTTTACCTCCCCATTTTAATGCAAAAGGAACTAGTGCCAATGCAAAAACAATGGTAGAAATATTGTAAGTTGTATTCATTTTTGCTGCTTGACTTAATGCTTCTGACTTGTTAAAGCCCATACTTTCTTCGAACATTGGCGAGATAAATTGCCAGTAAATAAATAGGGCATACCATTGAAAAAGATACACACCAGCTAACTTCCACATAAATTTTGGCATGTCTTTTATTGCGCTAACAATTTCTTTAAAAGGCGTTTTTACTCTATTTACAAAAGATAGTTTGTTGTGTTTTTCTATTTCTTTTAATTCTTCTTCTGAAGGAGGAATTTCTGGGGTTTTTAAAACCGACCAAAGTATGGTTGCAACAGATAAAATTGCTCCGATAAAAAAGGAGTAATACAACCATTTTGGAATTGCTTTTACAGTTTCATCTACATTTTCTACACCACCAAATTGATCTTGAAAAATAAATATAGATGCGTTTGCCAACACAATACCTGCACCCACAAATAAACTTTGCATTTGATAACCGAAACTTAATTGTTTATTTGGTAGTTTATCTCCAACAAATGCCCTGTATGGTTCCATAGCCATATTGTTACCAACATCTAAAATCCAAAGTAAACCTACAGCAAACCATAAAGATGGACTGTAAGGAAAAGCGAATAAACACAAACTACCAATTAAAGCTCCAATTAAGAAAAAGGGTTTTCTTCTTCCCCATTTTGGAGACCATGTTTTATCTGAAATAGCACCAATTATAGGTTGTATAATTAAACCTGTAACAGGACCAGCTAAATTTAATAGTGGTAAATCTTCGTGATTTGCTCCTAAAAAAGAGAAGATTGGGTTTACAGCTGTTTGCTGTAAGCCAAAACTAAATTGAATGCCTAAAAAACCAACATTCATATTAAATATTTGCCAGAAACTAAGTGTAGGTTTTTTAATTTTCATCTTTTTCTATTTTTTTAGCTAAAACTTTTAAAAACTCTTGTAGATTACCTTTGTTTAAAAAAACATCTCCTTTATTATCTACCACTGGTAAACTTAACGTATGAATAGAAATATTGTTTTTTTGAAGTTTTAGTAACATTTCTTGTTCCTTTACTTTATTTACATCAATATCGTAATACGTGAATTTAATTTTTTTTTCTTTTAAAAAAGCTTTTGTATCTAAACAACTATGGCAACTATCGCTACCATATACAATCATTTTTTCTTTTTTTGATTCTTTATCTACATTAAAAACTTTTTGTGCTTTGCTTTGAAGTGATGTAAATAAAAGAACAATAATTATGAAATGTTTCATTTTAAAATAATTTTAGAATTTGATGATGATTGTCTTGTTTTTAAAAAGTGGAGCCAATAAATTTATCATTGGCTCCACTTTTAATTCAAATCAATAAAAATTAACAAACTTTCTTTTAAAAACTGTATTGTAATGTCATAGTTGTAGAACGACCAGAAATAGTTCTTGCTCTGGCTAAACCACCAGCTAAATTTCCATTTTCTTCTACTTCTGTAACACCAATGGTATCGAATAAATTATTAGCATTTACGCTTAAAGATAATCCTTTAGTTAAACCAACTCTTGCTACTGCATTTACATAAGCGTAACCTGGCATAACTAGATCGTTATCATCTTGTGCAAAAGATTTAGATGTACCTAAAATTGTAATTCCAAATAAGTGTTGTTTTTCTGCTCCAAAAGAATATGTTGGTGCTAAATTATATACAAAATCTGCTTGTCTTCTTGGTTTGTTTCCTTTGTTTGCTCCACCATCAATTTCTGCTTTTGTATAAGTAACAGAACCATTTATACTAAAATCTCCAAATCTATAAGCAGATTCTACCTCTAAACCTAAAGCTTTAAAAGGATTTCCAACAGTTCTATTTAATTCGTTACTAATACCTTCATCTGTATTACTTAAAAAACCTGTAACATTTAAAACACCATTATCTAGTCTCTTTTTTAAACCAACTTCAAATTGAGAAATCTCATCAAATTGCACATCTCCTAAGCCATCTGCACCATAGTTATTTCTATCTGCAGCTCTACCTGAAGCACCTTTACTATATCTTCCAAAAACAGCAGCACCATCATTTAATTTATAGTTTAAACCTGCAGAGAAAGAAACAAAATTATAATTGTCGCTTATAGCTTGCCCTGGGTTACCAGCAATTGTAGGTATCGTTTCTTCAAAAGGGCTAATTACACCATCACTGTTATAATCAAAACCAATTAAATCTCCATTTGCATCTAAATTACTTAATTGACCAGAGTTTATGGTTCCGTTTACATTTACGTTTTCGAAACGAATACTACCATCAAAATTTAATTTTTCAGAAATTTCTGCATCTACACCTATATAAGGAGAATTTACATTATGTACAGTGTTATATTTTCTTTGACAACAGTTACCCCAAACTGGCTGACCAAAAGAGTAAGCTCCTCCTTGAGAAAATCCATCAAAAACACCTAATCTAGCTTTACCACCTCCTGCTACTTCAGAAATTGCAGAACTCCATTGCCATCCTATTTTTGTGTTTTGAGTTGCAGAGAACATACCTACTGTAACTCCTATATTGTCATTAATTGCTTTTGTAACTTTTACATCGCTAAAAAAGTTACTTAAATCTTCTATAGTTACATCAAAATATCTAATATCTTGAGCTAAACCATTTGAAGGGTTAAATGGCGAACCATCTTGATATGTTAAAGCACCAGTTGCTCCAGAAGCACCTCTTACTAAAGCTTCTATTTCTGCTACAGTACCAACATTTGCAGTAAATGGAGCGTTCCATTGACCAGAATTATTAGAGTATCTAGCTTTACCATTTACTTTCCAATCATCACCTAAGTCAAAAGAAAACTCTGCACCAATAGCTTTACTAACTGGGTTGTTTCCATTTCTCATATCATTTTGAGTTGGGTTACCATCATACACACTATATGTATTTTGAATGTTTATAGAATGTGGAGTGTCTGAAGTAATATCAAAACCTGGTAAATTTCCAAAAGTTGGATTCGCATTTGTACCTGTTAATCTTACTGGCATTGGCATATACATTACAGCTCTATCATTTAAAAATTTAAAATACGTACGAACGTACCCTTTTTTAAACTCTTTTGTAATATTTGCTTTTATTTGACCACCTTTATTACCTTGGTAACCTATATTTCTTGGCCCTTCGCCAACACGCATAAAACCACCAATATGATAATATAAACCTTCTCCAATTGGAGTTCCATATTCGAAATCTAATCTACTAGTTTGAAAATCTAAACCATAGGTTGCTCCAATAGTTCCACCTTCTATTTTACCAGTTTTACTAATCATATTTATAATACCTGCAGGACCATTAGATGTTTGCGTAGAAGCAGAACCACCTCTAATAGCTTCAACTCTACCAATATTAGAATCTATACGTAAAAAGTTGTCTGCATTACCAAAAGAAGTATCTCCAAACAACATAATTGGTAAACCATCTTCTTGTAATTGTAAGTATCTTGAACCACCAGAAGAAACTGGTACACCACGTACGTTAAAGTTTGCATTACCTTCACCACCTGAAGACTCTGCACGAATACCAGGAATACTTCTAAAAAGTTCACCTGCAGATCTTGGAGATGCTTGTTCTATTTGCTTTATACCTACAGTAGAAACAGAAATACTTGATTCTATTTTAGATTTTGGATTTACAACTCCTGTCACAATAATTTCGTCTAAAGATTGTGCATTTTCTTTAATAACAATGTTTAAGGTTAATTTACCATTTACATTAATTTCCTTTTTAAAATTATCGAATCCAATATAAGATGCAATAATAGTGTAGGTTCCATTGTCTACATTTTTAATTTCGTAGTTACCATCAAAATCAGAACTAGTTCCTTTTGTAGTACCTTTTAAATAGATACTTACACCTGGAATAATTTCACCTTTTTGATCTTTTACAGTACCAGAAATTGTTGATTGTGCAACAAAAGCTGTTGTTGATAGTAAAAATACCATCAATAAAGCTATTCTAAATTGTAATTGTTTTTTCATTTTAAATGTGAATTTAATAAAAAGTTAATTGTTTCTTTGTCAAATGTATTCTTATAAACAAAAATTTTATCAAATTAAAAAATCGAAAACGTTTTCGATTTACCGAAAACGTTTTCGATTAAGATAATTTAGTATATTTATCAGGTAATAAAACAAACAATTTTTTAAAAATAAAATTTTATTTTGATGACACTTAAAAAGATTGCAGAAGAATTAGGTATTTCTATAACAACGGTTTCTAAAGCATTAAAAGAATACCCAGATGTTAGTAAAAAAACAAGAAAGTTAGTAAGAGAAACTGCTGCAAAATTAAATTATAAACCCAATTCTTTTGCAGTAAATTTAAGAACAAAAGAGTCTAAAACCATTGGTTTAATAATCCCAGAAATTGTACATCATTTTTTTTCTAGTGTAATTAAAGGTATTATTTCTCAAGCTGAAAAAAAAGGGTATTTAGTAATTACATTGCAATCTAATGAGTCTTACGAGCTAGAAAAACAGCAGATAGATTTGCTATTAAATAAAAGAGTAGATGGTATTTTAATTTCTTTGGCAAACGCAACAGGAGATTTTAAACACTTAAATCAAATATTAGATCAAGGAACGCCTTTAGTAATGTTCGATAAAATTGCAAAAATTGTAAAATGCTCAAAAGTAATTATAGATGACAGAAAAGCAGCATACAAGGCTACACAACATTTAATAGATATTGGTTGTAAAAGAATTGCCCATTTTAGAGGTCCATTGTTACCACAAAACTCTATAGATCGTTTTTTAGGGTATAAACAGGCTTTAACAGATAATAATATAAAATACGATGCTTCTTTAGTTTATTTATTAAATGATATGAGTTTTGAAGAGGGAAGTTTTTTCGCAAATAAGTTATTAAAAGACCATAAAGATGTAGATGGGATATTTATCAATACAGATTTGGTAGCCATAGGAGCAATAGCAGCTTTTAACAAGCAAGGTGTAAAAATACCTGAACAAATAAATATTGTTGGGTTTAGCAATTGGTTTATGTCTTCTGTTATTTCTCCTTCTTTAACAACAATAAATCAACCTGGTTTTAAAATGGGTAAAAAAGCATTTAAAATATTGTACAAAGAAATAAAAGACAAAAAGAAAAATAAAAGTATCATTTATAAAGAAGAAGTTTTAGAGACAAATATAGTGGTTAGAGAATCTACTAAAAACTAATTATATACAACTCTTAATACAACCATTATCGATTTTTAAGCGTCTATTTTAAACAACTAGCGTAAAATTCCTCTAACAATAAATAAATATAAAATTGTAACATAAACCATAAGTTTGCGTCTACTTACTAAAACCAACTGAATGAGAAGCGTATTTTTTTTGTTATCACTCTTTATTTCATCGATAACAATTGGTCAAATACAAGGGAAAATTATAGATAAAAAAGGAGACCCACTTTCTTTTGTAAGTGTATATTTAAACAAAACTGTTACAGGAACTACTTCTAACGATAATGGCGATTATATTTTAGATATAAAAAAGCCAGGTAAATACACAATTGTATTTCAATTTATTGGTTTTACAACGCTTAAAAAAGAAGTTACAATTACTAAATTTCCTTATATATTAGATGTTACTTTAGAAGAAGAATCTGTAAGTTTAAAAGAAATTACTATATCTACAAAAGACAATCCTGCTAATAGAATTATAAGAAATGTAATTGCAAGCAAAGAAAAAAATACGGACAAATACGCTAATTATACTGCAAAATTTTACTCCAGAGGTTTAACAAGAATAAAAGATGCACCAGAAAAGTTTTTTGGGCAATCTACTGGAGATTTTGGTGGTGGTTTAGACTCTACAAGAAGTGGTATTATTTATTTATCTGAAACATTTTCTAAGATTACTTTTCAAAAGAATCCTAAAAAATTTAAAGAAAAAATTATAGCTTCTAAAGTTTCTGGGCAAGACAATGGTGTAAGTTTTAATAGAGCAGAAGACTCTAATATAGACTTATATGAAAATAGTATCGAAGTTTTTAACGATTTGGTTTCGCCCGTATCTGGCAATGCATTTAGTTATTACAGATACAAATTAGTGGGTACTTTTTACGATAAAAATGGCAAGCTCATCAATAAAATAAAATTACTACCCAAAAGAAATAACGATCGAGTTTTTCAAGGTCATATATATATTGTAGAAAACGATTGGGCTATTTATGGTGCAGATTTAATTACCACAGGTGCACAAGTAAATATACCAATTGTAAATACTTTAAAATTAAAACAAGGCTACAATTATACTGATGAAATAGGTGCTTGGGTACTTATTAGCCAAAGTATTGATTTTGATATTTCTATATTCGGATTTAAATCTAGTGGAAAATTCTCCTACATATATTCAGATTATAATTTTAACCCAACATTTACAGAAAATACGTTTACTAATGAGGTTTTATCTTTTGAAGAAAATGCTACAAAAAAAGACAGTGTTTTTTGGAATACGCTTAGACCTGTTCCTCTTACAAAAGAAGAAGTATCAGACTATAAATTAAAAGATAGTATAAAGTTGATACGAAAATCTAAAAAATATTTAGATTCTCTTGATGCAAAAGGGAATAAGTTTGGTTTTTTAAATCCTTTAACAGGATATACATATAGAGACTCTTATAAAAACAGGTCGTTTTCTTACGATGGCCCTTTATTACAAGCAGGTTTTAATACAGTACAAGGTTTTTATACAACTTTGGGTTTTAGTTATTTTGAACAATTAAATGATGAAGGGAAATGGTGGAATGCAGGTATGGACTTTAATTATGCTTTTTCAGAAAAAAAGCTGAGACCTACTTTTTACTTCACAAAAAAATGGAACAACATTTCTAAACCAAGATTAACTATTTCTGGAGGAATAGAAACCCCTCAATTTAATGATAGAGACCCCATATTTAAATTAAACAACACCATATCATCTTTGTTTAATAGACAAAATTTCCTTAAAATTTATGAGAAAACAGCTGCAAAAGTTAGATATTCAGAAGAAATTAAAAATGGTATTTATTTTTCTACTTTCTTAGAATATGCCAAAAGAACACCACTTTTTAATACTACCAATTATTCTTTTGCAAAACAAGATGTAAATGGATTTACATCTAACAATCCTTTAGACCCAACAGATTTTACAAATGCAGCTTTTACAGAACATAATATTGCCACATTAAACGTAGGTACAACCATTGTGATTGGTCAAAAATATTTATCTTACCCAGATAGAAAATTTAATGTAGGTGAAAGTAAATTCCCGACAATTAGTTTAAATTATATTAAAAGATTTGGTTCAGATAATTCCAACTTAAATTCAGATTTATTTATAGCAAATATTAGGCAAGATTTAAATGCAGGTAATTTTGGTAGGTTTCAGTATCATTTAAGAGCAGGTGCTTTTTTAGAAAAGAAAGACATTGCTTTTATGGATAAATTGCAAGCTAATGGAAATCAACTTTTGTTTCCTATAGATAGAGATTTAAATAGCTTTAATTTACTAGAATATTACAAATATTACACCAATGATAAATATGCAGAAATGCATTTAGAGCATAATTTTAGAGGTGCAATTTTAGGTAAAATACCTTTATTAAATAAATTGAATTTTCATTTAGTTGCAGGTGGAAAAGCCTTGTTTATGGCAGATAAAAAGCCATACACAGAGTATTCTGTAGGTTTGTCAAATTTAGGTTTTGGTAAGTGGCGTTTTTTAAGAGTAGAGTATGTAAGCGCACGTTATGGAGGTATCAAAGAAAGGGGTTTTGTATTTAGAGCAAGCTTGTTTTAAAACAATTTTATGATGACAGTTAAAGTATTATTTTTTGGGATTACAACAGATTTGGTGAATAGTAATCAAGATGAAATTACCATAGAAAAGCCAATTTCTGTAGCTAATTTTAAAATCATACTAAAAGAAAAGTATCCAAGTTTAACAAATATAGCATCGTATGCAATTGCTGTAAACGAATCATATGCAGAAGATACATCAATTATAAAAAAGAATGATGTTGTTGCACTAATTCCGCCAGTTAGTGGTGGTTAATTCCCATTTAGCCTCTCTTAAAGGTAAGATTTCTCATCAATTTTATTTAGTATAATTACTAAATAATGAATCTTTTAAGGTTTTAAACCTATCTTAAATACCTCTTATCAATATAAAAAGTACCAAAAGGAATGATAGAAGCAAGCATCACAATTCCTAAAGTTTTAGCATTCCATTTCATTTGTTTCTGAATTACAATTGCCAAAACAATATACAGCATAAAGAACAAACCATGTGGCATTCCTAGTAATTTCACATAACTATCATCTCCATTAAAATATTTAATGGGCACAGCAACAAACAAAAGTAGCAAGTAAGAGACCCCTTCTAAAAAACTAACAACCCTAAAAAAATTCTTCATTTTATAAAACTAATTGTACGCTACAAATGTCTTAAAAAACTTTCTTTTAAACGCTACTTTATCAGGTAAATAAAACAACTATTAACCTATAACTAGCAGTTATTAACCTATAAATAATTAGAATTTTGTAGCTTTCTTTTCTCCTCTTGAAGATGTATCTTTGCAAATAAGATTAAATAAAAATAACACGTGGGTTTTAAAAAACAAGATATATACAAAGCATTAGAAACCATAACAGCACCCGGAGAAGGTAAAAGTTTGGTAGAAAACAACAATGTTAAAAATATAGTAATTTTTGGAGATGAGGTAAATGTAGATGTTACGATTAGCAACCCAACATTACAAGCAAAAAAGAAGATAGAATTAGAAATAACGAAAGCTATTAAAAGTAATGTTTTAGAAACTTTACAGGTAAAAGTTACTGTTTCAGTAGAAAAGCCAGCAGCTAAAGAAAACCCTAATTTAATTAGAGGTAAAGAAATACCAAATATTAAAAATATTATTGCAATTGCCTCTGGTAAAGGAGGTGTAGGTAAATCTACAATCACAGCAAATACAGCAATTTCTTTAGCAAAAATGGGTTTTAATGTTGGTGTTTTAGATGCAGATGTATATGGGCCATCACAACATATTATGTTTAATGTAGAAAGAGAAAAACCACTTTCTGTAAATGTAGATGGACGCTCAAAAATGAAACCTATAGAAAGTTATGGGGTAAAATTATTGTCTTTAGGCTTTTTTACAAACCCAGACCAAGCTGTAATTTGGCGTGGACCAATGGCATCTAAAGCTTTAAAACAATTAATTTTTGATGCAGATTGGGGCGAACTAGATTTTCTTTTAATTGATTTACCTCCAGGAACAGGAGATGTGCACCTATCTATAGTACAAGCTTTACCCATAAATGGTGCAGTTGTAGTAAGTACGCCACAAAATATTGCTTTGGCAGATGCTAAAAAAGGAGTAGCGATGTTTCAACAAGAAAGTATAAATGTACCAGTTTTAGGTATTATAGAAAATATGGCATACTTTACACCAGAAGAATTACCAAATAATAAATATTATATCTTTGGGCAAAATGGCGCTAAAAATTTAGCCGAAGATATTAAAACTCAATTTTTAGGAGAAGTACCATTAGTACAAAGCATAAGAGAATCTGGCGATGTTGGGCACCCAGTTGCACTGCAAGAAGACACAGTTTTAGAAAAAGCTTTTCATGATATTACAAAAGAAATGGTATCACAATTATTACAAAGAAATGCAAACTTACCACTAACAGAAATTGTTAGAATTACTACAATGAGTGGTTGTAGTGCAGTAAAATAGCCCATCCTAACCTTCCCAAAGGGAAGGAATAAAAAGTGAAAACAATAAGGTGGAACATATTGAATATAAATTTAGTTTAAAATATAAGCTCAAAATACCCGTTTTGAGTTTCTCCCCTTTGGGGAGATTAAGAGGGCCCTGTTATGACAGCACAAGAAACACAAGAAAATGTAGAAAAAGCCTTAGATGAAATCCGTCCGTTTTTAATGAGCGATGGTGGTAATATTAAGCTCTTATCTATAGAAAATACGATTGTAAAAGTACAATTAGAAGGCGCTTGTACAGGTTGTTCTGTAAACCAAATGACTTTAAAAAATGGTGTTGAAGCTACCATAAAAAAGTATGCCCCACAAATAGAAGAAGTTATAAATGTAGCGTAGTTTGTATGTGACAAATGTCACCTATTTTTTTCTATAAAAAATCTATTTTTGTTTTTCACATATTTTAAAATTAATGATTACTACAGACATATTAATAATAGGTGCAGGACCTACAGGTTTGTTTACCGTTTTTGAAGCAGGATTATTAAAACTGCGCTGTCATTTAATAGATGCTTTACCACAGCCAGGAGGTCAGTGTTCAGAAATATATCCTAAAAAACCCATTTACGACATTCCTGCTTATCCAGAAATTTTAGCAGGCGATTTAACAGATAAATTAATGGAACAAATTAAACAATTTGAACCAGGTTTTACCTTAGGAGAACGTGCAGATACTATTGAAAAACAAGAAGATGAAACCTTTATTGTAACTACAAATAAAGGTACCAAACATCAAGCAAAAGTAGTCGCTATTGCTGGTGGTTTAGGTAGTTTTGAACCAAGAAAACCTCCGATACCAAACATTACAAATTTCGAAAATGTTGGGGTCGAATATATTATTAAAGACCCAGAAGTTTATAGAGATAAAAAAGTAGTCATTGCTGGTGGTGGAGACTCTGCTTTAGACTGGTCTATCTTTTTAACTGATGTAGCATCTTCTGTAACATTAATTCACAGAAGAAACGAGTTTAGAGGCGCTTTAGATTCTGTAGACAAAGTACAAGAATTAAAAGATGCGGGTAAAATAGATCTAATTACACCTGCAGAAGTGGTAGGTATTGCTGGTACAAATAAAGTAGAAGGTGTTTCTGTTATTAAAAAAGGAGACGAAGCTTTTATGATCAAAACCGATCATTTCATTCCACTTTTTGGGTTGTCACCTAAATTAGGACCTATTGCAAATTGGGGCTTAGAAATAGAAAAAAACGCCATTAAAGTAAACAATGCTTTAGATTACCAAACCAATATACCAGGCATTTATGCCATTGGCGATGTAAATACCTATCCTGGTAAATTAAAGTTGATTTTATGCGGATTTCACGAAGCAACTTTAATGTGTCAAAGTGCATATAAACGTATTTTTCCAGATAAAAAATATGTAATGAAATATACCACAGTTGGTGGTGTTGATGGTTTTGATGGCTCTAGAAAAGAAGCACCAAAAGCAGTGGTTAAAAAGATTGAGTAAGTTTTACAGACTGCACAAATTTAGATTCGACTTTTTTAGATTCATCCTTGTTGAGTTTATTTCATTAACTTTTATTTCGGTTTTTTTATACCATAAAATTACTGTCTAAAAAAATCATGAATACAACAACCCATTTTGTAATACAGAATAAAATTTTTTGATGTACTTTTTGTATCTTTGCTAGGTAACGAAATCGATTTAGTAACATGTATCCAGATTTACTAACGTATTTAAAGTTTTTAATTAAGCGCAATCCAGAGTGATGTTCTTTTACTCTCATTTTGCACTTAATGCGGTATTGCATTTCAGAAAACTCAAAAATCGATTCACAAAATTCCTGCTTTCGCAGGAATAACAAATTAAACATTATGCCTTTTTATCATAAATTAGGAACAATCCCTTCAAAAAGACACACACAATTTCGTAAAAAAGATGGTAGCTTGTATTACGAGCAACTATTTGGTACTATTGGTTTCGACGGGATGTCTACCAACAGCTATCACGAACATAGACCAACCATGGTCAAAGAAATTAGAAAACAATATTCTGTAAAACCTAAAATTGCCAAAGCAAATAATATTCAGTCTTATAGCTTTCGCGGATTTCAAGTACAGCCAGAAAATGATTATTTACAAAGCAGAAAAGTGGTGTTAACCAATTCAGATTGTAATATTATTTTGTCTGCTCCAAAAGAATCTACTAAAGATTATTTTTATAAAAATACAGATGCAGACGAGGTTATTTTTATCCATAAAGGAACAGGAAAACTAAGAACGCATTTAGGAAATATCGACTTTAAATATGGAGATTATTTGGTAATTCCACGTGGAATTATCTATAAATTAGATTTCGATTCAAAAGACAATAGATTGTTTATTGTAGAATCCTATTCACCAGTTTACACACCAAAACGTTATAGAAATTGGTTTGGTCAGTTGTTAGAACACGCACCCTTTTGTGAACGAGATTTACGCAGACCACAAGAATTAGAAACACATAATGAGTTGGGCAATTTTATCATCAACGTAAAAAAACAAGACGAAATTATAGAAATGGTATACGCCTCACATCCTTTTGATGTAGTAGGTTACGATGGTTACAACTTTCCCTATGTATTTTCAATTCACGATTTTGAACCTATTACAGGCCGTATTCATCAACCACCACCAGTTCATCAAACTTTTGAAACTAATGCCTTTGTAATTTGCAGTTTTGTACCACGTTTGTACGATTACCATCCACAGTCAATTCCAGCACCTTACAATCACAGTAATATAGATTCAGACGAAGTTTTGTATTATGTAGATGGCGATTTTATGAGCAGAAACGATATAGAAGCAGGTCATATTTCTCTACATCCAGCAGGGATACCTCATGGACCACATCCAGGAGCTACAGAACGCAGTATTGGTAAAACCGAAACCAAAGAATTAGCAGTTATGGTAGATACTTTTAAACCCTTACAAGTTACAGAAGAAGCTATAAAAATAGCAGATAAAGAGTATTATAAATCTTGGTTATAAGCCTCCCCTAACCCCTCCAAAGAAGGGGAATGAGTAACAAACTCAAAAAAGTTTATTAAAATTAAAAATAATAAGAAGCTATTTCGCGCTTTCCATTATATCTTTTTTTGCCATTTATGGCAGCAAAAAAAGGATGCCATTTCAATCACGGCTAAACTAGTTTGCAAGCGAATAGCAATTAAAAACATAAAGACTTTTAATACCCAGTTAGGAGTTCCTTCCCTTTGGGAAGGCTAGGATGGGCTTTAGTTATGTATACATTAGAAAAAATATTCGAAGGAGCACAAGATTTCCTTCCATTGTTAGGTACAGATTATGTAGAATTTTATGTAGGCAACGCAAAACAAGCAGCACATTTTTATAAAACAGCATTTGGGTTTCAATCGCATGCTTATCGTGGGTTAGAAACAGGTTCAAAAGATTCCGTAAGTTATGTGTTAACCCAAGACAAAATCAAGTTAATGCTTACAACACCATTAACCAGTAAATCGCCTATAAATAATTATATTGTAAAGCATGGTGATGGCGTAAAAATAATAGCGCTTTGGGTAGAAGATGCAAGAAAAGCGTATAAAGAAACTACATCTAGAGGTGCAAAATCGTATATGGAACCCACCGTAGAAAAAGATGAACATGGAGAAGTAGTAAGAGCAGGAATTTACACTTATGGTGAAACTGTACATTTATTTGTAGAGCGTAAAAATTATAATGGTGCATTTTTACCAGGCTTTAAAAAATGGGAATCCGATTACAATCCGCCAATTGCTGGTTTAAAATATATAGATCATATGGTGGGCAATGTAGGTTGGAACCAAATGGATGTTTGGGTAAAATGGTACGAAGATGTCATGGGTTTCGAAAACTTTTTATCTTTTGATGATAAGCAAATCCATACAGAATATTCAGCATTAATGAGTAAAGTAATGTCCAATGGAAATGGACGCATTAAATTTCCAATAAACGAACCAGCAGAAGGTAAAAAAAGATCACAAATAGAAGAATATTTAGATTTTAACGAAGGTGCAGGTGTGCAACACATTGCTGTTGCCACAGATGATATTGTTGCTACAGTTACACAATTACGCTTAAATGGAGTGGAGTTTTTATCTACACCACCAGAAGAATATTACAAAGCTGTTCCTGATAGATTAGAAGCATTTAGTCACGAATTAAGAGAAGATATCGAAAGTTTAAAAGCGTTGGGTATTATGATAGATGCAGATGAAGAAGGTTATTTGTTGCAAATCTTTACAAAACCAGTAGAAGATAGACCAACTTTGTTTTTCGAAATCATTCAAAGAATGGGAGCCAAAGGGTTTGGAGCAGGCAATTTTAAGGCCTTATTTGAATCTATAGAAAGAGAACAAGCAAAAAGAGGAACACTTTAAAGTTTACTAATTTTTAGTTTGAGTTACGATTTTTAAATATTAATAACCTTTCAGGTTTCAAAAACCTGAAAGGTCTTTATTTAGTATCTTTATACCAGACCAATCAATCCTAGTAATTTTTTTTATATCAATACATGAATAGAGAAGAAATTTTAAAAGCCATAGAAGAAAAGTACGATAAACTAGGTGTTCCTGTAGATGCCATGTTAGAAGGTTTACTGCACAGTACACCCATTACGTATTGGGATTATATTCAGACAGATTCACTTTTAGGCTTGCAAACTCCAAGAACCAACCAGCCAGATGAAATGGTGTTTATTATGTATCATCAGGTAAACGAATTATTGTTTAAAATGATTTTATGGGAAATTGATCAGGTTGCAAAAGCAACAGATATTTCTGCAGATAAATTTACCATGCATTTAGGCAGAATAAGCAGGTATTTTGACATGCTTTGTAGCTCATTTACAGTAATGACAGATGGTATGGAAAAAGAACAATACCTAAAATTTAGAAATACATTAACACCTGCAAGTGGTTTTCAATCAGCACAATACAGAAAAATAGAATTTGCATCTACAGAATTAATTAATTTAATAGATGCACGTTACAGAGATACAATTGATAGAAATTCATCTTTTAGAAATGCTTACAATCATTTATATTGGCAAGCAGCAGGTAAAAATTATACTACCGGTCAAAAATCAACTTTATTAAACCTTTTTGAGAAAAAATATATGGGAGATTTTATAGATTTTATGGAAGATTATAACAACATTAATTTATCTCTAAAATTCAAACAATTGCCTAAAGAAGTTCAAGAAAATGAAGATTTAATCAAAGCAATGCGTCATTACGATTATACCGTAAACGTAAAGTGGGTAATGGCACATTACAATACAGCAGCAAAATATATTGGTGGTAAAGACTCCGATTTAGAAGCAACAGGTGGTAGTAATTGGCGTAAATACATGCACCCAAAATATCAGAGAAGAGTTTTTTATCCATATTTATGGTCAGAAAAAGAGCTAAAAGACTGGGGTACATTTTAAAAAAAATTGTTAAAAAGTGGTTTACAAAGATTTCTTACGCTATTTTTCTTTTTTGGAACGCTAATTGTCAATACTTTTTTATAAGTTTGAAAAACTATGAAAAAACAAATTCTATTATTTACTTTTCTTTTTATCTCAACTGCAATTGTATCACAACAACAACACATTCATGCTTTTAAAAGTGGAGAATGGTTGCGTTATAAAATGAGTTATAGCGGATTTTTAAGAGCTGGCACTGCTGTTTTAGAAGTAGAAGAGACAGCCTTAAATGGCAAAAAAGTATTTCATACAAAAGGTTCTGGTTGGACATCTGGTATGATAAAATGGTTTTTTAAAGTAGACGATTTATATGAAAGTTATTTTGATAAAAATGAAGTATCGCCCTATTTATTTAAAAGAAAAATAAATGAAGGAGGTTATAAAAAACACACCATAACCACATTTAATAAAAAAGCGAATCACGCTTACGTTCAAGATTTTATCAAACAAAAAGATACTACAATTTCTGTTTTAAATGTACAAGATATGTTATCTGCATTTTATTATTTAAGAAATCAAGATGTAAAAGACATGAAAAAAGGAGATGAAATAGCCATAGATATTTTTATGGATGAGCAGATCTATCCTTTTAAACTTCGATTTTTAGGCAAACAGGTTTTAGACTCTAAATTTGGCGATATAAATACGTTAGTTTTTAGACCATTAGTGCAATCTGGTAGAATTTTTAAAGCACAAGAAAGTGTTACTATTTGGATTACTGATGATGCAAATAAAATTCCAATTAAAATGAGTGCATCATTATCTGTAGGGTCTCTTAGAGCAGAACTAGAAGCTTATAAAGGGTTAGCTAACAACTTTAAATAAACAAAGATAATGTTTGATAAATTTATTAAAACTCTAACGAAACCGTTATCGGAACTTCCTAAAATAGAGTTCAAATAAATCAATTTTATTTGTATTTTTGAGCGTTCATCTAATACGCTTTCAATTGTTAAAAAAAATAACCTATATTTTATTATTATCCATCTTTTTTTACGCTTGTAAAAACGAAGATAAAAAGGCAATAGAAACCGTAAAACCCAAACCTGTATATAAATTCGGCTATAAATTAGATGATTATAAAGTAACTTTAGATACTATCAAAAGCGGCGAAAGTTTTGGCGAAATTATGGATAGACACCATGTAGATTACCCAAAAATATACCAAATTGCAGGAAGCATAAAAGAGGTTTTTGATGTTAGAAGAGTAAGAGCAGGAAAACCCTACATGATTTTATCTAGCAAAGATTCTTTAGAAAAAGCCAAGGTTTTTATTTATAAAAACAATAAAATAAAAGCCACAGTAGTAGATTTTAAAGACTCTATAATACAAGCTTACACATACTTACAACCTATAAAAACCAAAGAAAGAATTGTAGAGGGTAACATAAATACAAACCTCTCTAACACAATGGATAGTTTGCATTTATCACCAAATCTTACTTGGGCAGTGGCAGATATTTATGCCTGGACTTTAGATTTTTACAAACTTCAAAAAGGAGATTCTTTTAAATTGGTGTTTGAAGAAAAATTTATAAACGATTCTTTATTTGCTGGCTATGGTAATATAAAATCTGCGGTTTTTAATCATAAAGGAGAAGATTTATATGCGTTTCGTTTTGTAGCAGATTCCATAAAAGGCATACCAGAATATTATGACCAAAAAGGAAATATGCTACGAAGTCAGTTTTTAAAAGCACCAATAAAATTTCAATATAGAATCTCTTCTAGATACAACTTAAGAAGAAGAATTGCCTATTATGGCAATCGTGTAAAACCTCATAGAGGCACAGATTTTGCTGCAAATATAGGAACACCAATTATTGCAACCGCAAGTGGTACTGTCATAGAATCTGCAAGAAGAGGTGGTAATGGTAATTATGTAAAAATTAAACATAATGGTACTTATACTACCCAATATTTACATATGAAAAGAAGAAAAGTAAAAAGAGGAGACTATGTAAAACAAGGGCAGGTTATTGGTACAGTTGGTATGACAGGAAATACTGGTGGGCCACATGTGTGTTATCGTTTCTGGAAAAACGGCAGACAAGTAGATCCTTTAAGCCCTAAAACCAAATTACCAGAAGCAGAACCCTTAAAGAAAAGTTTACTACCAGATTTTTTAAATTTTATTGCTCCTTTAAAATATCAATTAGATAATAATCAGTTACAAATAGAAGAACCTCCTGTAATTACAGAAGAAATTGCACAAAATTAAAACAATGGCATTACAAAATATCAACCCTACCAAAACAAAAGCTTGGAAAAAATTAACAAATCATTTTAATGAAAACAAAAACATTTCTATAAAAGATTTGTATAAAAACTCTAATAGACAAACAGATTTTTCTATACAGTTTAATGATTTATTAGTAGATTTTTCTAAAAATAAAATAACGCAAGAAACCATAGATTTATTGGTAGAATTGGCAAATGAAGTAGATCTAAAAGATGCTATAAAAAAGCAATTTACCGGAGAAATAATTAATGTTACAGAAGGTAGAGAAGTATTGCATACAGCACTAAGAAGCACTTCTGAAGAACCAATTTTAGTTAATGGAAAAAATATAAAGCCACAAATACAAACTACCTTAAGAAAAATAAGAAGTTTTAGTAATAAAGTTATTTCTGGTAAATGGAAAGGCTACACAGGTAAATCTATTACAGATGTTGTAAATATTGGTATTGGTGGTTCAGATTTGGGACCAGATATGGTAGTAGAATCTTTACAATACTACAAAAATCAATTAAACACACATTTTGTTTCTAATATTGATGGAGACCATGTATCTGAAATTATTAAAAACTTAAATCCAGAAACAACACTTTTTGTAATTGTATCAAAAACATTTACAACACAAGAAACCATTACTAATGCAGAAACCATAAAAAATTGGTTTTTAAAATCAGCAACTATTTTTGATATTCCAAAACACTTTGTAGCAGTATCTACAAATTTAGAAGCAGTAGATAGCTTTGGTATAGACAAAGCAAACGTATTTCCTATGTGGAACTGGGTTGGAGGTCGTTTTTCACTTTGGTCTGCAGTAGGTTTATCGATCTCTTTATCAGTTGGTTTTGATAATTATAAAGCGCTTTTAGAGGGTGCAGAAGAAATGGATAACCACTTTAGAAATACAGATTTTAATCAAAATATACCCGTAATTTTAGCACTTTTAAGTATTTGGTATAACAATTTTTACGGTGCAGAAACCGAAGCAGTTTTACCATACTCACAATACTTAAAAAAACTACCAGATTATTTACAACAAGCCATTATGGAAAGCAATGGTAAAGGAGTAGATAGAAATGGAGACAAAATAGACTATCAAACAGGAACCATTGTTTGGGGTAGTACAGGTACTAACATGCAACATGCTTTTATGCAATTGGTGCATCAAGGTACGAAGTTAATTCCTGCAGATTTTATTGGATACAAAGAATCTTTATATGGGTTAACAGATCATCATAAAAAATTAATGGCAAATTATTATGCACAAATGGATGCTTTGGCATTTGGTAAAACTAAAGAAGAAGTTCATTTAGAGTTAAAATTTTCTGGAGATGAAGCTAAAATAAATCAATTACTTCCATTTAAAGTTTTTGAAGGTAATAGACCAAGCAATGCCATTCTTTTTGACAAACTAACGCCAAAATCTTTGGGGAAGTTAATCGCTCTATATGAACATAAAATTTATACACAAGGAATTTTATGGAATATCTATAGTTATGATCAATTTGGTGTAGAATTAGGAAAAGAATTAGCTAAGAAATTATTAAATAAACAATAAGCCTAAATTTATACCTTAAATATATCATTTTTTTAACACTTTATTGACTTCTTATTAATAAGCATTTTGATGCATAATAGTTTCATTTTCAGTAGCTAGTATGTGTTTTATTGTCTAATTTTTTTGTTAAAACTTAACAATAAATTAACATTACAGTCCCTCAAAAAAAGGAATTTTGTAAGACAATTCAAATCATAAATTAAAACAATGAAAAATTTTAAAAATTTGTTAATTGTAGCCCTGTTTTTTGTAACAGCTACAGTTTTAGGACAAACTAAAATTACAGGTAAAGTGGTAGATGAATCTAACCAACCTTTACCAGGTGCAAGTGTTGTAGTAAAAGGAACAACCAATGGTACTTCAACTGATTTTGACGGGAAATTTTCGTTAAATTCAAAAACAAATTCAGGAACTATTGTAGTTTCTTTTATTGGGTACAAGACAAAAGTTGTTACATTTTCTTCATCAATTGCTAACTTAGGGAATATTCAACTAAAAGTTGATGAAAACTCTTTAGATGAGATAGTAGTTGTTGGGAAAGGTGTAATTGATTTAGCTGGGGGTAGAAAAACTCCAATTGCAGTTTCTACTGTCAAAGCAGCAGAAATACAAAAGAAAATTGGTACGCAAGATGTTACAATGACATTAGTAAACACTCCATCTATTTATGTTTCTGGGCAAGCAGGGGGTTTTGGAGATTCAAGAATCTCTGTACGTGGATTTGATCAAACTAATACAGCTTTCTTATTAAATGGACAGCCAATTAATGGTATGGAAGATGGTAAAATGTACTGGTCTAACTGGTCTGGTGTTAATGATATAGCATCTGCTGTTCAAATTCAAAGAGGACTAGGTGCATCTAAATTAGCTATTTCTTCTGTAGGGGGGTCAATGAACTTCGTAACTAAAACTACAAACAAAAAACAAGGTGGTTCCTTTTATGCAGGTACAGCAAACGATGGTTACCTTAAAAGTACTATTATGTATAATACTGGAATGAATGATTCAGGTTGGGGAACAAGTATTATGTTATCTCATTGGCAAGGTGATGGTTACAATAATGGAACAAGAGCTCAAGGACAAACATACTTTATTTCATTTGGCTATAAGCCAAATGATAATCATAACTTTAATTTTTTAATAACAGGGGCACCACAATGGCATGACCAAAACTTTACTAAAAGTATTTCTACATATCTAGATAAGGGGTTAAAATATAATGATAATTTTGGTTTTTATAATGGTCAATATTTAACTGAAAGAAGAAATTTTTACCATAAACCAGTATTAAACTTAAACTGGGATTATACAATTTCTGATAACTCATCTTTATCCACAGTATTATACGCTTCTTTTGGTAGAGGTGGTGGAACTGGAAATAGAGGAAACAGAGTAAGAACTGCAGATGGTTTAATAGATTATGATGCAATATATGCAAACAATGCTGCTACTGGTGGTGATGGTAACTTTGATAATGATGCATATATTACTAGAGCATCAATGAACTTACATAGTTGGTACGGTGTAGTATCTAATTTTGAGCAAAAAATTAATGACAATTTAACTTTTAATGTTGGAGCGGATTTGAGAACTTATTATGGTACACACTTTAGACAAGTTGAGAATTTTCATGGTTTAACTTCTTGGACAGAAGATAGAACCTTAAAAGACGATAATGACAATAAAACTGGACCATCCGTAAGTGTTACTGCAACAGAAAGTGGTAAAGCAAATCCATGGGCAGCCACTTTTAATATGATGGCAGAAAACCAAAGAATTGATTATGATAGTAGTGAGAGAATTTCTTACGCAGGTTTATTTACACAATTAGAATATTCAACTGATGTGATGTCTGCATTTTTCCAGGGAGCTGTTTCTAATCAATCTCACCAAAGATTTGATAGATATGATTATCTACCTGAGTTCGAAGATTCAGAGAAATTAAATAATATAGGGTATAATTTAAAAATTGGTGCTGGTTTTAACTTGACAGAAAGCAGTTCTGTATATATGAATACTGGTTACTACTCACGTCAACCATATCACGATAATATTTTTAACAATTATGATAATTCAATAAATCCATTTTCTCAAAATGAAAAAATATTTGGTTTAGAATTTGGATATAACTATAAATCAGAATTTTTAAGTGGTAGTGTAAACTTGTATAGTACAAGTTGGAGAGATAAAGTAGATGGTTTTACTGACGTAACAAATGCAGGTGTTGTAACTAACACACAAACACTTGGTCAACATCAATACCATAAAGGTATAGAGTTTGACTTTATTGCTCAATTAGCATATAATTTTAAACTTAAAGGATTTGCTTCTTTTGGAGATTGGAAATATTTAGGTGAATTAACAACACAAACACTTGACGAAGATAGAAATCTAATTAATCAATCTGTAGAGAGTGTAGATGGAATTAATGTGGGTGATGCTGCACAAACTTCTTACGGTTTAGGTATCGATTATACAATTTTTAATGGTTTTAGTGTAGATTCAGATTTTAGATATTATGATCGTTTATATGCAAATGTTAGCCCAACAAGAGGTGAGTTAAAATTACCTTCTTACGGATTATTAGATTTTGGAGCATCTTACAGATTAGATCTTGGTACAGATAAAACAAAATGGTTAGATTTTAGAGTAAATGTTAACAACGTTTTGGATAGAGAATACATCTCAGAGTTAACATCTGCAAATCAAACAACTGTTGGGTCTGATACATATAGAGGTATTGATACTTCAAACAGAGGATATTTCGGTTGGGGTAGAACTTGGAATGCAAGCGTTAGATATAACTTCTAATATCAAGCTCAATAAATATTTTAAAAAACCACCTTGCAAAAGGTGGTTTTTTTATGACTAAAATTTAGTAACTTTACCCGACTTAAAATAAACTTTATATTATGAAAGAAGTACATTCTTATTGGGCATATTTAGTGTTAATCATTTTAATATTTGCAGTAATTAATGCCATAATTGGGCTTACTCAAAAAAAACAATTTACAGATAAAGATTTAAGAATCGGTTTGTTTACCCTAATTGTATCTCATATTCAATTATTAATAGGTTTGGCTTGGTACTTTATATCTCCTTGGTTTGATTTATTAACCTCAGATGCTGGTGCGGTAATGAAAGATAAAGCTGTAAGGTTGTTAGCTGTAGAACATCCAATAACAATGATTTTAGCGATTGTATTTATCACAATAGGATGGTCTAAACACAAGAAAAAAACAGAAGATGCTGCAAAGTTTAAAAGTTTTGTAATATTTTACGGAATAGGTTTGGTTTTAATACTATCTAGAATTCCATGGAATAATTGGTTGTAAATTAAAAAAATGAAGATTCTAAGTTATATATTATCACCAATATTTGTATTGGTGTTTTTTTTATTGCTACTTATATTTCATCCATTGCAATGGGTGAGTTTAAATTTATTTGGGCATAATGCACACGCAAAAGTAGTAGCTGCTTTAAATTTTTTCTTAGTAAAATCTATGTTAATCATAGGAGTACCGGTTCGTTTAAAAAACAAGTATAAAATTCCAGAAAATACCACAGTTATATTTGTGTCCAATCATCAATCTACTTTTGATATTCCACCAATAGGATGGTTTTTTAGAAAACAACATCCAAAATTTGTCGCTAAAATAGAGCTCGGTAAAGGCATACCAAGTGTATCCTACAATTTAAGAAATGGAGGTGCAGCACTCATTAATAGAAAAGACCCAAAACAAGCCATATCAGCTTTGGCAAACTTTTCTAAAAGAATAAAAGAAAATAATTGGGGCGCAATTATTTTTCCAGAAGGCACAAGAAGTAGAAATGGCCAGCCCAAAAAATTTGCTACAAATGGCTTAAAAGTCATTACAAAATATAATAAAGATGGTTATGTTGTACCTTTAACTATAAACAATTCTTGGAAAGTGTTTAAATATGGTAAATTTCCATTAGGTATTGGCAACCCAATAACCATAACAACACATAAGCCTATACCAATTAACTCATTACCTTTTGATGAGTTATTAGAAAAAACAGAAAACGTAATTAAAGAACACATAAAATAGATATATGTCTACAATAAAAAATATTAGGAAAGAAGTAATGCTAACATTAGAAAAAAAGATGCAGCATTTTATGGAAACCTATTTAATACCTGCCGAAAAAATTTGGCAACCAACAGACTTTTTACCAAATTCCCAAAAAGATTCTTTTATCACAGAAGTAGAAGAAATTAGAGAACTATCTAAAGAATTACACGACGATTTTTGGGTAGTTTTAGTAGGAGATACCATTACAGAAGAAGCATTACCAACCTACGAATCTTGGTTGTTAGATCTTGATGGAGTTTCTCAAGACCCAGACAATTCTTGGGCAAAATGGGTAAGAACTTGGACAGCAGAAGAAAACAGACATGGAGATGTTTTAAATAAATATTTGTATTTATCTGGCAGAGTAAACATGCGCGAAGTAGAAATATCTACCCAACATTTAATTTCAGATGGTTTTGATATTGGTACCTCAACAGACCCCTATAAAAACTTTGTGTACACTACGTTTCAAGAATTAGCAACCTATATATCTCATAACAACGTAGCAAAAATTGCACGAAAAAAAGGACATAAAGCCTTAGCAAAAATGTCTAAAATTATTGCTGGTGATGAGATGCGACACCACCAAGCATACGCACATTTTGTAAAAGAAATTTTTAAAATAGACCCAAGTGAAATGATGTTGGCTTTCCAACACATGATGAAACACAAAATAGTAATGCCTGCAATGCACCTTAGAGAATCTTTTGGCGCAAAGGGCAGTTTGTTTGATGATTTTTCTACAATAGCACAAAGAGTAGGTGTTTACACAGGTTTTGATTATGTAGATATTTTAAAGAAATTAAACACCATGTGGGAAATCGATAAAATTACCAATTTAACTCCAGAGGCAGAAAAAGCCAGAGATTATTTAATGAAACTTCCAGATAGAATGTACAGAATTACAGAACGTATTTCTGTGCCAGATACAAAGTTTCAATTCAAATGGATGTTACCAGCTTAAAAAAACTGTTTAATCGTGTAATTGTTACAACGTTTATTCAAAACAATTACACGATTACACAATTTTAAAAAAATCTCTATCATTTAAAAAACCTAGTTTTTGTCTAATTTCATCTTGTTTATCTTTATAAAAACGAGCGCTAATAATTCCAACTTTATTTTTAGCTAGCCCCGATAATTCTTCACCTAAATAATCGATGGCTATAGAGTTACCAGAATATATAGAATCATTGGCATCTTTTCCTATTCTGTTTACACCAATTGTGTAACACATATTTTCTATAGCACGTGCTTTTAAGAGGGTTTTCCATGCTTTTATTCTTGCAACAGGCCAATTTGCCATATAAATTAAAATATCGTAATTGTCTGTATTTCTAGCCCAAACAGGAAAACGCAAATCGTAACAAATTAATGGGCAAATTTTCCATCCCTTATAATTTATTATTACTTTTTTTGTGCCAGCTGTGTATTTTTTATCCTCTCCAGCCAAAGTAAAAGTATGTCTTTTATCATACGTTTCAAGTTTTCCAGAAGGATGCACAAAAACAAATCGATTGTAAAAATTATTATCTTCAGATATTACCAAACTACCACAAAGGGCAAGCTGTTTTTCTTTTGCAACTTTTTGCATCCAAGAAATAGAAAAACCATCCATTTTTTCTGCAATTGTTGAAGGCTCCATTGTAAAACCGGTAGCAAACATTTCTGGCAAAACAACAAGATCAACCTTACTTTTTAAGTTGTTTAGGGTATCATTAAAAAAAGTAATATTTTTTGCTGGGTTTTCCCAAACCAAATCTGCCTGAATGCCTACAATATTTAATTCGTTTTTCATTAAAATTTATTTTAAAGATGTAACTAGTATAAAAGTTAGTTTTTGTAATTTAGAAAATCCAATTCAATATAAAAAATTCTATGCAAACCTTTATTTCAGAAACTTTAGATGCTATTTTAAAAGAGACCAAGTCTTTTGATAATGTGGTTTTTATTTTACCATCTCAAAGAGCAAAGGTTTTTTTAAAACAAACTTTAAAAGATAAAATTTCGGTTGGGTTTTTACCAGAAACCTTAAATATAGAACAGTTTATTCAACAAGTTTCTGGTATAAAAAAAGCAGATAGCATTCAATTATTATTTCACTTTTATACCATTTATAAAAGTTTAGAAAAAGCACCAGATACTTTTGATACGTTTGCATCTTGGGCGTTTACTGTACTGCAAGATTTTAATGAAATAGACCAACATTTGGTAGATACAAAAGAAATATTTGTTTATTTAAGAGACCTACAAAGGTTAAAAAAATGGTCTGTAACAGGTACTTTTAAAGAAACAGAGTTCATGAAAGATCATTACTCTTTTTTAGAAAAGTTACATAATTTTTACGCACCTCTTTATCAGTTTTTACTCGAAAATAAGATTGGTTATCAAGGTTTAATGTATAGAGAAGCTTGCAATAATATAGACCAATTTCTTGAGGGAAACACCCATAAAAAGTATATTTTTATAGGTTTTAATGCTTTAAATAAAGCAGAAGAATTTTTGTTTCAAAAAGTGTTATCAACTGGAAATTCTGATATTTATTGGGATTTAGATGAAACGTTTTACAAAAACAATCACCAAGCAGGTACTTTTATTAGAAAGTATAAAAAAGAGTGGAAGTTTTATGAGAAAAACAGTTTAAAAAATCTGAGTAATCATTTTTCTTCAGATAAAAATATTCAAGTAATTGGTGCTTCTAAAAACACTACGCAAATAAAATATGCTGGCGAAATTTTAGAAACATTTTCAGATTTTAAAAATACAGCACTTATTTTATCCGATGAAACGTTGCTGCCAATTACCTTAAATTCTTTACCTAAAAACATCAATGCAATAAACATAACTATGGGATATCCTTTAAAAGATATCCCAACAACCAATTTGTTGTTTTCTATTTTTCAGCTGTTTATTTCACAAGAAAAGTTACAAAAAACAGCAGATAATCAGTTTTATTACAAAGATGTAATTCGTTTTTTAAAACATCAATCTATCTACAAACTGTTGTCTACAACTAACACTAATTTGGTTGATGATTTTACAGAAGAAATTGGTAAAGAAAACTATATTTTTATCACCAAAAATCAGCTTACAACTTTATTAGAATCTACAGAGGCATCCGTTAAAAATGTACTACTAGGCTTATTTAAAAAGTATACAACTATTCATAATTTTTTAGATAGAATTTTAAGTGTAATAGCACTTTTAAAAGAAGAAACTACAGACTTAGAAAAAGAATATTTATTCCGTTTTTATACAGCTTTTACACAATTAAAAACACTGCAAAGTGAGTTTAATTATTTTACAGATTTAAAAACATTGGCATTGTTTTTTAAACAGTTAATAGCCTCAGAAACCCTTTCTTTTCAAGGTGAACCCCTAAAAGGGTTGCAATTAATGGGGATGTTAGAAACCCGTGTTTTAGATTTCGAAAACATTATTTTAACCTCTACAAACGAAGGAATTTTACCAGCAAGTTCTCAGCAAAATTCTTTTATTCCCTTTGATGTTAAATTAGAATTTGGTTTGCCAACTTACAGAGAAAAAGACGCTATTTTTTCTTATCACTTTTTTAGGTTATTACAAAGAGCAAAAAATGTTTTTATACTCTATAACACAGAACATGATGTTTTTGGAAGTGGAGAAAAAAGCCGATTTGTAACCCAATTAGAAATGTTAAGGCCAGACATTGTGCATAAAACAATTGCACCCAAAGTAATTGCCAATAAAACCGAATTAAAACAAATTGGTAAAACAAAAACTACTTTACAAAGATTAAAAGAATTGGCAGCAAAAGGAATATCACCATCTGCTTTAACCAATTATTTGCACAATCCTGTAAGTTTTTACAAGCAAAAAATTTTAAAAATAAAAGAGTTTGATGATGTAGAAGAAACAGTTGCTTTTAATACCTTAGGTACTGTTGTACATGAAACTTTAGACGAATTATATACACCTTTTGTTGGTAAATTTTTGACGGTAGAAGCTATTTTAGCAATGCAAGAACAGGCAAAAGATTTAGTGGCAAAACACTTTAAAATACATTTTAAAAATGGAAATTTAACCACAGGCAAAAACCGTTTAATTTTTGAAGTCGCAAACCGATTTGTAACCAACTTTTTAAAGAAAGAAAAGGCCTTGTTGCAGCATAAAAATAATCAACTTAAAATTATTGCTACAGAAGAAAACTTATCTACAGAAATTAAAATTAATGGTTTAGAATACCCCGTAAAATTGCATGGACAAGTAGATAGAGTAGATGAGTTGAATGGTGTTTTAAGAATTATAGATTATAAAACAGGTATGGTTACTAGCAGTAATTTGCGTGTTCCAGAATTTGAGAATTTAAGAGACGAAAAACACTTAAAAGCTATCCAAGTTTTGTTGTATGCTTATTTATATACACAAAGTAAAAACTATAATTTTAACCAACCTTTAGAAGCAGGAATTTACTCTTTTAAAAACTTAAACAGTGGTTTTTTATCGGTAGATTTTGCATTGCCAAGAAGAAAAGCAGAAACCAATATTACATCAGAAAAATTAGAAGACTTTATAACTGAAATTAAAAGCTATATCTCAGAAATTTACAATTTAGAAATAGATTTTATTGAACCTGCTGATTTGAGGTATTAATTTACTTTTATTTAATCTTACTATCTTTATATTATGAAAGAAACTTAGGACCAAATTAATATTCAGTTTTCAAAGACTGATAAACAAACACCTTCAGTAAGAATAGTTTCTATTTTTCTTGTATTAGTTTTCGCTTTTATTCCTTTGGCAGAAATAGTAACAGGTTTTAAATATAATCAATCAAGTTATCAGTCAACAATTAAATTTTGTGCTTTTGATTATCCTTTTGAGCCTTTATCTTTTAAAGAAATAAAATAAAATCTACTTCCCTTTTAAAACCAATAAAGGAACTTTAGAGTTAAACTCCTCTTTTAAAATTGTATTTTTTTCCCAAAGCTTCTTAAAAAACCCTCTATTACGCCTAAACACACACAACATATCTGGATTATGCGTTTTAATATGTTCTAAAACCCCTTGAAAAGTAGTAGCATTTTCTGTAACTGTAAGTGTTGTTTTCAATGCTTCAATATCTTTGTGTAATACTAAATCTTCTTCAGTATATTCTGGAGTTTTTACGAGTAGTAAATTTATATTGGCTTTAAATTTATCAATTATAAATTGTAAAGGATTTAAAACAGTTTTACTTTTAATAATACCAGATTTAAAAGCCATTAATACACTTGTAACTGGACGATAAACATAGTTTTCTGGCACAGCTAAAACTGGCAAATTACTTTTTTTAACCAAACTACCAGCAGTATTTCCTAAAAATAAACCTTCTTTAATTGAGTTACTTTTAGCACCAACAATAATTAAATCAATGCCCAATTCCCTATCAATAGCATCTACACTATCTAAAACACTTCCTTTTGCAGAAATTAGTTTTATCTCTACATCTTTTTGATGACAAGCACTTACCATTGTTCTTAAGTATAAATTGGTTTCGCGCTCAATAATGGTATCAATATTTATAATTGTACCTGCTTTAGATTGTGCACTATAAGCCCTAAACACAAAAATCTTAGCTTTAATTTCACTTGCAAAATCAATGGCATATTGCAAGGTTTTTTGTGCGCTTTCTGTAGATCCAATAGGTACTAAAATATGTTTCATAATCGTTTATTTTTAGGTGCAAAGTTACTATTTTTTTAAATGAATAAAATTTTTTCTGTTTTTTGATGTGTACCTTTGTAAAAAAATAAAATTTGACAACAGATATCAGCCTAAAGCACATAAATAGATTGGCAATACCGGCTTTAATTGCAGGTATAGCAGAACCTATTTTATCTATTACAGATACTGCAATTATTGGTAATATTGATGAAAATGCAACCGAAAGTATAGCGGCTGTTGGTATTGTTGGCGCATTTATATCTATGTTGGTTTGGGTGTTTGGGCAAATTAGAAGTGCTATTTCTTCTATTGTATCTCAATATGTTGGGGCAAATAAATTAAACGAAGTAAAAAGCCTACCTGCACAAGCTATTGCTATAGTTGTTTTGGGTAGTGTATTGGTTTTACTAATTTCTTATCCTTTTTCTAAGCAGATTTTTCAATTTTATAATGCATCTGGTGTTATCTTAAACTATTGCATAGATTACTTTAACATAAGAATTTTCGGGTTTCCTTTTGCGCTTTTTGTGTTTGCCATTTTTGGTACGTTTAGAGGTTTGCAAAACACTTTTTATCCTATGATAATAGCTATAGTAGGAGCAAGTGTAAACATCGTTTTAGATATTATTTTGGTGTATGGTATAGAAGGTTTTATACCAGCAATGAATATAAAAGGAGCAGCCTATGCCAGTGTAATTGCACAAATTACAATGGCTATTATTTCTTTGGTTTTATTGATAAAAAAAACATCTATTTCTTTAAAATTGTCTTTTGATATTCATCCAGAAATACCAAGATTGTTAGGCATGATTGGTAATCTTTTTATAAGAACTATAGCCTTAAATGTGGCGCTTTATTTTGCCACTTCTTACGCAACAGGTTATGGTGCCGCCTATATTGCCGCCTATACTATTAGCTTAAATATATGGCTATTAGCTGCTTTTATGATAGATGGTTATGCTAGCGCAGGCAATATTTTATCTGGTAAATTATTAGGGGCAAATAATTACAAAGCACTTATTAGTTTAAGTAATAAACTATTTAAATATGGTGTAGTAACTGGCACAATTATGGCAGCAATAGGTTTTTTATTTTACAATTCAATAGGAAAAATATTTACCCAAGAACCAGCTGTTTTAGAGCAATTTTATACCATTTTTTGGATTGTTTTAATAACCCAACCTATAAATTCTATTACATTTATTTTTGATGGAATGTTTAAAGGAATGGGCGAAATGAAATATTTAAGAAACTTACTAATTTTAGCAACTGGCTTGGTTTTTTTACCAACATTATTAATTTTTGATTATTTAGATTACAAACTAATTGCCATTTGGATTGCTTTTACATTTTGGATTTTAGCAAGAGGATTGCCATTAGTTTTTAAATTTAGAAGCAAGTTTTTGCCATTAATAAATAATGATTAATGTTCCGATCAGTTCGAGTACTTTTCTTAGGTATGAAGAAAAATGTATCGAGAACTATTAAGAATTAAATCATATTTTTACAAAAAGATACGTTTATGACCACCTCAAGACAAAACGGAAGTTTATACACCAACATTCAAACTAATATTGCAACTATAGAGTTTGGGCATCCAGCTAGTAATTCTTTTCCAAGTGAACTGTTAGAAAGACTCACAAAAGAGTTATTTACTGTTGGTAATAATGATGATGTTGCTGTAATTGTTTTAAAATCGGAAGGTGAAAGAGCTTTTTGTGCTGGTGCTTCTTTTGATGAATTGGTAGCCATTTCTAATTTAGAAGAAGGCAAACAATTTTTTGCAGGTTTTGCAAACGTAATAAATGCCATAAGAACTTGTGGTAAATTGGTAATAGCAAGAATTCAAGGTAAAACAGTTGGTGGTGGAGTTGGGTTAGCAGCAGCTTGCGATTATGTTTTAGCAACAGAACATGCTGCTATAAAATTATCAGAATTTACCATTGGTATTGGTCCTTTTGTTATAGAACCTGCGGTTTCTAGAAAAATAGGTGTTGCTGGTACAGCAGAACTTACGTTAGATGCCACAAGTTGGAAAAATGCTTATTGGGCTAAAGAAAAAGGTTTGTACGCCAAAGTTTTTGAAACTTTAAAAGAATTAGATAAAGAAGTAGATTTACTTGCACAAAAATTAGCTTCTTACAATCCTGATGCTTTATCAGAAATGAAAAAAGCTTTGTGGGAAGGAACCGAAAATTGGAATACTTTATTGGCACAAAGAGCCGCAGTTTCTGGTGAGTTAGTACTGTCTGATTTTACAAAAAAAGCATTGACAAAATTTAAAAAATAGATTTTTGAAAATAATTTCAACAAATATTGGAGAACCCAAAGAAATAAACTGGAAAGGCAAAAAAGTAACTACAGGTATTTTTAAATTTCCAGTAAACAAACCTATTTTTTTAGATATAGAAGAAGTAAAAGGTGATGAGATTTCTGATAGAAAACATCATGGAGGCATATTACAAGCCATTTATGGTTATTCTTTAAAACACTACAGCTTTTTTAAACCAAATTATCCAGATTTAGATTGGCAAAATGGTATGTTTGGTGAGAATTTAACTATTGATGATTTAGACGAAACCAAAATTCATCAAGGAGATACTTTTAAAGTGGGTACTGCTATTTTAGAAGCTACAGTGCAAAGAAATCCCTGTTATAAATTAGGCATCCGTTTTAATAACATGAAAATTGTAAAACAATTTTGGAACACCACTTTTTGTGGTGTGTATTTTAAAGTCTTACAAACAGGGTTTGTAAAAGCTGGTGATGTTTTTGAACCAATAAAATCTTGGCCAGAAAACCCTACTATTGCAGATTTGTATGTTGCCAAACGTGTTGAGAAAAAGATATGATTTATGAGTTTGTCAGTTCGAGTAATTTTTGATGAAGTGAAAACGAAATCAAAAATTGTATCGAGAACTTTTTTAATCTAAACCTGCTCTTCTTTTTGATGTAAAAAACGCGTTAATTTCATAGAAAGATCTAATAAAATAATTTTTGCGTTTCCATTTCTTTCTATATGATACATAGCATCATTTAACTCCTTCTCGATATTTAAAATATTCCCAGCATGCACAAAAGGTGCAAATTTAGACAAATCGAAACCCGTTTTTGTTTCCATAAAGACCAACTGTTCAGATTTGTAATTTAACAACAATGCTTGTCTAAAAAACTGCAAACAATATTCTAAAAAACGTTTTTGAGTTTCACGTCCTGTTTTTGCAATGGTTTCTGACCAAGAAACTAGTTGTTGCACAACAGCAGCATTTCCTTTGGCCCTAAAAGCGGTTCTAATCCAAGCTATAAACCATTCTTCAAAAATCAAATCAGAAGAATCGTTGCGCACTAAATGAAGGGCTTTATTATAATTACCCTCTGCTTGATGTGCAATTTTTGCAGCCTCATTTTCAGCACAATTTTCTCTTTCCGTTAATGCTTTTGCAATATCTTGTTCTGCCAAAACAGGAAAATGTAATGCCTGACAACGCGACTTTATGGTGTTGATGATTTGCTCTTCATTTTCTGTAACTAAAATAAAAACTGTTTTATTTGGTGGCTCTTCAATTAGCTTTAAAAGTTTATTGGCAGCAGCAATATTCATTTTTTCTGCCATCCAAATAATCATCACTTTAAACCCACCTTCGTAAGACTTTAATTGTAGTTTTTTTACAATATCTTCTGCTTCATCTACACCAATATTACCTTGCTTATTTTCTACGCCAATATATTGTAGCCAATTAAACAAACTAGCATAAGGTTGTTCTGCAATAAAGTTACGCCAATCTTCTAAAAACAAATTACTTACAGGATGTTTTTTTACGTTGTCATTTGTTGTAACTGGAAAAGAAAAATGCAAATCTGGATGCTGTAATTTTTCGCATTTTAAGTTACAAACCTCTGTATTTTCAGAAAAGCTACACAACAAAAATTGTGCATAAGCAATTGCCATTGGTAAAGTACCGCTACCTTCTTTACCTACAAACAATTGTGCGTGTGGTATTCTGCCATTTTCGGCAGAAATTTTTAGATGGTTTTTTATATGTTCTTGACCTATAATTTGGTTGAAAAGCATGCACAAATATAAGTTTTTCCTAAACGTATTTCGAATTTTGTACTTTTAAATACTAATTTAACCATATGAAAAAAGTATATCAAATTGGAAATAGCATAGCATTTACAGCTACAGTTTTTGTAAATTACTTATCAAACACAGGCGCATTAAACCATACAACTATTGGTAAAATATCTAGAAATTTAAATTCTCTTTTTACACCAGCAGGTTACGCTTTTTCTATTTGGGGATTCATTTATTTATCCCTTTTAGGTTTTATAATGTATCAAGGTAGAAGTTTATTTGTCAAAGTTAAAAATGATGATTTTATATTAAAAATAGGCCCTTGGTTTATTGTTTCTTGTGTTGTAAATAGTGCTTGGGTTTTTGCTTGGATTTATGAATATACAGGGCTTTCTTGTGTTTTTATTTTCATGTTACTTTTTTCATTATTAAAAATTGTACTGGCAAATCAAATGCAATTAACAAAAGTTTCAAAAACAACATTATTATTTTTAGTGCTTCCTTTTGTTATATATAGTGGTTGGGTAGCTGTAGCAAGTATCGCCAATGTTTCTTCTTATTTAGTAAAAATAAATTGGAATGGTTTCGGTATACAACCTCAATTATGGACCATTATTATGATACTAATTGCAACCTGGCTAAATCTAAAAATGGTAAAAAATAGAAACCTTTTTGGGTTTGCATTGATAGGGGCTTGGGCACTAATTGCAATAGCAGTTGCCAACCAGTCAAAACCCTATTTGATAGATAAATTTGCTTATATGGGTGGAGCAATTTTAATTATTTATACAGTTTTCAGATATTTAAAAAATAGAAATTTAAAGAATGATTAATGCTATCAGCATTTAAAATTACGCAAACGTTATCTTAACTTTTAAGCATTGGGTTTTCTAAAACCTAAAGAAATCGGTATTTTTGTTAAAAATAGAAGAACCAAAAAATGAAAACACTAAAAGATTTTAATTTCGAAAATAAAAAAGCAATTATTCGTGTAGATTTTAATGTGCCTTTAAATGATAAATTTGAAGTAACAGATACTACTAGAATACAAGCTGCAAAATCTACAATAATTGATATTTTAGAACAAGGTGGAAGCTGTGTTTTAATGTCCCATTTAGGACGCCCAAAAGGCTTTGAAAAAGCATTTTCTTTAAAACACATTGTTAAATCTGTTGTAAACATTATTGGTTGCAATGTAAAATTTGTAGAAGATTGTATAGGTAGTAAAGTAGAAGAAGCCGTTGCTAGTTTAGAACCTGGTGAAATTTTATTATTAGAAAATCTTCGTTTTTATGAAGAAGAAAAAAAGGGTGACGTTGGGTTTGCAGAAAAATTATCTAAATTAGGAGACATTTATGTAAACGATGCTTTTGGTACAGCTCACAGAGCACATGCATCAACCACAATTATTGCACAATTTTTTCAAGAAAATAAGTGTTTTGGTAACTTATTAGCAAGAGAAATAGAAAGTATAGATAAGGTATTAAACAATTCAGAAAAACCCGTATTGGCCATTTTAGGAGGTGCAAAAGTATCATCTAAAATTACAGTTATCGAAAATATTTTAGACAAAGTAGACCATTTAATTATTGGTGGTGGTATGAGTTTTACTTTTATAAAAGCACAAGGTGGTAAAATTGGTAATTCTATTTGCGAAGATGATAAACAAGAATTAGCGTTAGATATTTTAAAGCAGGCAAAAGCAAAAGGAGTTCAAGTTCATATTCCTGTAGATGTAGTTGCTGCTGATGATTTTTCTAACGATGCAAATACGCAAGTTTGCGATATAAATGCAATTCCTGATGGATGGGAAGGTGTTGATGCTGGACCAAAATCAAGAGAAATTTTTGATGGAATTGTAAACAAATCTAAAACCATTTTATGGAATGGTCCTTTAGGTGTTTTTGAAATGGAATCTTTTGCTGCAGGTACAATTGCTTTAGGTCATTCTATAGACAATGCAACTAAAAATGGGGCTTTTTCATTAGTAGGTGGTGGCGATTCTGTGGCGGCCGTTAAACAATTTGGTTTTGCAGACAAAGTAAGCTATGTTTCTACAGGCGGTGGTGCTATGTTAGAAATGTTAGAAGGTAAAACTTTACCTGGTATAGAAGCGATTCAGAAATAATTATAATAGTTGATTTTGCTTAGTTTTTAAACCTAAATTGAAAACAAAACAATTAATAATTTTAACATTAAAATGAGCTTTTAAAAGTTCAATTATAACATATTCCTATAAGCGTATAATTTTTATAATTATACGCTTATTGTTTTTAAGAGCTATAAGTTATAGTTTTGTTTTTAACCTTTGAACATTTATACAAATAAACACTTACACGTTTACAAATTAAAATATGAAATACACACACTTACCAAATACCAATATAAAAGTTAGTAAGATCTGTTTAGGAACTATGACTTGGGGAAACCAAAACACACAAGAAGAAGCTTTTGAACAAATGGATTATGCCTTAGAACAAGGTGTAAACTTTTTTGATGTAGCAGAATTATATCCTGTTCCAGCAACTCCAGAAACCTACGCAGATACAGAACGTATTATTGGTAATTGGTTTGCAAAAACAGGCAACAGAGAAAAAGTAGTTTTAGCAACTAAAATTGCTGGTGGAGGAGACTACACAGCACACATAAGAAAAGGAGGAATTACAAAAGAAAACATTTTAGAAGCCATTGAAGGCAGTTTAAAACGCTTAAAAACAGATTATATAGATGTATACCAACTGCATTGGCCAAATAGAGGTGTAAACGTTTTTGGAACTAGAGACTTTATTACAGATAATGCCAAAAATAAGGCAGAAGATTTTGCTGGAATTATAGAAACTTTAAACGATTTAATAAAACAAGGAAAAATTAAAAGTTATGGTTTGTCTAACGAGACACCTTGGGGAATGATGAAATACATGGAAACTGCTAGAAACTTAAATTTAGCACAACCGGTAACTATCCAAAATGCCTATTCTTTAATTTTAAGAAAGTTTGAAACAGGTTCTTCTGAAGTTTGTTTAAGAGAAAATATTGGTTTGTTAGCTTATTCTCCATTAGCTCAAGGTGTTTTAACAGGTAAGTATTTAGATGGTGGCAGTCCAGAAGGTTCTAGAGGTAATCTTTTTCCAAGATTTATTGCACGTTATATGGGTGCAAATCCAGAAAATGCAGTAAAACAGTACAACGAAATTGCTAAGAAAAACGGACTAACATTAACAGAATTGTCGTTGGCATTTATCAATCAATTACCATTTGTAACAAGTAATATTATTGGCGCTACAAAAATGAGTCAATTAAAAGAAAACATCAATTCTATAGATATTGACTTATCTGATGAAATAATTAAAGAAATAAACGCAGTTCATAACACAAACCCTAATCCTGCGCCGTAATTAACTAGATTGATTTTCTACCCTGAATTTATAGCATAAAAAATCCGAAGTCAACAAACTTCGGATTTTTTTGTCATTCCCGCGAAGGCAGGTATCTATAATATACTATTTTACTCTATTTCAGAATCTACCAACTTAATAGAACTCGCAACAAACCTTCCACCTATAACTTTACCAGAGATTTCTCTATTCTAAAAAAATTATTTTCCTCCCCAAGAATCTCGCAATCCAACCGTTTTGTTAAATACTAAATTCTCACTTGTTGAGTCATCATCTACATTAAAATACCCTAAACGTTGAAATTGAAAACGCTCTCCAACCTTTGCAGATTGCAAACTTGGTTCTACAAAAGCATTGATAATTTCTAAAGAATTCGGATTTAAAAACTCTATAAAATCTTTGTCTTTATGGGCATCTGGTGCTTCATCTAAAAACAATCTATCATAAGCTCTTACTGTTGCTTTTACAGCGTGTTTTACAGAAACCCAATGCAAAGTACCTTTTACTTTTCGTTTGCTTTCTTCTGTGCCACTGCCAGATTTTGTTAACGGATCATACGTACATTGTATTTCTGTAATATTTCCATCAGCATCTTTAGTACAGCTATTGGCAGTAATAAAATACGCGTTTTTTAAACGCACTTCTTTCCCTAATTTTAAACGGAAAAACTTCTTATTTGCTTGCTCTCTAAAATCTTCTCGTTCTATATAAATTTCTCTAGAAAAAGGCACTTCTCTGCTGCCAAAACCCTCTTCATAATCGTTATAACTAGCATCTAAAAGCTCTGTTTTATCTTCTGGATAATTGGTAATTACCACCTTTACAGGGTCTAAAACAGCCATTACTCTTGGTGCATTTTTATTTAAATCTTCACGAATTTTAAATTCTAAAAGAGCCACATCAATTACATTTTCACGTTTAGAAACTCCAACAGTTTCTACAAAACTTCTAATAGATCCAGGCGTGTAACCACGTCTACGTAAACCAGAAATAGTAGGCATTCTTGGGTCATCCCAACCAGAAACAATATTTTTTTCAACCAA
Source organism: Polaribacter sp. YIW18 (assembly GCF_057219325.1). Taxonomy (NCBI): domain Bacteria; kingdom Pseudomonadati; phylum Bacteroidota; class Flavobacteriia; order Flavobacteriales; family Flavobacteriaceae; genus Polaribacter; species Polaribacter sp. YIW18. The sequence goes on along the minus strand of NZ_JBXVVE010000001.1, from coordinate 224,412 downwards.
AGTTAGCAACTTACGTTTACTCATTATGGTATAACTCAAATTCAAACGAGAAAACTCGCGTTGTTTTGGTGGTAAAGGAAAATTAGATGAACTGTATTCATACACATGATCTCTAAACCAATTATACAATTCTCTATGAGGTTTAAACTCTAAAGAACACAAAGAATGCGATATTTGCTCAATATAATCACTCTCACCATGTGTCCAATCGTACATTGGGTAAATACACCAATCATCACCAGTTCTATGATGCGTTTTGTACATAATTCTGTACATCAAAGGATCACGCATTAACATATTTGGCGAACTCATATCAATCTTTGCACGCAAAGTATGCTCACCTTCATTAAACTTACCATTTTTCATTTCTTGAAATAACTCCAAGTTTTCTGCTACAGATCTATCTCTAAAAGGGCTGTTGGTTCCAGCCTCAGTAGGGGTTCCTTTTTGCACACGCATCTCTTCAGACGTTTGGCTATCTACATACGCTTTTCCATCTTTAATCAATAAAATTGCCCAATCATACAATTGCTGAAAATAGTCGGAAGAATAACACTCTTCTGCCCAATTGTAACCCAACCAAGCAATATCATTCTTAATTGCATCTACATATTCTTGCTCCTCTTTTGCAGGGTTTGTATCATCAAAACGTAAATTTACAGGCGCATTATATTTTTGTCCTAAACCAAAACTAATGCCAATTGCTTTGGTGTGCCCAATGTGCAAATATCCATTTGGTTCTGGTGGAAAACGAAAACGTAAGTTTTCTTTTGGCATTCCATTTGCCAAATCCTCCTCTATAATATGCTCTATAAAATTGAGCGACTTTTTATCTTCAGACATATTGTAAATAAATTGAAATGCAAAATTACATAATAATAATTGTTTTTTGGGCGTTTAAACGGGCTTTCCATTATATCTTTTTATGCAGAATTTATTTTATCAGTTTGCTTTTTAAATACTTATTTTTTGCTATTTAATAGCTGCTGAATTAAGTTTAGCATAAAAAGGATGCCATTGCAATCCCTAACGCAGCTAGTCTATAAAAGTTAGTTTTTCTTCTTAAATTGTAACAAAATCAAAAAATAATTACTAATTAGTGAAACAAACAAAAGTATGAGCAATCAAATTAGAAACTACACCTGCCCAAAATGCCAGTCAAAACACTATAAATTAGGTCAAATGCGTGCAACAGGTGGTACATTATCAAAAATTTTCGATATCCAAAACCAAAAATTTACAAGCGTAACTTGTGAGCGCTGTACATATACCGAGTTTTACAAAACCAAAACAAGTGCAATAAGCAACGTGTTCGACTTTTTTACGAATTAATTCCTATTTTCATTTATTATTGATAGTTTATCTTTTCATTCGTTTATAAACTCTATTTTGTGAAGAGCTCTTAAATATTACCCGTTAAAATTTTAACAAAATAATATTCCTAACTATTTAATATTGTATTTTTGCAATAATGAAAAAAGACGATGCAAAAAAACCAGATTTGGTTGTTTTTAATGAAGAAACAAAGCAGTATGACGCTGCTTTAAAACCTTATGGTACTTCTGCAAGTTCGCCAGTAATTAAACCGTTAAATACAGCAAGTTGGAAAAACGATGGTATACAACGTGTAAACAAACAACTAAAATCTAAATTTGACGAGGTTAAAAAAGAATACGAAGCTTTAATGCAAAAGTTTGAGTATAATGATTTAATTTACAATGCAAAATTTAGTTTCGAGCCAGTTTTTGGTGAAAACTATCATTTATACCATAACAAAAACAAAGAACCTTTTTTATCTATTATTGCACCAGAACAATGTAATTTTGAGTATTTAGGCACATTCAGACTAAATACAGACAAAATGTGGGAAAAAGTAGATAAATAATTACAAGATTTCACAGGTTTAAGTACTAAAATTAATACAGGACAAGTACCAGTGTCTAAAAATATCAAAATGGGAACTATACAAGTAAATAACATTAAACTCTATGCATACCATGGTTGTTTAGATGAAGAAGCCAAAATAGGATCAGAATACAGAGTAGATGTTACAGTAAAAGCAGACTTAAAAAAATCTGCTAAAACAGATAATTTAGCAGACACAGTAGATTATGTTCATTTAAATCATATTGTAAAAGAAGAAATGGCCATTCGTTCTAAGTTATTAGAAGAAGTTGCACAACGTATTTTAAATCGTTTTTTTAAAGAAATTAAAATGCTTAGAAAAGCAACGGTTTCAGTAGCAAAAATAAATCCGCCAATAGGTGGTAATGTAGAAGAAGTTGCTGTAATTCTTACAAAAAAGAGATAAGCAAAATAAAATCTTGTAAAATTTATAAATTTACGTAAATTTGCAATCCTAAATTAAGATTCTTGTTTTTACAAGAATGACTGTTTTAGGAATCGAAGTAAAATCTTCGAGCAATTTTAAGGTGTCTTGGCCGAGTGGCTAGGCAATGGTTTGCAAAACCATGTACAGCGGTTCGAATCCGCTAGACACCTCAAAAAAACCTCAATACGCTAATATTAGGCGAGTTGAGGTTTTATTGTTTTTGAATTTGAATGATTATTATGAGGTTAGAAGTTTTAAGCTTATTTTTTGTAAAAATTAGTTAAAAAGTAATGTTGTTTTAGGATTGGCAATTCATAAAAAATTTAGAAAAGTTGCAAAGTATTTAAAAACCGTAAAAATTTCTAAAACTGCTACAAATAAAGTAGAAAATCCAAGTTATACTTCTTAAGAATTAGATTTTTCTTAACAGAAAATAACACTTTTTTTTTCATATTTGTAAACCAGTTTATTTGGTTTACTATTTATAAATCATTAAATTATTTGTATCAAATTATTTTAATGATTTTTTTAATTTAGAAGTATGAAAATTTACCCAATAGAAACAGGTAATTTTAAGTTAGATGGTGGTGCAATGTTTGGGGTTGTTCCTAAAACCATTTGGCAAAAAACAAATCCTGCAGATGCCAATAACTTAATAGAAATGAGCATGCGTTGTATGCTTATAGAAGATGGCAACCGTTTAATTTTAATAGATACAGGTTTAGGGAATAAACAATCTGATAAATTTTTTGGGTATTATTATTTATTTGGAGATTTTTCTTTAGATACTTCATTGGCAAAATTTGGTTTTCATCGAGATGATATTACAGATGTATTTTTAACCCATTTACATTTTGATCATTGTGGAGGTGTAATTGAATGGAATGTCAATAAAACACTTTTACAGCCTGCATTTAAAAATGCAAAAGTTTGGTCTAATGATAAACACTGGAAATGGGCCACAGAACCCAATCCAAGAGAAAAAGCATCCTTTTTAAAAGAAAATATCAACCCAATAAAAGAAAATGATCAGTTAGAGTTTATCCATAGAAATGCCATAGATCAAATTGGTTTTGATGTTTTATTTATGGATGGACATACAGAAAAACAAATGTTGCCAAAATTAACCTATCAAGATAAAACACTTATTTTTATGGCAGATTTATTACCCACTGTTGGGCATATTCCACTGCCTTATGTAATGGGCTATGATACAAGACCTTTATTAACTATTAAAGAAAAAGCCGCTTTTTTAAACGAAGCTGCAGACAATAATTATTACCTTTTTTTAGAACACGATGCACATCACGAAATTTGCACAGTAAAACATACAGAAAAAGGAGTAAGATTAGATCAAACATTCAAATTTACAGACATATTTAATTAAGACAAAGAGAGAAATGAACGTATTAAAACCAGTAATGTATACAGCTGTAGCAGGCCTATTGTTTGCAAGTTGTAAATCATCAATCAACACAATTCCAGTACCAAAAGGTACAGATACCGTAATAAATATTCCTGCAAAAAAAGGAACTTTAACAGAAGACCAGTTGCAAACTTGGAGCCATATGGACGTAGAAACAGACTCTATACCTGGTATGAGTTTAGACAAAGCTTATCAATTTTTAGAAGGTAAAAAAGGTACCACAGTAATTGTTGCCATTGCAGATTCTGGTACAGATATAGAACATGAAGATTTAAAAGATGTTGTTTGGACCAACCCAAAAGAAATAGCTGGTAATAATATAGATGATGATAAAAACGGTTATGCAGATGATATACATGGATGGAATTTTCTAGGAAGCAAAGATGGTACCATTGTAAATGCAGACCAATTAGAAATTACTAGAATTGTAAAAAGAGGCATGGAAAATTTTGGTGATAAAAAAGCATCAGAAATTTCTGAAAAAGATAAAGAAACCTATCAACAATATTTAAAATTAAAAGAAACTTTTGAAGCTAGGGCTGCAGAAAAAAAGACAGAAATAGAAAACTTAAAGAAAACAGCTGAAAGAATAAATCAAATAGAAAGCAATTTTAAGGATGTTAAAAAACTAGCAGGTACAAATAATTTAACGGTAGATGTTTTAAAAACCTTAAAACCATCAGACGATCTTATGGCTGCAAAAATTGCAGACGTTACAGGTCTTTTACAAAGAGGAATGACAGAAAAAGGCTTGTTAGATTATAAAAAACAATTAGCAGATTATTTAAAAACCCAAGATGGCGCAAAAAGTTACGATTTAGATTTTAACGCTCGCCAATCTTTACCAGACAATTTATATGATATTAATGATAAATTTTACGGAAATAATAACGTAATTGGTTCTAAAGATTTAGAAAGTCACGGTACACATGTATCTGGTATTGTTGCAGCAACAAGAAACAATGGCAAAGGTGTAAATGGTGTAGCAACAAATGTAAAAATTATGCCTGTTAGGGTTGTGCCAGATGGCGATGAGCATGATAAAGATGTAGCTTTAGGAATTAGATATGCCGTAGATAATGGCGCAAAAGTAATCAATACAAGTTTTGGTAAAGCTTACTCACCCAATAAAGAATGGGTTTATGATGCTATAAAATACGCAGCAAAAAATGATGTTTTAATTGTAAATGCAGCTGGTAATGATGGTAAAAATATAGATGTAGATAAAACCTATCCAAACGATTCTAAAGATTTATTAAACGAAATTACTGACAATGTTTTAACTGTGGGAGCAATGAGTTTACATTACGACGAAAAATTACCCGCAAGTTTTTCTAATTATGGCAAAATAAATGTAGATGTTTTTGCACCTGGTGTAGAGGTGTACTCTACAATGCCAAAAGATGAATATGCGCCAAATAGTGGTACTTCTATGGCTGCACCTTCTGCAGCAGGTGTTGCAGCTTTGGTTCGTTCTTATTATCCACAATTATCTGCAAGTCAGGTAAAACATATTTTAATGAACTCTGGTTTAAAAATTAATTTCGATGTTATCAAACCAGGTTCTCAATCTAGAGAAAACCCAACGGGTATAAAAGTTCCCTTTTCAGATTTATCTGTTTCAGGTAGAGTTGTAAATGCTTATAATGCTTTACTTATGGCAGATAGAATTTTGAACTCAAAAAAATAAATACTTAAAAAACAACGATTTAATTATCGTTGTTTTTTATTTTTATCACAAATTAAATCAATCTTATTCATGAAAAAATTAGTTCTTTTAGGTAGTCTTATATTGTTTTTTGCAGCTTGTGCACTAACCAAAGAAGTACATACCGTAACAAATAAAACAGTACCCAAATTTACAACCTACTGGCAACAGCATATAGATTATGCTATGGATATTGATGTAGATGCAGAAAAACATCAATACAAAGGAATCCAAAAAGTAGTGTACACCAATAATTCTCCAGACGAATTAGATAAGGTGTATTATCATTTATATTTTAATGCCTTTCAACCTGGCTCTCAAATGGATGTAAGATCTTTAAATATTAAAGATCCAGATAGCAGAGTAAAAGATAGAATTAGCAAATTAAAACCAGAAGAAATTGGGTACATTAAAGTAAATTCTTTAAAACAAAATGGGGCTGCAGTTTCTTTTGAAACCGTAGGTACAATTTTAGAAGTAACGTTAAATAAACCTATAAAATCTGGCGAAAGTGTAACTTTTGATATGATTTTTGATGCACAAGTACCTTTACAAATTCGTAGATCTGGTAGAGATAGTAAAGAAGATATTGCACTTTCTATGGCTCAATGGTATCCTAAAATGGCAGAATACGATTTTGAAGGATGGCACACACCACCTTACATAGCTAGAGAATTTCATGGAGTTTGGGGTAATTTTGATGTAAAAATTTCTATTGATAGAAATTATATTGTTGGTGGTACAGGTTATTTACAAAATCCACAAGAAATTGGGCACGGTTATCAAGATAAAAGCAAGCCATTAAATGTACCTAATACAGATAAACTTACTTGGCATTTTAAAGCACCCAATGTGCACGATTTTATGTGGGCTGCAGATCCAGAATACAAACACGACATTTATACCATGAAAAATGGTATTGATTTACACTTTTTGTACAAGAAAAACTTAGAGGAAAAATATTTAAAAAACTGGAAAGATTTACAACCAAAAACAGCAGAATTGATGCATTATTTTTCTAAAAATGTTGGTCAATATCCTTACAAACAATACTCTGTAATACAAGGTGGAGATGGTGGTATGGAGTATGCAATGTCTACATTAATTACAGGAAAAAGAAATTTTGGTAGTTTATTTGGGGTTACAGCGCACGAAATGGCGCACACTTGGTTTCAGTTTTTGTTAGCAACTAATGAAAGTAAACATTCTTGGATGGATGAAGGTTTTACAAGTTATATTTCTGCTAAAGCATCTGCAGCAATAGTAAATAAAGGCGATAAAAACCCAAATGCTGGACCCTACAGAGGATACAATTACATGGTAAACTCTGGAACTGAAGAGGTGTTAACAACACATTCTGATAGATTTAATACAAACAGAGGCTATAGTTTTGCAGCTTACGGAAAAGGAAGCATGTTTTTAGCTCAATTAGAATATATTATTGGAGCAGAAAATACAGCAAAAGGGCTTAAAAAATATTTTGTAGATTTTAGTTTTAAACATCCAACACCAAATGATGTAAAACGTTCTATGGAAAAGATTTCTGGGATTCATTTAGATTGGTATTTAAACGAATGGACACAAACTTTACACACCATAGATTATGGAATCAAGTCTGTTGATGATAAAATAATAACTTTAGAAAGAATTGGGCAAATGCCAATGCCAATAGATTTAGAGGTTACGTATACAGATGGTTCTAAAGAGAATTTCAATATTCCTTTAAGAATGATGAGAGGACACAAACCAACTTCTGCAACCATTATTAAAGATTGGGGTTGGGCATATCCAACCTATACTTTTACAACTTCTAAAACAGTAAAAGCAGTAGAAATTGATAAAAGTAAATTAATGGCAGATGTTAATTTAGATAACAACGTATTTGGTAAAAATTAGCAACTTAATTATAGATACAAAAAAAAGCGAAGTTACTAAACTTCGCTTTTTTTATTTCTTAAAAAGTTTAATGAATAAACTCCTCTAATCTTTCATTAGGTATAAAGCCTTTAAGCATTAATAAAAAACCAAAAACAATTAAAATAACACCCATTATTTTTTTTACTTTATAAATTACAAAAGGAGTCATTTTATTTTTTAATTGCTTTGCAAGTATAATTTTTACAATGTCTGTTGTAAAATATCCAAGTATAATGACGCCAAAATATGAAAAAATAGCATTTTGATTCATGTTTAAAGTCGGCCCAATTACTAAAATTGTGCCTAGCCAAAATGCCAAAACTCCAATATTTATAAAGTTTAAAAAAAAGCCTTTAAAAAAAAGTTTTAAATAGTTGTTTCTTATAGGGACGTTTACAATTTTAGAAGTTTCTATAGCTTCCTTTTTGTTAGATTTATCTAGGTAAGTAATTAATCCGTAAATAATTAAAGCCAACCCACCTAAAAAAAATAACCTAGAATCGTCTTTTATTTTTTCTAATAAAGACCTACTTCCATAATAAGCAATTAAAATAAAAGAAATATCGCCTAAAATAACACCTATATCAAAAGCAATTGCAGCTCTTGCACCTTTTAAAATGCTGGTTTGTATCAGCATAAAAAAAACAGGTCCTATCATAAAAGCCATGAAAAAACCTATTAGAAAAGCATTTTTAAAGTCGTAAAAATCCATATTTAACAAAAATACGGAATTTTACACATCATCAAAATCAATTTTTAATTTAGCAGTGGTTGGATGTGCTTGACAAGTTAACACGAAACCATCTTTAACTTCGCCATCAGTTAAAATAGAATTCTTAGTCATTACTGCATTACCTTCTGTAACCTTAGCTAAACAAGAACTACAAACTCCGCCTTGACAAGAGTAAGGTGGGTCTAATTCGTTTCGTAAACTTGCTGCCAAAACATTGTCTGTTTGAGACATAGTAAAGGTAGTTTCTTCATCATCTAACATGACAGTTATTTCTGTAGTACCTTCTTTAATTTCAGAAACTGCGTTTTCATCTTCTGTAACTGTAAATAATTCAAAATGAATATTTTCATCAGAAAAACCAGCTTCTTTTAAAGTATTAGAAACTGTTTGTATCATTTCTTCTGGACCACATAAAAAAGCAGCATCAAAAGCAATGTCTTTGTATTTATTTTTGATAAAAAAGTTGGTAAAAGCAGTGTCTATTCTACCAAATAACATGTTTTCTTGACGTTCTCTACTACAAACAAATTCTAAATTAAAGTTATCGTATTTAGTATCTAAAGCCAATAATTCATCATAAAAAATAGTATCTGCAATAGATTTATTACCATATACCAATGTAAAAGTAGCTGTTGGTTGGTTTTCTAAAACCGTTTTTACCATAGATAAAATAGGTGTAATACCAGAACCAGCTGCAAAAGCAATATAGTTTTTGTTGGCTTCTGGTTTTAGTTGAAATCTACCTTCTGGAGCAGAAATTTCTATAGCATCTCCTACTTTTAAATTAGAAGTTGCATAAACAGAAAATGTTCCGTTTTCTACAGCTTTTACAGCTACTCTAATTTCGCCACTTTGTGGTGTAGAACAAATAGAGTAAGCTCTTCTAATTTCTTGGTTATTAATTTTTGTTTGTAGAGTTATGTATTGACCTGCAGTAAAATTAAAATCTGATTTTAGATTTTCAGGAATGTTAAAAACAACAGAAACCGCATTTGCGGTTTCTGTTTTTATTTCTTGTATGGTTACGTTTTGAAATGTTGCCATTTTATATTTTTTGTTTTTGTAAATTTTTAGATTTCTCGGCTTTATTGCAATTTCTAAACTGGAGAGAAATCTTAAAAATTAAACTAAATTTTTCTCAATTAAATACTCTGCAATTTGCACAGTATTTGTTGCAGCACCTTTTCTAAGGTTGTCAGCAACTATCCACAAATTTAAGGTATTTTCTTGAGACTCGTCACGTCTAATTCGCCCTACAAACACCTCATCTTTATTGTGAGCATTTACAGGCATAGGGTACACGTTATTTGCTAAATCATCTTCTACAATAACTCCAGAAGTTTCATTTAAAATCTGACGTACTTTGGCCAGATCAAAATCATTTTCGAACTGTACATTTACAGCTTCAGAATGCCCGCCAGCTGTAGGAATACGAACTGCAGTTGCGGTTACCGAAAAAGAATCGTCGCGTAAAATTTTCTTTGGTTCTTTTACCAATTTCATTTCTTCTTTGGTGTAGCCATTTTCTAAGAAAATATCGCAATGTGGTAAAGCGTTTCTACCAATTTTATGTGGATAAGCCATTTCGCCATCAATACCAGCTTCTTCATTATCTAATTGTTGTACTGCTTTTACACCAGTTCCAGAAACAGATTGATAGGTAGAAATTACCACACGTTTCATTTTGTATTTTGAATGTAAAGGCGCTAAAGCCATTACTAACTGAATCGTAGAGCAATTTGGATTTGCAATAATTTTATCCTCGGCAGTTAAAACATCTCCATTAATTTCTGGCACTACCAATTTTTTGGTTGGATCCATTCTCCAAGCAGAAGAATTATCTATAACAGTGGTACCTACTGCTGCAAATTTTGGGGCCCATTCTAAAGAAGTATCTCCACCAGCAGAAAATAATGCCACATCTGGTTGCATTTTTACTGCATCTTCTAAGGTAACAACAGTATAGTTGTTTCCTTTATAAGATAATTTTTTACCTGCAGATCTTTCTGAAGCTACAGGAATTAATTCTGTAATTGGTAAATTACGTTCTTCTAAAACTTTTAACATTACTGTGCCAACCATTCCAGTTGCGCCAACTACTGCTATTTTCATCAGTTTAAATTTTTTTATTGATGTTGCAAAGATGCTAACAAAATTAATGCTAACCTTTTTTTTATTAAATATTTACCAAAATAATTTGTAATGTTTAAATTTTAACAAATTGATATAATTTATAAATTAAAAACCTTTTTTAGAGGTTGAATCTGGTTTCTAATATTTAACTACATTTGCAAAAATTATTTATTCATAACAACCTGAATCTAGTTCAGCTTAAAAAAAGGTATAGCATGCAACTGTACAATAAATTAAGCGCAAAAGAACGCGCTGCATTAATAGATAAGGCTGGTAAAGACCGTCTTACAATTTCTTTTTATCAATACCATAAGATAGAAAACCCACAATTATTACGAGATAAACTTTTTCTAGAATGGAATGCTTTAGATGTCTTAGGTAGAATTTATGTTTCTTACGAGGGTATTAATGCGCAACTATCCGTTCCATCAGAAAATATGCTTGCGTTAAAAAAGCAATTAGACAACATTGCTTTTTTAAAAAATATTCGTTTAAATATTGCTGTAGAGCAAGATAACAAGTCGTTTTTAAAACTTAAAGTAAAAGTTAGAAACAAAATTGTGGCAGATGGTTTAAATGATGATACGTTTAATGTAACCAATAAAGGAGTACATTTAAACGCAAAAGAGTTTAACGAAATGTTGGCAAATCCTGATACTGTTTGTGTAGATATGCGCAATCATTATGAGAGTGAAATTGGGCATTTTGATGGAGCTATAACTCCAGATGTAGATACTTTTAGAGATTCTTTAGATATTATAGAAGAAGATTTAAAAGACAACAAAGAAGATAAAAATTTATTGATGTATTGTACTGGCGGAATTCGTTGCGAAAAAGCCTCTGCATACTACAAACATAAAGGCTTTAAAAATGTGTTTCAGTTAGAAGGTGGTATTATAGAATACACACGCCAAGTAAATGCACAAGGCATAGAAAATAAATTTATTGGTAAAAATTTTGTATTTGATCATAGAAGAGCAGAAAAAATTACAGACGATATAATTTCCAATTGTCATCAGTGCGGAAAACCCTGTGATACACATACCAATTGTGCTAATGAAGCCTGTCATTTATTATTTATACAGTGTGATGAATGCTCAGAAAAAATGGAAAATACTTGCTCTACAGATTGCCAAGAAATTATTCTTTTACCTTTTGAAGAGCAAAAACAGCTCAGAAAAGGGAAAGGAAATAGCAATAAAATTTTTAAAAAAGGTAGAAGTGAAGTCCTAAAGTTCAAGAAGTAATTTTATGAGACCTCATTTTTGAGGTCTTTTTTTTATCAAAAAATTAAATTTTATGGGTCAATCAAATTTTATATCTTTACTCGTTAAGCAATAAAAGTAAATTTTATTGTAACTATTTAGTAATCAATTTAAATAAAAGTTTGTGGTGTTCGTTATTTAGTTATGTATGTAAACTTATTATAAAAGTTTGCAAACAACTAAAAATTAACAACTAAAAACTAACAATATATATGGCATGTGGAAGTTGTGGTACAACAGAAAATGGAGTACCAAGAGGATGTAAAAGTAATGGTAATTGTGGCACAGGAACTTGTGGAAGCGGTAGTAATAAACTAGCCGTTTTTGATTGGTTGTCTAACATGACCTTACCTAGTGGACAAGAGCGTTTTAATATTTTTGAAGTCCGTTTTAAAAACGGAAGAAAACATTTTTATAAAAATGTAGATAATTTACCCATAACTATGGGAGATATTGTGGCTGTTGAAGGAAATCCTGGGCACGATATTGGTACAGTTTCTTTGGCAGGAGAATTGGTAAAAGTGCAAATGAAAAAACGCAAAATTACCGAAGATAGTGAAGATGTAAAGAAAATTTACCGAAAAGCAAGCCAAAGAGATATTGATGTTTGGCAACAAGCAAGAGCTAAAGAAGAAGAAACCCAAAGAAGAGGAAGAGAAATTTTAGGACGTTTAGGTTTGCAAATGAAATTGTCTGATGTAGAATATCAAGGAGATGGTAATAAGGCTACTTTTTACTACACAGCAGAATCTAGGGTAGATTTTAGACAGTTGATTAGAGATTTGGCAAGCGCATTTTCTATTCGTGTAGAAATGAAACAAGTGGGTGCCAGACAAGAAGCAGCACGTTTAGGTGGTGTAGGTTCTTGTGGTAGAGAGCTGTGTTGTTCTACCTGGTTAACAGACTTTAGAAAAGTAACAACATCTGCAGCACGTTATCAGCAATTATCTTTAAACCCCTTAAAATTAGCAGGGCAATGTGGTAAATTAAAATGTTGTTTAAATTTTGAGTTAGACACCTATTTAGATGCCTTAAAATCCTTTCCTAAACAAGATGTTGTTTTAAAAACAGAAAAAGGAGAGGCTGTTTTTGTAAAGATGGATATTTTTAAAAATCACCTTTGGTATACCTACAAAGAAGAGCGTTTTAAATGGTTTCGTTTAACTTTAGAACAGGTTTTAGAAATTATAGAACTTAATAAAAACAACAAAAAGTCTGCAACGCTAGAAGAATACGAATCTGATGTGGTAATTCCAGAAAAGGTAGATTTTGAAGATGCAGTTGGGCAAGATAGTTTAACACGTTTTGATGCTCCAAAAACAAGTAAACGTAGAAGAAATAATAGAAATAGAAAAAAGAAAAAACCTGTAGGAGCTGATGCTACAAAAGTAGCGCCAAAAACAAATACGAAGAGAAAACCTCAGGCAAAACAACAAAATAAAAATAATCCAAATCCTAGAAAACAAAACAATACTAAAAACAAGCCAACAGGCGAAATAACAAAAACAAATCAACCAAGAAGAAAGAATAACAGAAATCGTGCAAATAATAATCCAAAAAATGGAAACGATTCAGAAAAATAAACTTTTTTGTTTACTTTTTGTGGTGTGCACAATGTGCATTTCCTGTAATGATAAAGTAGAATTTAGTCAATATAAAACCCTTAAAGATAGTTCTTGGAAAGCATCAAAGAAAATAAGTTTTAATTTTAATATTACAGATACGCTATCGCCCAAAAACTTATTTATAAACATACGCAATAATAGTGCTTACGAGTTTAGTAATTTATACTTAATAACGGTTTTAAAATTTCCAGATAGCACAAAAGTTGTAGATACTTTACAATATAAAATGGCAGATGAAAAAGGTGCTTATTTAGGAAGCGGTTTTTCTGAAATTAAAGAAAATAAACTATTTTATAAGGAACGTAAAGTTTTTCCAAAATCGGGTAGTTATGCTGTAGAGATTTTTCAAGCTATGAGAAAAAACGGAGAAATAGAACCACTAAATAATTTAAAAGGTATACAAGATGTGGGTTTTAGTATCGAAAAAATCGAATAAAACATACATAGAAAATATCAATATATAAAAGCTCAACACCATGTTGAGAACAATTTTTTATCATGAAAAAAAAAGAAAAAACAAGCTATAAAAAATATGTAAAATGGTTTTGGGGAATTATTTTAGGCGGTTTTGGAATTATCTTACTACTTTTCTTTATTGCCTCAGTAGGTGGTTTTGGTGCTTTACCAACTTTTGAAGAATTAGAAAACCCACAAACTAACTTAGCTACAGAAGTAATTTCTATAGATGGTAAAACCATTGGTAAATACGCTAAAGAAAACAGAACGCCTATACACTTTAAAGAGTTGCCAACAAACTTAGTAAATGCTTTGGTTGCTACAGAAGACGAGCGTTTTTACGAACATTCTGGTATCGATTTTAGAGGTACTGTAAGAGCTGTTTTAAAACCAGGTAGTGGTGGTGCAAGTACTATTACGCAGCAATTAGCTAAAAATTTATTTACCAAAAGAGCATCTAGTAATATTTTTAAAAGAGTATTACAAAAATCAAAAGAGTGGATTGTTGCCATTAAATTAGAACGCCAATACACAAAGCAAGAAATTATTGCTATGTATTTAAATACGCAAGGCTTTTTATTTAATGCCTCTGGCATACGCTCTGCAGCAAGAATTTATTTTGGTAAAGAAGCCAAAGATTTAGATGTGCAAGAAGCGGCTATTTTAGTTGGAATGTTAAAAAACCCCAGACAATACAATCCTAATAGAGAAATTTCTAAAGGAAAATCGTTGATAAGAAGAAACGTGGTTTTTGCACAAATGTACAAGAATGAATTTTTATCAAAAAAAGAAAAAGATTCTTTACAAAAATTACCCTTAAAAATTAACTTTACTCCAGAAAGCCATAGTGATGGTTATGCTACTTATTTTAGAGGTCATCTACAAAAAGTAATGCGTAAGTGGGTAGAAAGGCATCCAAAACCTAATGGAGAAGAATATGATATTTTTAGAGATGGTTTAAAAATATACGTAACCTTAGATTCTAGAATGCAACAATATGCAGAAGAAGCTGTAAATGAACATTTGGCCAACTTGCAAAAATTCTTTTTTAAAGAACAAAAGAAAAACAAAACAGCGCCTTTTTACGACATCGAAAAAAGTCAAATTAAAGGTATTTTAGAAAGGGCCAAAAGAAATTCAGACAGATACAAACGTTTAAAAAACGCAGGAAAATCTAAAAAATACATAGACCAAGTATTTAACAAGAAAACAGCAATGCGAGTGTTTTCTTACAAAGGAGATTTAGATACCATCATGTCTCCAAACGATTCAATTAAATATTATAAATTCTTTTTACGTTCAGGTTTACTATCTATAGAGCCACAAACAGGTCATATAAAAGCTTGGGTAGGTGGTGTAAATTACAAACATTTTAAATATGATGCTGTAAAGCAACAAAAAAGGCAAGTAGGCTCTACCTTTAAACCTTTTGTGTATGCAACAGCTATCAATCAGTTAAAAATGTCTCCTTGTGATCAGTTTCCAAATGTACCTTACACCATACCACAAGGAAAATATGGTATCCCAGAAGAATGGATGCCTAAAAATTCTAATGAAAAATATGGAGGTATGTTAACTTTAAAACAAGGTTTAGCAAGTTCTGTAAACACGATGTCTGCAAGATTAATAGATATGGTTTCTCCAGCAAATGTTGTACGTTTGGCAAAAGCTGCCGGTATAGAAAGTGAGATTAAAGCTATACCATCTATCGCTTTAGGTGCTGTAGATTTATCTTTACTAGAAATGGTAAGTGCTTATGCTACGTTTGCCAATAGTGGTTTGCGTGTAAGCCCAATGATTATTACTAGAATAGAAGACAAAAACGGAACAGTTTTAGAACAATTTACACCAAAAACTCAAGAGGTTTTAAGTGAAGAATCTGCTTATGTAATTATCGATTTATTAAAAGGAGTTACACAGTCTGGTTCTGGTGTTAGATTGCGTTCTCCTTACACTACCTTTCCAAAAATAGTTACGGGTTTTCCTTATAATTTTGAAAACGAAATTGCAGGAAAAACAGGTACAACACAAAATCAGTCAGATGGTTGGTTTATGGGAATTGTGCCTAATTTGGCAACAGGAGTTTGGACAGGTGGAGAGGATAGATCAACCCATTTCACTGGAATTGGTTATGGACAAGGAGCAACCATGTCTTTACCCTCTTGGGCTTTATTTATGAAAAAATGTTATGCAGATAAAAGCTTAAACATTAGTAAAGAAGATTTTGAAAGACCAGAAGATTTAAGTATCAAAGTAGATTGTGATGAAAAAACAGATGAAGAAGAGAAAGACAAAATAGATACAATTCCAGAAGAAGATACAGATTTTTAATACCATTCATCTATGTGGCAACCAACAGTAGAAAAAACACTAAACTCAAATATTGATACGTTGATGAAAAAACATCAATTTACCAATTATAAAGATTTATGGGAGTGGTCTGTTGCACATAAAGAAACTTTTTGGGAAGAAACTGTTGCAAATCTTCATATCATTCAACATAAAAAATTTGAACAAATTTTAAATATTGATGATGGAGTAACCAAAGCAAAATGGTTGTTTGGTGCTCAATTAAACATCATAGATTCTTGTTTTCAAAATAAAGATAATGCTACTGCAATTGTGTTTCAAAAACCCAATAAAGAGGTTCAAAAAGTAACACAAAAAGAATTAGAAAATCTTGTAAATAAAATTGCCAATAGTTTTAAAAATATTCAAGTAAAAAAAGGGGATACCATTGCAATAGATTTACCAATGACAGTTGAGTGTGTAGCTATTTATTTAGCTGCCATAAAAGCGGGTATTAAAGTAGCTACAATTGTAGATAGTTTTACCCCAAAAGAAATTCAAGTTCGATTACAAATTACAAACCCAAAAGTAGTTTTTACACAAGATGTTTTAGAGAGAGCTGGTAAAATATTTCCTTTATATGAAAAAGTTGTAACCGCCAATACCCATAAAATAGTTGTTCTAAAAACGCAAAAAGAAACAGCTGTTTCACTAAGAAATCAAGATGTTTCTTGGGATGATTTTCTATCAGAAAACACCAATTTTACCTCTGTAAAACAATCACCACAAGATTGTATAACCATCCTTTTTTCTTCGGGTACAACAGGAGAGCCTAAAGCAATTCCTTGGAATCATACCACAGCAATAAAGGCAGCTTCAGACGGCTTCTATCATCAAAATATACAAGAAAATGATGTAGTTTGTTGGCCCACCAACTTAGGTTGGATGATGGGACCTTGGTTAATTTTTGCAACCTTAATAAATAAAGCAGCTATAGGTTTGTATTATGATGCACCTTTAGGTGCAGGTTTTGGAGAATTTGTTCAAAATGCAAAAGTATCTATGTTGGGAGTAATACCTAGTATTGTAAAACATTGGAAGAATTCAGGTTGTATGGAGCCATTTAATTGGAATGCAATTAAAAATTATAGTTCTACAGGAGAGGTTTCTAACCCTACAGAAATGAACTATTTAATGCAACTGGCAAACAACAAACCAGTTATAGAGTATTGTGGAGGTACAGAAATTGGTGGTGGTTACATAACAAGTACAGTTGTGCAAGAAAATATACCAAGTACTTTTTCTACCAAAGCTTTAGGTAGCGATTTTGTTTTGTTAAATGAAAATTATCAGGAAACTACGCAAGGAGAAGTTTTTTTAATTCCGCCAATTATGGGACTTTCTACAGAGTTGCTCAATAAAAATCATCAAAAAATATATTATGATGACACACCTAAACATCAAAAAGTTTTAAGAAGGCATGGAGATGAGTTAAGGCAATTAGAAAACGGCTATTTTAAAATTTTAGGACGCGTAGACGATGCTATGAATTTAGGCGGAATAAAAGTAAGCGCTACTCAAATAGAGGCGGCTATCAATCAATTAAATTTTGTGTTAGAATCTGCTGCCATTGCAGCTGCTCCAGAAGATGGAGGTCCTGCAAAATTAGTGGTGTTTTATGTAGAGAATAAAAACCAAAATAACGATGAAGATCGATTAAAAGCAGCCCAAAAAATTGTAAAAACAGAACTGAATCCTTTATTCAAAGTTGCAGATTTGCTAAAGATTGATGTGTTGCCAAGAACTGCATCTAATAAAATTATGAGAAGAACCTTAAGAGATAATTATAAAGTTAAATAAAACGAATGGAGCTTTTTAAAAAAACATATTGGTTGATAACTCCATTTTTAATTCTGGTTTTTATATTGTTGTTAGATAAAGTTTTTAACGTAAAAGAAATTTTAATTAATACAGCAATTGCAGTAGGTTTGGCCTACATTTTATCACCAAAAGTAAAAATTGTAGAAAAACAAAACGGTAAAGAAGCACAAATTAAATGGTTATTTTTTAAAAAAGTAATTCATAAAAAACTTTAGAGATTCAGTTTTCTTTCCTTTAGGAAGAAATAAATATGAGAATATGAAAATAATATCTTACAACGTAAACGGAATTAGAGCAGCATTAAAAAAAGGATTTTTAAATTGGTTAGAAGCCGCAAATCCAGACGTTATTTGCATACAAGAAACCAAAGCACACAAAGAACAATTAAATTTAGAGGATTTCGAAAATGCAGGTTACCCATATCATTATTGGTTTTCTGCACAAAAAAAAGGCTATTCATCTGTTGCAATTTTATGCAAACAAAAACCCAATAATGTGGTGTATGGTACAGGCATAGAAACAATGGATTTTGAAGGTAGAAATCTACGAGTAGATTTTGATGATGTCTCAATTATGAGCATGTATTTGCCATCGGGTACAAATTTAGATAGATTGAGTTTTAAGCTAAATTATATGGATGAAATCCAAGAATACATTAACCATTTAAAACAAGAAATACCCAATTTAGTGATCTGTGGAGATTACAATATTTGTCACGAAGAAATAGATATACACAATCCAAAAATGAAAGGTGTTTCTGGCTTTTT
The DNA here is from genome assembly GCF_057219325.1 of Polaribacter sp. YIW18. NCBI lineage: Bacteria > Pseudomonadati > Bacteroidota > Flavobacteriia > Flavobacteriales > Flavobacteriaceae > Polaribacter > Polaribacter sp. YIW18. The sequence goes on along the minus strand of NZ_JBXVVE010000001.1, from coordinate 205,880 downwards.
ACCAGAAGAAAGACAATGGATTGGCGAGTTTATAGAAAGCGGATTTATTGACAGTTTTAGATATCTAAATCCAGAAAAGCAAGAATATTCTTGGTGGAGTTATAGAGCAAACGCAAGAGCCAATAATAAAGGTTGGCGTTTAGATTATGCCATGGTTTCAGAACCTTTAAAAAACAATATTTCTAGAGCGTATATTTTGGGTGAAGCCAAACATTCAGACCATTGCCCAATTGCTGTAGAATTAACTTTTTAAACACTATTTAGCTAAATTATAAAGAAGCTAACAATTATATAATGAAAAAATTTTTGATCCTTTTTTTGATCTCTTCAAGTATTTTTGCACAAATACCTACAAATACAATTCCTAAAAAAATATCACGTACAGATTTGTTTACAGATTATGATATTGTGTTGATAGATAGTTTGTTAATGGATACAAAGTATAAATCGCCTTTGTACGATACTTCTGAATATTTTATTAAAAACATCAACGATAAAAAAGTAGAGGATGTACCCTTATCAACCCCAATTTTAAAAGAAAGATTGCAAAAAATTGATACCAAAACACCTTTTCATATTGCTTACAACCCTGCATTAGAAAAAGTTATAAAATCGTATTTAAAATACAGAAAAAGATATTATCCAGCTTTAATGGCAAAAGCAGTTTTTTACTTTCCAATGTTCGAGAAATATTTAGATCAGTACGATATTCCTTTAGAAATGAAATATTTGGCAATTGTAGAATCTGCATTAAACCCAACTGCAAAATCTAGAGTGGGTGCCACAGGTTTGTGGCAATTTATGTACACAACAGGTATACAATACAATTTAAAAGTAAGTTCTTATGTAGATGAGCGTCAAGACCCAGTTAAAGCTACCATTGCTGCATGTAAATATTTATCAGATTTATACAATATTTTTGGCGATTGGGATTTGGCTTTAGCAGCCTATAACTCTGGTCCTGGAAATGTTGCAAAAGCTATAAAACGCTCTGGAGGTTATAGAAATTACTGGAATATTAGACCTTTTTTACCAAGAGAAACAGCAGGTTATGTGCCTGCATTTTATGCAACCATGTATTTGTTTGAGTATCAAAAAGAACATCAATTAATTGCAGAATCACCACAAATTCGTCATTTCGAAACAGATACTATTCAAATAAAAAAAACCATTAGTTTCGATCATATTTCAGAAACTACAGGCATTAGTTCAGAGTTAATTCAGTTTTTAAATCCTTCTTACAAATTAGATATTATTCCTTTTGTTGCTAATAAAAATTACGCTGTAACCTTGCCTAGAAAAAACGTATTTCACTTTTTAGATAAAGAAGAAGCAATGTATACCTTGGCAGCAGAAGATGCAGCAAAAAGAGAAAAGCCTTTACCTAAGTATTTTGAAATGGATAAACGCATTCGTTACAGAGTAAAAAGTGGCGATTTCTTAGGCAAAATTGCAAACAGATATGGTGTAAGAGTTAGTGATATTAAAAGATGGAATCGTTTAAAAACTAGTCGATTAAGAATCGGACAACGTTTAAGTATTTATCCTAAAAAACTGGCAATTCCTAAAAAATCTGTTCAAATTGCAAGCAATAAAAAAACAATAAAATATACTAAAAAAACCAAGTTTGAAACTTATACTGTACAAAAAGGAGATTCTTTATGGACAATTTCTAGAAAATTTAAAAATGTTTCTATAGAAGAAATTAAAAAGTGGAACAATATTTGGAGTGCTAAAAGTCTAAAACCAGGAACTAAACTTAAAATATATAAAAGCTAAATCAAAATGAAAAAAATAATAACTCTATTTACCTTTGTAATCTTAATAACATCTTGTACAGGTAATGATAAATTTGTACAAAGAAACTCCATTGGTAAAATAAATAAAGTAATGGTAGTTACTAAAGCGAGTGATTGGAATGGAGATTTAGGTGATAAAATTAGAAATTCTTTTGGAGAACTAATGGTTGGTTTGCCACAACCAGAACCCATCTTATCGATATCGCAAGTAGCACCCAATGGTTTTGGTAGTATGATGAAGGTTTCTAGAAACGTTCTAGTAATAGGGAATGGTGATAAAGAAGATTTTTTTATTAAGAAAAATGTTTATGCGCAACCACAAACCATTGTATATGTATATGCAAAAGATGATGAAGGTGTTATAAAAATGTTTCAAAAACACGAAAATGAAATTATAGCTGCTTTTATAGCATCTGATATTTCTATGACTCAAAATCTTTTTAAAAAGAGAAAGCTTGATGAAAGTAAATATAAAACAGTACAAAATTTAGGGGTTACTTTAACCATACCAGATAATTTTAAAACTGTAGACGATACAGGTGAATTTTTATGGTTAAGACAACATTTAACTAGTGGTATTGCTAAAACAGGTAGTAACAATATATTAATGTATGCAATTCCTTTAGAAGATGAAGAAAAAGTACCCGAAAACATTGTGTCTGTTAGAGATAGTATTGGTGCAAAATACATTCCTGGTTCAAATCCAGAAACCATGCACATGATTACAGAAGAAGCCTACACACCTTTCACATCAGAAATAACTTTTAACGGTTTAAAAGCTTTTGAAACTAGAGGTAAATGGGAGGTTAAAAACGATTTTATGGCAGGTCCTTTTTTAAACTATTCTATTGTAGATAAAAAGAATAATAGAATTCTAGTTTTCGAAGGTTTTACCTATGCACCCTCTGTAAATAAAAGAGCTTTTATGTTTGAGTTAGAAGCCATTGCAAAATCGATGAAGATTCAATAAAGATCTTTAATTTAAAAATTAATCCAAGCCTAAAAGAAACTTCTTTTAGGTTTATTTTTTTTGTAAACATCTAAATATCAATTTCTTATTTACTATATTTGATTTTCAACTAAAAAATTTTATATATTATGGAAATGAATTTTTACATCTTTTTTGTAGCGGCATTATTGCCAATGTTTATCGGTTTTTTTGGTATGGACCTTTATTTGGTAATACTTGGATGCGACAAATGGGTTTTACCAAAGAGTCTTTAGAAGGAACAAATATGGCAAAAACACTAGTTATTTGTTTTATTTTAAGTGTACTTATAGCTTTTGCTTTAATGCCAATGGTTATCCATCAAATGGGCGCTTACTCTACATTAGCAGGCGAGCCTGGTTTTAATGAACAAACAGGAGAAGCCTATTCTTATTTTGAAAAATTTGTATCTACTTATGGAGACAGATTTAGAACTTTTAAACACGGTGCTTTTCATGGTATATTATATGGTGTTTTTTTGATTTTACCAATTTTAGGCATACAAGCAATGTTCGAAAAAAAATCATTTAAATATGTAGCCATAAATGCTGGTTATTGGATTGTTACTTTAGCGTTAATGGGAGGTATTATTTGTGAGTGGTTATAAAAAAAACACTTATAATGTAAAAAAAACCTCGCAATTTGCGAGGTTTTTTTTAGTATCCTATTTTATTTCTTAGTCTTTTTAAAACTAAATCTGCAGTAATTTTTGCTTTTGAAGCACCTATATTTAGCGCTTCATCAATTTCGTGTTTATTCTCCATAAAATGATGATAACGTTCTCTAACTGCAGCAAATTTTTCTAAAATTAATTCATACAATGCTTGTTTTGCATGTCCATAACCATAATTACCACCTACATAATTTGCTCTCATCTTTTCAATTTGCTCTTCATTAGCAATTAATTTATAAAGAGCAAAAACGTTATCTGTATCTGGATTTTTGGGCTCTTCTAAAGCCAAACTATCTGTTTTAATACCCATTATTTGTTTTCTTAACTTTTTATCAGTTAAAAATATATTAATGGTATTATTTCTAGATTTACTCATTTTTTCTCCATCTGTACCAGGTACAAGTTTTGTGTGCTCTTGTATTTTTGCTTTTGGCAGCACCAAAGTATCTCCTATAACATTGTTAATTCTGCTGGCAACATCTCTAGTAATTTCTAAATGTTGTAATTGGTCTTTACCAACAGGTACAATTTCTGCATCGTACAACAAAATATCTGCAGCCATTAACATTGGGTAGGTAAATAAACCTGCATTTACGTCTGCTAATCTATCAGATTTATCTTTAAAACTATGTGCCAAAGTAAGTCTTTGATAAGGAAAATAACAGCTTAAATACCAAGTTAACTCTGCAGTTTGTGGTATATCACTTTGTCTGTAAAAAACAGTTTTATGAATGTCTAAACCACAAGCCAACCAAGTTGCTGCTGTACTATAAGTGTTTTCTCTTAAAATAGTACCATTTTTAATTTGAGTTAAAGAATGCATATCTGCAATAAAAAGAAAAGCTTCATTTTCTGGGTTGTTTGCCATTTCTACAGCTGGTAAAATAGCACCCAATAAATTTCCTAAATGCGGGGTACCCGTACTTTGTACACCTGTTAAAATTCTAGACATTTATTTTTATTTATATGATTTTTTTACGAGTATTAGATATATGCTCGTGGTTAAAGCACAAAAATAAGGTTTTGATTAGTAAAATCAATAAACAATAAGAATATTAGTATTTTTGTTACGTTAGTTTTTTTAATATAAATGTAAATATTACATAATTTAACTACAATTCTATTCGTGAAGATTTTAAAAATACCTTTTTTACTTGTTTGGCGCTTATGGTTTTACCTACTAATGTTTGCCTCCATCTTAATTTTATCGCCTTTATTATTGGTATTCACATTTAAAGAAAATCAATACCCTATATTTTGGAAATTAGCAAGAATTATATCTAAAATTCTAATTTACGGAATGGGTTTTAGGTTAGATTTAACAGCAGAACAAGAAATAGAGCCTAATAAAAGTTATATGTTTTGCCCAAATCATGCATCGTTGTTAGATCCTTTTGTGTTAATTGCAATTAGTAAAAATCCAATTGTTTTTGTGGGTAAAAAAGAACTAGTTAAAATTCCTGTATTTGGTTTTTTCTACAAAAGAGTGGTAATAATGGTAGATAGAAGTAGTTTAGAAAGTAGAAAAAGAGTTTTTAAAATGGCTAAAGAAAGGTTGCAAAATGGAGTAAGCATGGCAATTTTTCCTGAAGGATTAGTCCCTACTGAAGATGTTGTTTTAGCACCTTTTAAACAAGGAGCTTTTAGTTTAGCTATTGAGTTTACAATACCCATTGTGCCACAAACTTATTACGATTGTAAACGTTTTTTTTCTTGGGATGTTTTTAAAGGGAGGCCAGGAAAATTAAGGATTAAACAGCATAAATTTATAGAAACTAAAGAGATGTCTGTAGTAAATGATATGAATCAGTTAAAAGACAAAACATTTGCAACCATTTACCAAGAATTGACAAATGATAAAAAGTATATGAAAGATACCATTAGACAAAATGAGCGAAAAATTAAATCATAACTATTCAGATTCTGAAGAAAAGCTAAATATTTGGTCTCATGCATTTGGTTTACTATTAAGTCTTATTGCATTTCCATTTTTAATTATAAAAGCGCTTCAGTTTAGCGGTTTTTTAAAACCTATAAGTTTTATAATTTATGGCACAAGTTTGATTATTTTATATGCAGCTTCTACTTTTTATCACGCTGCAAAAAATGCCATTAAAAGACGAAGGTTAAATATTTTTGATCATGCAGCCATTTATGTTTTAATTGCGGGTAGCTATACACCTTATTGTTTGGTTGCCTTAGATAGTACTTTGGGCAATTACATGGTAATTTTTGTTTGGCTTTTTGCTTTGGTGGGTATTATTTTAAAACTTTTTTTTACAGGAAAATTCAATATAATTTCTACAGCAATGTATTTGTTAATGGGGTGGCAAGTGGTGTTTTTTATAAAACCTTTAATAGAAAATTTGTCTTCTTACAGCCTAAATTTACTTTTTTTAGGAGGTGTTTTTTATAGTATTGGAGCCATTTTATATGTGATAAAAAAACTTTCATACAACCATGCAATCTTTCACTTATTTGTACTTTTGGGTAGTATTAGTCATTTCTTATCCGTATATAATATTTTATAGATAGCAGTAGTTTTATGAAATTTCTTAGAACTTTTTTTTCGAGGTTTTTTATACCCATTTTTTAAATGAATTTTTACTGATATAAGAATTGTAATACTTAATAATTCCAGTTACTTCTTTAGACAACCAATCTGGTTTTTCAAATTTTTCGTCTTCCTCTTGTAATTCTATTTCTGCAATACGTAAACCCTCGTTTTCTCCCAAAAATTCATCAACTTCAAAAAGGTGTTTTCCTTTTTTTATAAGATACCTGTTTTTCTCAATAATGGTAGGTTCACATAAAAGTAATAAATCTTCAGCTTCAGTAAGTTGTATTTCTTTTTCCCATTCGTATCTGCTAGTTCCTGTTTTGTTAGACTTTCCCTTTATTGTTAAAAAAGCTTTATTCTCTGCAATTCTAACTCTAACAGTTCTACTTTTATTAGAATTTAAATATCCTTGTTTTATGTATTTTTTTTGATGTTTCTCTTTTTTAAAGTCATCATTTTTTACTAAAAATTTTCTCTCTATTTCTAAATTCATAATTGTTAGCTGTTATTTTGGTAAATACCAAACACAAAGTCTGAAGAATTACTTAAAAGGTAATTGTCTTCAAATAAAAAAACCTTTTCTAATACTTCCTTTTTTTCTTTATCTAAATTAAAAAAGTGATGAGATATGTCTCTCAAAGCGCTCATTAATAAGTTTCCACCATAAGGCTTTTCTAAAACAACTTTGTAATGTTTATGTATTGAAGGCATAATACTACTAGAATCTACACATTCAGAAGGATCTGCCATTATCATTCTAAATAATCCTACGCCTCTATATTTATTTTTATGGATTGATGTTTTGTAACGTGTTCTAAATTTTTTTGGGATTAATTTGATGGTTTCATTTATGTTTTTAATTTGATTTCTAGAAAATTGATGTCTTGTTGCACCAACAAATTCATTAATAATAAGAAAGCCATTTGGTTTTAGTGTTTTTTTTATTTGTTTAGATAATAGTAAATCTATATTATTAAAATGATGAAGTGAAGATTTAAAAAAAACGATATCAAAATCATTTTCTTTAAAATCAAATTCATTAATATTTTTGGCTATAAAAGTGATGTTAGTTAGATTGTTTTCAGAAGCTTTTTTTGCTGCTTTTTTTAATAAATTCGTTGCAATATCTACACAAACAATTTCTTTAAAAATTAGTGATTTTTTTGCTAATTCAATTTCTGGATTAGAAATTCCAGAGCCTAAAGATAATAGGCGCAACTCAGTTTTATCTTTTAAAAAGTTATCTTTTAAAAAATCTAGATAATTTTTATTTTTATTTCCAGAGATTAAAAAATTCCAACGTTCATTAACCATTGGAATAGACCAAAAATTAGAAGATATAAATGAACTGTCATTAAATGCACTTTTTGTTCTTTTTTCTCTATTTAAAGTAAATTTTGAAAAGAAAAACTGTTTTCCTCTTTGCTTTATCTTAAAATAAGTATCTATAAAATCATCTAATGTTATTAGTCTCATTATTTTCCAATATTTTAGGCTTTTTTTATTCTCAGTAAAGATACTATTGTTTTAATAATCTTAATTTTAAACTTAAAAGCTGTTTATTAGATAACAAATTTATTAATTTTGACGTTTAGAAGTTAATAGATTTCAAATATGAACTCATAAAATGAAGAATTTTTTTTTTATTTTTTTATTATTTCTGAGTACTATAATCAACTCGCAAACAGATTACAGTACTTCTTGGGAAGATTTTTATTCTTACAACAATGTAAAAGATTTTGTAAAAGTAGATAATGTTATTTATGCGCTTTCAGACAATGCTGTTTTTACTTATAATACCATAGATGGCGAAATTTCGAAACTATCTTCTGTACAAGGCTTGTCTGGAGAAACTACTACTGCAATACACTACAATAAGGAATTTAAAAGACTGGTAATTGGTTATCAAAATGGTTTGGTAGAAGTAGTAGATGATAATGGTACCATCACCATTTCATCAGATATTGTAAATTTTAATCAATCTGGAGAAAAAAGTATCAACCATATTAGCGAATTAAACAACAAACTTTATTTAGCAACGCCTTTTGCAATTGTAGTGTATGATATAGAAAATTTAGAATTTGGAGACACATATTTTATCGGAGCCAATTCATCATCAATACAAATAAATAAAACAATTGTTTTTAACAATACTATTTATGCAGCAACACAAAACGGCCTTTTTACTGCAGATGCAACTAATAGTGTTTTAATAGATTTTAATAACTGGCAACAAGCTTTTCCTACCAAAAAATTTAGCAATATTGCATTGTTTAATAACACAGTGTACCTTGCAGAAAATAATACCTTATTCCGTTTTGATGGAACTACAATATTACCCATAAATAGTTTTTCTGAAACCATACAAAGCCTAAAACCTTCTATAACAAATTTAGCAATTGCCCTAAATAATAGTGCGGTTATATTAGGTGCAAGTATGAATCAAGTTGCACAATTTGAATCAAATACAAATACAGTTTTTACCTTAAACACAGCTTTCTTCGAAAATAATTTAGCCTATTTAGGTACAAATGAATTAGGTGTTTTAGCGGTTACAGCATCCGAGCCAACAAATTTTTTAGAAATTCATCCAGAAGGACCGCTTTCTAATGAAGCTTTTTCTATTGCAGCACATAACAAAAATTTATGGGTGGTTTATGGTGGATATTCAGCTGTTTTTGGACCTTCTTTTAATAGAAAAGGCTTTAGTCATTTTAATGGAGAAAGTTGGATTAATACAAAATATAATCCAGATTTTCCTTTAACAGATTTAAGTCATATAACTATAGATACCAATGCAGAAAACAAAGTTTATATAAGTTCTTTTGGAGATACAAGAAAGGTTAATTCACCTCTAACAGGAGGTCTCTTAGTAGTAGAAAATGATCAAATTACAACATTTTACAATCACTTAAATAGTCCTTTAGAAGATATTGTTGCTTTAGATCCAAATAGAGTAACTATTAGAATTAGTGGTACAGCATTAGACTCTCAAGGTAATTTGTGGGTTACAAATATTGGAGTGCCCAATGAGTTAAAAAAACTCTCTGCAAATGAGCAATGGTCTAGTATTGATATGAGTTCTGTAAAAACAAATCCTGCATTTGGTTTAAGTGAAATGATTGTAGATAGAAACAATAGTATTTGGTATGGTTCTAGAAACAATGGAGCTTTTGTTTTTAACGAAAACGGAAATAGAAAAAAATCGTTAATTGCCACACCAAATTTAGGTAATTTGCCAGATGGAACTGTTAGAACAGTAGCTGTAGATAGAAGCAACCAAATTTGGTTAGGAACCAAATCTGGTTTGGTAGTTTACAAAAATGCTTCTGGTATTTTTGATGATGCTACACCCAATGCAAGTCCAATTGTTGTAAACGCAAATGAAGATGGTTTTGGAGATAGACTTTTAGGAGACCAAACAATAAATTCTATTAAGGTTGATGGTGCAGATAACAAATGGTTTGGAACAGATAATGGTGGTGTTTTGTGTACAAACCCAAGTGGACAAACAACTATAGCTAATTTTAGTAAAAAAAATTCGCCTTTACCATCAAATAAGATTGTAAAAATTGCTGTTGATGATATAAATGGTAAAGTATTTTTTGCTACAAATAAAGGTATTGTAGCCTACAATAGTAATGTAGCACCTTTTGGTGATGTTTTAGGTGATGTTTATGCGTACCCCAATCCAGCTTTAATAAATCATTCAACCGTAACTATAGATGGTAGAAATGGCACACATTTGCCAAAAGGAACCAACGTAAAAATATTAGATGTAGCAGGTAATTTGGTTTACGAAACCAATGTTGTAGAAGGACAAGAATTACAAGGAGGTAAAGTAGTTTGGAATAAGAAAAATTTAGCGGGTAAAAGTGTAGCATCTGGTGTGTACATTGTTTTACTTTCTAATGACGATGCTTCTGAAACCTCAGTTACTAAAATTGCCATTGTAAATTAAATGGCAATTGTAACCACCAAAGCAATTGTTTTAAGCGCACTAAAGTATAGTGATACTAGCTTAATTGTAAAATGCTACACAGCACAAGAAGGTTTAAAATCTTACATCATAAAAGGCATTTTAAAAGCTAAAAAAGGAGGAATTAAAATTGCTTATTTTCAACCACTTACCCAATTAACTATTGTTGCAAATCACAATAATAAAAGTACGTTAAACAACCTAAAAGAAGTACAAATACTAAATCCTTATAAAACTATTTATAAAGATATTGTTAAACAATCTGTAGTATTATTTATTTCTGAAGTTTTAGCAAGTAGTATACAAGAAGAAGAAAAAAACGAAGGCTTTTATAACTATTTAGAAACGGCACTTATTTGGTTAGATGTACATGATAAAATTGCCAATTTTCATTTATTGTTTTTATTAAACACCTCAAAATACCTTGGTTTTTATCCAGATTTATCAGAGAAAGAAAAAATGGGTTTCGATTTATTAAATGGAAGTTTCTCAGAATCAGCAACAAACAAAAATGTAATTACAGGTAATAAATTTTATCAATTTAAAAAGCTGTTAGGCATAAATTTTGATGCTATAGAAAACGTGTCTTTTAGTAAAACAGAAAGGCAAATGGTATTACAAATCATCATACAATATTTTGAATTACATTTGGACGGTTTTAGAAAACCAAAATCTTTACAAATATTAGAAACAGTATTTAGTTAAATGAAAAAATTCCTTTTTATAATAAGCATTTTTGTTAGTTGTTTGGCTTATAGCCAAAACGTAAAAGTTGTAGATAAACAAACTGGTAAAACTGTTAGAAATGTTAGTGTTTTTAATGATCTACAAACTATAAATACTACTACAAATAATGGTTTTGCAGATATTTCTGACTTTAGAAAAAACGAAATTATTGTTTTTTCTCATCTTTCTTATGCTGTTCTAAGAATTAAAAAAGCAACCATATTAGCAACTAATAATATAGTTTATTTAACCAAAGAATCAGAACAGTTAGATGAAATCGTAATTTCTCTATTTAAAAAAGACCAAAAGTCTAGCAAAATTGCAGAACAAATTGCGGTATTAAATGCTAGAGAAATTCAAAAAGTATCTCCACAAACATCGGCAGATTTATTGGCAACAATACCTGGTGTAAAAGTGCAAAAATCTCAATTTGGTGGTGGTAGTCCTGTAATTAGAGGTATGGAGTCTAATAGGGTTTTATTAGTGGTAGATGGTGTAAGAATGAACAATGCTATTTACAGAAAAGGCCATTTACAAAATGCTATTACTGTAACACCAAATATGTTAGAAAAGACAGAAGTTGTTTTTGGACCATCGTCTGTAATTTATGGTTCTGACGCTTTAGGAGGTGTAATTCATTATTACACAAAAACACCTAGACTTTCTGATGAAAATGAAGTAAAAAGTCAGTTTTTTTCTAGATTTTCTTCTGTAAATCAAGAAATTACAACCAATGTAACTGCAGAGGTTAGAAGAGAAAAATGGGCGTCTTTAACCAGTATTTCGTACAGTGATTTTGGCGATTTAATGGCAGGTAAAAATCGTTCTCATGGCTTTGATAATTGGGGTAGGGTTTACTATTATTCAGAAAATTTACATGGTAATTATAAAGCAAGTCCCACAAAAAATTCGAATCCAGATTTACTAAGAAATACAGGCTATAATCAAACAGATGTTTTACAAAAGTTTTTTGTACCTCTATCTAAAAGCACAGACTTAAACGTAAATTTACAATACTCAACATCATCAGACATACCAAGGTTTGATAGATTAATGGAGCTAACAGACCTAACAGATACCTCTTCTTTAAAGTTTGCAGAATGGTATTATGGACCACAAAATAGGTTTTTAGCATCTACACAATTAATACTAAATCCCCATAAAAATTGGTTAGAAGAAGGAAGTATAACTGCAGCTTACCAAAACCTACAAGAAAGTAGAATACAGCGTAAATTTGGTAGTTTAAACAGGTCTTACAGAGAAGAATCTGTAGATGTTTTTAGTTTGAATGGCGATTTTTCTGTGCCTTTAACTACAGATAAAACCAGAAATTTATCTTATGGTTTTGAGATAGCTTATAACGATGTGGCTTCTAATTCTTATGGAAAAGAATTAAAAATTGTAAACGGAGAAATTAATGGGTTTTCCAACGATTTTAAAGTACAATCTCGTTATCCAGATGGTAATAGTAATTACTTAAGTTCTGCTGTATATGTAGATTACAGACAAGATGTTAGCAGAAAAGCTACGTTAAACACAGGCATCCGTTTTACGAATACACAACTAAATGCAACTTGGATAGACGAAACTTTTCTTCAGTTTGAAGATAAAGATATTTCTGCAAATCATTCTGCAGTTACTGCAACAGCTGGTTATGTATACAAACCCAATAAAAATTGGCAAATAAATAGTGTGGTTTCTTCGGGTTTTAGAGCACCAAATATAGATGATATTGGAAGAGTTAGAGAAAAAGCTGGAAATGTTACCATCCCTAATATTTCTGTTACACCAGAATTCGCTTACAATGGAGAGTTTAGTATTTTAAAGTTTTTTAACGATAAAAAATTTAGAATAGGTGCCAATATTTATTACACATTATTAGATAATTACATACAAAGAGATTTTGTATATAATACAGATGGTAGCATAAAACAAGTAGAGTTCGATGGTGATTTAGGTAATGCTGTTTCTAATCAAAATAAGGGTACTGCATACATTTGGGGATATACTTTAAATTATTTAGGGAAGTTGTCTAATCAATGGAATACTTCAGGATTTATCACCTACACAAAAGGTAGAACTTATGATACAAAAGAACCAATGTCATCAATTCCGCCTTTATTTGGTCAATTTCTAGTAAGTTATAAAAAGGATAAATTAGAGTTAGGAGCAGATTTTAGATTTAATTGTAAGAAAGATATTGAGGACTTTAATATTACAGAAGGTATCGACAATCATGATTTAACACCCATTGTAAATGCAAATGCTACTGAAGAAGTAGCTACTTATTTCGGCTCACCAAGTTGGTTTACTGTTGGTTTTAATGGAAGATATGTGGTAAATCCTAATTTTTCTCTACAAGCAAGATTAGATAATTTACTAGACAAAAATTACATAGAGTTTGCTTCTGGGGTTGCAGCACCTGGAAGAAATCTATCTGTTTCTTTAATGGCCGTTTTTTAATTATTTACGCTTTGGTTTTCCTTCGTCAGTAAAATTATCATTTAAAGCACGTTCTGTTTTAATAATACTTACTATAATTGATAAAAGTACTAAAAGCATGGGTTGCCAAGAAAGTTCTTTGTTGGTAAAATTGGCAAAAAACAAACCTGCTAAAAAAGAAATACCAGCATAAATTAATAGATTTTTATTAAAAACGCTATTGGCAAAATCCCAAATTTGTTGATTTTCCATTGCTTTTGGTGTTCTGTAACCATACCAACCATTAATTTTTTTCGGAGGAAATTTCCAAAAAATAATACTTAATAAAAACAACAATCCGTTTGTAGTTGTTACATAAATTAAAGATTCACTCATATTTTTTTGTTTTGCTTACTGCTTACTGCTTACTGCTTACTGCTTACTGCTTCTTAGGTCGTAACAATCCCTCTTGAGCAAAAGAAGCTACTAAGGTTCCTTTTCTAGTATAAATATTACCTTTTGCCAATCCTCTTGCACCAAATGCGTTGGGAGATTCTGCCGAAAAAAGCATCCAATCATCAAAATTAAAGTCTCTAAAAAACCACATAGAATGATCTAAACTTGCCGTTTGAGTATTGCTAAAATTATATTTGCTAGCATTCGGGTTAAAAGCTGCATTTAAAACATTGTAATCAGAAATATAGGTTAATATTTCTTGTTTAGTTCTGTAATCTAAATTCTTAGAACTTCCTTTTAAACGAAACCAAACTTGCTCGTTAGCAGGTAGATCTTTTGGGTCTAATGGATTTGGAACTCTAACAGGTTTAAACTCTATAGGCCTTTTTACACTTAAAAAAGCTTTGGTAGATTTTGGTAAAAAATCACCAAATTGATCTAACATATCATCCCAACTTAATAATTCTTCGGGTTGTTTTAGGTCTTTATTAAATGTTGTTTGATGCTCAAAACCATCTTCTTTTTGATGAAAAGAGGCAGCCAAAATAAAAATTGTTTTTCCTTTTTGGCTTGCAGTAACTCTTCTTGTAGAAAAACTACCACCATCTCTCATTTCTGCCACATGATAATTTATTGGCACAGCTAAATCTCCTGCTTCTAAAAAATAAGAATGTAAAGAGTGTAAAAACCTATTTTCTGGTATGGTTCTATACGCTGCGTTTACTGCCTGTGCTAATACTTGCCCACCAAAAACATTGGGGCTACCAATGGTATAACTTTCTCCGCTAAAATTATTTTCTCCTACATCAGTTAAGTTTAAAAGTGCAATTAATTCTGTACTTGTTTGCATTTTTTTAATTTTTAAATGGAAATTTTTGTTGAAACGGCGTTGGTTGTATCTTTTGCAAAAATAACTTTAATATTTTGTTTGTAATATTTTTTTTATGACGAAGATACATCGTTAAATCTTGTGGTACAGCACCTACAGAACTTTTAATATCGCTAGCAGTTCTGCCAAAATTAATTTTAGATAATTTACGTTCTATGGCAATTTCTATATAGGTGTATAACATTCTTTGGTAAATTGCATATGGTTTATTCCATTTATAATTTATCCCCACAAAATGTGCATCTAAATTGTTATTGTTGATGATTCCAGACATAAAACCCACAAGCTTTTCTTCTAAATAAAAGGCTTTTAAAATATAATTCTTGCCAAAATGTTGCTTTAAATCAATGTAGGTTTCTAAATTAAATTCACCCAAATTAAAATTAGAGTTTTCAGCTACTTTTTTATACAAACTTGTCATTTCTGGCAAGGTTGTTTCAATATTTTTTGCTGTAATGTTTTCTATGTTTAAAACAGCACTTTGTTTGAAGGCTTTTTTAGCTTTTACTCTAAATTTGGTTTTCATAGCAGCCAAATAATCTGCAAAATTTTGCCAATTTTCATCTATTTTTAATAGCATATTGGGTTCTACAGAAAACGGATTGTAACTTACTTTTTTTAATTCGTCTGTTATAAATAAAGATTCATTTGTAAAATCTTTTAGTAAATATGCATCGATATTATTTTTTAAGGTAGCATTCGATTTTACAAAATGATTAATGGCCTTTGCCAATTTTAAAATAACCTTTTGTTTTTCTTGATTTTCGGCAATAAATAATCCATGTTCTCCACTTACAAAAGTATTACCAGAAATTAACAAACGTAAAGGTTTGTTTTCTTTTAATATACCAAGTTTTCTGCCTAAAATTTTTAAAAAATCAAAATCGTTTTGCAATGCATGTATGTAAAAGTTAATAATTTTAATGGTTGAAAAAGCAATGGGTGTTTCGTTTTCATCAACCAAAACAATATAAGAAAATGTAATTTTTGGATGATTTTTTTCAATTGACTTTAAAAAATCTCTATGAAAATAAATATTATTTTCACAATCTAAGGTTTCCCAAATTTTTTGGTGAATTTTATCAATAGAAGTAAAAAATAAAGCTGTATTTGTAGGCTTACAAGAAATCAAATTTATATACTAAATTAGTTAAATTACAAACCTCTAAAATAGGGCTTTTAGTTTATAATTTGTGGTTGTAAGGTTTTTAAGAATATATTATCTAATTATAACGTTTCTTTAACAAAGTTGCTTTAAGTGTTTAAGTAGGGCAAAATTCTAAAAAACTATCTTTGTAACAATTAAAAATATTTATTCGATTTATACAATCGAGTACAACTAATAAATTTATGAGAAAAATTATTCTTGCCATACTTGGCGTTTTAGCTATTATAGGAGCTATACTTTTAGGTAATTATATTGTAGCTAAAAATCAGAAACCAAAACCAAAATTTAAAAAGCAAATAAAAACTGTTTTTGTAACAGACGTACAAAACAAAAATATCCCTGTTATTTTAACTGCAAGTGGTAATTTAACTGCAAAAAATAGAATAGAAATATTTTCTGAAGTACAAGGTGTTTTAAAAACAGCCAACAAAGCATTTAAACCAGGCACAAAATATGATATAGGTGAAACACTTTTAAGTATTAATAGCGAAGAGTTTTACGCAAGTTTACAATCTCAAAAAAGTAATTTATACAACTTAATAACGGCTATTATGCCAGATATTAGGTTAGATTATCCTGATGAGTTTTCTAAATGGCAAACCTATTTAAATGGTTTTGATCTTAATAAATCTGTGCCTAAACTGCCAAATTTTTCTACTGATAAAGAAAAATATTTTATTTCGGGTAGCGGTATTTTAACAGCATATTACAATGTAAAAAATTTAGAAGTTAGGTATACTAAATATCAAATAAGAGCTCCTTATTCTGGTGTTTTAACAGAAGCTTTAGTAAGCCCAGGAACCTTGGTTAGATCTGGACAAAAATTAGGAGAGTTTATAGATCCAAGTATTTACGAGTTAGAAGTTTCTGTAAATGCTGCTTATGCAGATTTATTAAAAGCGGGGAATTCTGTAGACTTAACCAACTTAGAAAAAACAAAAAAATATACTGGTAAAGTAGTTCGTGTAAATGGTAGTGTAGATCAAGTATCGCAAACTATTAAAGCTTATATAGATGTAAAACATCCAGATTTAAAAGAAGGTATGTTTTTAGAAGCCAATTTAGTTGCAAAATCGATACCAGAAGCCATCGAAATTTCTAGAAAATTATTGGTAGATAATGCTGCTGTTTATACTGTAAAAAACGATAGTATTTTAACTTTAACTACTATAAACCCTGTTTATTTTGGCGCAGAAAATGTGGTTATTAAAGGCTTAGAAAACAACAACAAAATTATTACACAACCTTTACCTGGCGCATTTGATGGTATGGTTGTTAAAACAAATAAAAAGTAATTATATGAGAAAGATAATTGCCTATTTTATTAAATACCATGTTGCTGTAAATGTAATTGTTTTTGCCTTTTTTGTATTTGGAGTTATTGGTGCTATTAGCATGAAATCTTCCTTTTTTCCATTGGTAGATTCGCAGTTAATTAGAATTACCTTGGCATATCCAGGAGCATCACCAGCAGAAATGGAAGAAGGTGTAGTGCTTAAAATTGAAGACAATTTAAAAGGGATTGTTGGGGTAGAAAGAGTAACCTCTGTTTCAAGAGAAAACACTGCAAACGTAAATGTAGAAGTAGAAAAAGGAAAAAATATAGACATTGTTTTATCAGATGTAAAAAATGCAGTAGATAGAGTTCCTTCTTTTCCATCTGGCATGGAACCACCTGTAATTGCTAAGGTAGAAAACATAAGGCCTACCATTAGTTTTACCGTTAGTGGAGAAAATGTTTCTTTAAAAGCTTTAAAGCAATACGCTAGAAATGTAGAAAACGATATACGTAGTATCGAGGGTATTTCTCAGGTAGAAATTTCTGGTTTTCCAGAAGAAGAAATAGAAATTGCTGTACGTGAAAATGATTTACGGGCCTATAATTTATCGTTTACAGAAGTGGCAAATGCTGTTAGAAACTCTAACATTTTAATTACAGGAGGTAACATAAAAACAGCAGAAGAAGATTATTTAATTAGAGCAAGTAACCGTTATTATTATGGTATAGAGTTGCAAAATTTAATTGTTAGAACAGAAACTAACGGAAATATTATTCGGTTAAAAGATATTGCTACTTTAAGAGATACTTGGTCAGAAAACCCAGACAGATTGTATTATAATGGAAATTTAGGGATAGATATTACTGTAAGCAATACCAATAATGAAGATTTAATATCTTCTGCAGATAAAATTAAAGACTACATTTACAAATACAATCAACAACAACAAAACGTACAATTAAGTGTTACTAGTGATAGAAGTACAACATTAAAAGATAGAACTTCGTTACTAACTAAAAATGCAATTTCAGGTATACTCTTAGTACTTTTCTTTTTAGCACTTTTCTTAAACTTACGCTTGGCAATTTGGGTAGCTTTTGGTTTGCCAGTTGCTTTTTTAGGGATGTTTATTTTTGCAGCCCAATTTAATGTAACCATCAATGTTTTGTCTCTTTTTGGGATGATTATTGTTATCGGAATTTTGGTAGATGATGGTATTGTAATTGGAGAAAATATTTATCATCATTATTACGATTTAGGAAAATCTAAAATTAGAGCAGCCATAGATGGTACAATGGAAGTAATTCCACCAATTGTTTCTGCAATCTTAACCACAATTATCGCTTTTTCAACCTTCTTTTTTGTAGATGGTAGAATTGGGAGTTTCTTTGGAGAAGTATCTACTATTGTATTATTAACACTAACAGTTTCTTTAGTAGAAGCTTTAATTATTTTACCAGCACATATTGCACATTCTAAGGCTTTAGATAGAAAAAAATCAGAAAGTGGTCACCTTAAAAAAAATAATAAAATAGATGTTTTTTTTACAAAAATAAATAAAGGTGCAGATAAGTATTTAGGTAAATTTAGAGACAATTATTATGTACCTTTTTTAAAGTTTTCTTTAAACAATAAAATCTTTGTTTTCTGTTTGTTTGTAGCAACCTTACTTTTAAGTTTTTATGCTTTAAGAGGTGGTATTATTAAAAGTTCTTTTTTTCCAAGAATTGCTAGTGATAGAGTGCAAATTACTTTAAACATGCCACAAGGCACCAACGAAAAAATTACAGATTCTATCATTTCTATGATAGAAGAAAAAGTTTGGGTGGTAAATAAAGAATATTCTGCAAAGCAAACTGGAGATGCAGATGTGGTAGAAAACGTAATAAAAAGAGTTGGTCCAGGAAGCGCAAATGCAACATTAAGTGTAAACCTTTTACCTGGAGAAACTAGAGATTTTTCATCACCAGAAATTACAAATGCAATACAAAAATTAGTAGGAAAAGTTTATGGTGTAGAAAGTTTGGTTTTTGGTTCTGGTGGTAATTTTGGAGGAAGTCCAGTTGCAGTTTCTCTCTTAGGAAATAACATTACAGAGCTAAAAGCAGTTAAAGATGAGCTGAAACAAATTTTAGAAAACAACCCATTACTAAAAGACGTAACAGATAACGATCCTGCAGGAATTAAAGAAGTTCGTATACAACTAAAAGACAATGCTTATTTACTAGGACTAAATTTACAGTCTATCATGTCTCAAGTACGTGCAGGTTTTTTTGGTTTTCAAGCACAACGTTTTCAACGAGGTCAAGACGAAATTAAAGTGTGGGTTCGTTACGATAAAAAAGACAGATCTTCTATAAACGATTTAGATAATATGCGTATTGTAACGCCAAATGGCTCTAGGGTTCCGTTTTCTGAAATTGCAACGTATATCATAGAAAGAGGAGATATTGCTATCAATCATTTAGAGGGGAAAAGAGAAATACAAATTACTGCAGATTTAAAAGATTTAGAAACCAGTGAAACAGAAGTTTTAGACAATATTAAAAACAATATTATGACAGAAATTCTGTCTAAATATCCAACTGTTTCACCTTTGTATGAAGGGCAAAATAGAGAAGCTAAAAAAACAACAGATTCTGTAAACCTAGTTGGTCCAATTATTTTGTTATTAATTTACATTGTAATTGCATTTACATTCCGTTCTTACAGCCAACCAATTCTACTAATTTTAATGATACCTTTTAGTATGATTGGTGTTATTTGGGGGCATTATGTTCATAATTTTTCAATTGGTATTTTATCCTTTTTAGGTATTATAGCTCTAATAGGAATTATGGTAAATGATGGCTTGGTATTAATTGGAAAATTCAACAATTATTTAAAAGAAGGTTTTAAATATGATGAAGCTTTGATAAAAGCAGGCCAATCTCGATTTAGAGCTATTTTCTTAACTTCTTTAACAACAGTTGCCGGTTTAGCACCGTTAATTTTCGAAAAAAGTAGACAAGCACAATTTTTAATACCTATGGCAATTTCTATTGCATACGGTATTGCCATTGCAACAGTATTAACTCTGGTTATGTTACCTATGATGTTGGCAGCTTCTAACAAAATTAAAGTACATATAAAGTGGCTTAAAACAGGTAATAAAATCACCAAAGAAGAAGTAGAAAGAGCTATTATAGAAGCAGCGTATGATGAAGATGATATAGAAGAATTGCCTGCTGCAGAACAACCTTTAAATATAAATGCTAAAAATAGTACAAATGAAATTGAATAAAAACAGCATTATATACCTTTTAGTTTTTGTTGCTTTCCAAGGATTTTCTCAAGAAATTTTAACCAAAAAGGAAGCCTTAGAAATTGCCTTAGAAAAAAATTTCGGTATTAAAATTGCCAACAATAATTTAGAAGTTGCTAAAAATAATACCAGTATTTTTAATACTAGATATTTACCAACAGCCACCTTAAATTCTGGTGCAGATTATAGAACCAACAATCAAAAAATTGTTTTTACAGATCCACAAACTGGTAACGATTCTGAAAGAGTTGGTAATGGTGTAGTAACTAAAAACTACAATGCATCTATGGGTTTAAATTATACTATTTTTGATGGTTTGGGCAGAAAATACAACTACAAACAACTAAAAGAAACTTATAATTTAACAGAGTTACAAGCCAGAGAAACTATAGAAAACACCTATTTACAGTTGTTTACTTTGTATTTTCAAATTGCACGTTTATCAGAAAACACCAATAATTTAAAAGAAGCTTTAGGCATTTCTAAAAAACGTTTAAAAAGAGCCAAATATCAATATGATTATGGGCAATCTACAAAACTAGAAATGTTAAACGCAGAAGTAGATGTAAATAACGATAGCATCTCTTTAATTACTGCACAACAACAATTAAGTAACGCAAAAAGAGGCTTAAACGTAGTTTTAGGAGTAGAAAAAGACGTAAACTATGTTGTAGAAACTCAAGTCGATTTTAATAAAATGTTAGTTTTTGGTGAGCTAGAACAAAAAACTTTGGCAAACAATAGTTTGTTAAAACAAAACGAACAAAACATTGCTATTAGCGAGTTTAACATCAAAATAAACAAGGCAAATTATTTTCCATCGTTAAACTTTAATGCCTCTTATGGATTCAATAGAACAGAAAATGAAAACTTAGTAAATCCTTTTGGTGCGCGCTTAATAACTTCTGATGGTTTAAATGCAGGTGTAACTCTATCTTGGAATATTTTTGATGGTGGAACCACAAAAACACGAGTTGCTAACGCTAAAATTGCATTAGAAAATCAAGAAATTTTATTAGAGCAACAAAAAGTTACTATTAAAAATACCCTAAAAAACACTTGGGAAAACTACAATAATCAACTTTTTATATTAAAAGCACAAGAACAAAACGTGTTAACTACACAAAATAACTTTGATAGAACACAAGAGCGTTTTAAACTAGGGCAAGTAACTTCTATAGAATTTAGACAAGCTCAAATTAATTTAATTAATGCAAAAACAGCCTATAACAATGCTAAATTTGATGCCAAATTAATTGAATTGCAACTCTTACAGTTGAGTGGAGATATTTTAAATGTAACTTTTTAAAAAACTGATATTTGTCATAGTATAAAAAAGTCATTCATTTTAATTTTACCAATAAATTAGAAAAGATGAAATTTTTAAACATACCCTTAGTTTCGTGGACAAATGGTACAATAATGATTGGTGTATTTGCATTGGTAGTAATTGGCTTAGTTGCTGCAATATTCTTGTTGATGAATAGCGATAAGAAATCCACAAAATAATAATTTGGTTCGTATTTTTTAGGCTCAAGTATCTACTTGGGTTTTTTGTGTTTTATGCTCTAGTTAGATAACTTTTCTGTAAATTTATCTTTTAAAATAGTTTTAAGATGAATACAGATATGATTGCCAATTTCGGTTATTTATTCGAAAAAGAATTGTTAGAAGAAATAAGTAAAATAGGCATTACAAAAAAATTTAAGGCAGAGAGCACAATTATAGAGTTAGGAGATTATATAAAGTCTATGCCATTACTAATATCGGGTGCTATAAAAATACTTAGAGAAGACGATAAAGGAGAAGAATTAGTACTCTATTATTTAGAAAAAGGAGATACTTGTGCCATGACATTGTCTTGCTGTATGGGACAAACCAAAAGTAAAATTAGAGCAGTTGCAGAAACTGATGTTTCTTTAGTTTTATTACCAAAAGAAAAAATGGCAGATTGGTTAACTTCATATAAAACTTGGCAATCTTTTATATTACAAAGCTATCATAATAGAGTAGAAGAACTTTTGCAAGCAGTAGATACCATTGCTTTTTATAAAATGGACGAGCGTTTGTTTAAATACTTAAAAGACAAAGCTATGGTTACACATAATGATGTTTTGCAAGTAACTCATAAACAAATTTCAGAAGATTTACATACCTCTAGAGTTGTAATTTCTAGGTTGTTAAAAAAGCTAGAAAACGAAGAGAAAATTCAGCTTTTTAGAAACAGTATAAAAGTTTTAGAACTGTAACTTAGGTTACTGTAGACAAGAAAGCTACATCTTATTTTTGTAAAAAAAAGATGAGATTACTTACATTACTTTTAGCATTTACAGTATTTTTTAGTTGTAAAGATACTAACAGGCCTACTTATTCTAAAAAGAATGTGGCAACTGCAAAAAACATACAACAACATGAAGGTAGAAAACTTATGGAAAACAAATGTTATGTTTGCCATAGTCCTTCTGCTTCGCATGATGATAGAATTGCACCGCCCATGGTAGCTATTAAGAAACACTACATATCTTCTAAAACCACTAAAGAAGAGTTTATAAAATCTGTACAAAATTTTGTAAAAAATCCAACCAAAGAAGCTACCGAAATGAGAGGTGCTGTTAAAAGATTTGGAGTAATGCCAAAACAAGCTTTTGCAGCAGACGATATTAAAAAAATTGCCGATTACATTTTTGAGAATGCTATTGAAGAACCAGAATGGTTTGAGTCTCACTTTAATGAAGAAAGAGGAAAAGGAAAGGGAAAAGGAAAGCAAAAACACAAAATGGGTGAAAATTTAAAAGATTTACCAACTTCAGAAAGAGGTTTGCAATATGTACTTTCTACAAAAGCGGTTTTAGGTAAAAATTTAATGGGTAAAATTCAAAAAGAAGGCACTTTAGCAGCATTAAAATTTTGTAATGTAAAAGCATATCCTTTAACAGATAGTATGTCTGTTTACCACAATGCAACAATCAAAAGAGTATCAGATAAACCTAGAAACCCTAAAAATGCAGCCAATGTAGAGGAACTAAAAATAATTAATTCATTTAAAAATGATGTAGCCACAAACAAATATTCAAAACCCATAGTTGTAGAATCTTCAAATCACGTAAATGTATATTATCCTATAAAAACAAATAGTATGTGTTTGCAATGTCATGGTACACCTAAAACAGATATTACAGTAAATACACTTGCTGCCTTAAAAAAATTATACCCAAATGATAAAGCTTTGGGCTATAGTTTAAACCAAGTTCGTGGAATTTGGAATGTTTCATTCAGTAAATAATAGTTCTTTGACATGAGCAAATTTTCAGAAATAATAAATCAAGAAAAACCCGTTTTAGTAGATTTTTTTGCAGAATGGTGTGGACCTTGTAAAATGATGAGTCCTATTTTAAAAGAAGTAAAAGACACATTGCAAGATAAAGTTGCAATTCTTAAAATTGATGTGGATAAAAACCATGCTATTGCAGCAAAATACCAAGTTAGAGGGGTGCCAACATTAATAATTTATAAAGCAGGGAAACAAGTTTGGAGACAATCTGGAGTTGTACAAAAAAATGAGTTAATTAGAATTTTAAATAGTTTTAGTTAGTTTTTCTAGTAGTTGATTTTAAAAGCACTTGTGTATGCAGGTGCTTTTTTACTTTAGATACAATCTAAACTATAAAATCCACCACAATTTTTTGTTCTTTTTTTAGAGAATTGAGTAATTAAATACGCAGTTGTAATTAGGTTTCTCAATTCACATAAATCCATAGAAAGTTCAGAATAATCATACAAACGCTTATTGTCTTCGTATAAAACACGTAATCGTTTTTCTGCACGATTTAAACGTTCATTAGAACGTACAATACCAACATAGTTGGTCATAATGGTTTTAACCTCATTTCTAGCGTGAGAAATTAATACATTTTCCATATTTTTTTTCAGACCACTATCATTCCAAACAGGAATATTTTCAGGTAATTTTACCTTGTTAAACTTCTTAGAAACATTTTTAAAGGCATTATGTGCATAAACCAAACCCTCTAACAAAGAGTTAGAAGCTAACCGGTTTCCACCATGTAAACCCGTTCTAGTAATTTCTCCACAAGCATATAGTTTTTTTATAGAAGTTTTTGCTTTTTTGTTCACATTTACGCCCCCACAAATGTAATGAGCAGCTGGTACCACAGGAATATAATCTTTAGATACATCAATATTTAAAGACAAACACTTTTTGGTGATGTTTGGAAAATGCGCCGCAAATTTTTCCATATCTAAGTGTGTACAATCTAAATACAGGTGTGGTTTACCGCTTTTTTTAAGTTCGTTATCTATTGCTCTTGCAACAATATCTCTAGATGCTAATTCTTCACGTTCATCATAATTATGCATAAAGAAATTACCATTAAAATCTCTTAATTTTGCACCAAAACCTCTTACTGCTTCAGAAATTAAAAAGGCAGGATATTCTCCTGGGTTATATAGAGCAGTTGGATGAAATTGAATAAATTCCATTTCAGAAATTTCAGCTTTAGCCCTATAAGCCATGGCAACTCCATCTCCAGTTGCTATTGTAGGATTTGTGGTGGTTTCATAAACTTGGCCATTACCGCCAGCAGCTAAAATGGTAAATTTACTGATGATGGTTTTTACGCTATCTTTTTTTATGTCTAACACATAGGCTCCAAAACAAGAAACTTTAGAGTTTCTTTTAGTTTTTTTCTGTTTAACTTGATGTTCTGTTATCAAGTCAATGGCATAATGATATGTTAAAAAATCAATATTTGGTTGTGCATTTATTTGTGCTAATAGAGTGCGTTCAATTTCTGCTCCAGTAATATCTGCATGATGTAAAATTCGGTTTTGAGAATGTCCACCTTCACGACCTAAGTCATAATCTCCTTGTTCGTTTTCATCAAATTGAGCCCCCCAATCAATTAATTCTTGTAATCTTTTTGGTGCATCTTCAACCACCATTTTTACTACTTCTTCATTACATAAACCATCGCCTGCAATTAAAGTGTCTTTAATATGCTGTTCAAAAGTATCTACAGTTTTGTTATATACAGAGGCAATACCACCTTGCGCATATTTGGTGTTAGATTCGCTTTGTTCATCTTTAGTGATGATGGTAATTTTAGCTGCTTCAAATTTTTTTGCTGTTTTTAAAGCAAAGGTTAATCCTGCAATTCCAGAACCAATCACTAAAAAGTCGGTAGTAAGTATTTTTTGTTCAGAAGGCATATTGTTATTTAGAGATTTCTAACATTCTTTGAATGGGTACAATAGCTTTTTGGCACAATTCAGCAGCTACTTCAATGTTAGGTAACTCGTGTTTTAAACACAAGTATAATTTTTTCATCGTATTCATTTTCATATACGCACATTCACTGCAAGCACAAGTATTATCTTCTTTTGCAGGGGCAGGAATAATGGTTTTATCTGGATTTTCTTGCATCATTTGATACAATATACCAGCTTCTGTGGCTACAATAAATTTATTTTTATCGCTATTTCTAACATGATTTAAAAGTCCAGAAGTAGAGCCAATATATTTGGCAACTTTTAACATATGCGCTTCAGATTCTGGATGTGCAATTAATTCTGCATCTGGATGTTCTTTGTACAAATCAATCAATTTTTCCATAGAAAAAGCTTCGTGAACCATGCATGCTCCATCCCAAAGTAGCATTTCTCTTCCAGTTTCTTTGTTTAAATAATCACCTAAATTTCTGTCTGGAGCAAAAATAATAGGTTGCTCTTTAGGAATCGCATCAATTATTTTTCTAGCATTAGATGAGGTACACACATAATCGCTTAAAGCCTTAATTTCTGCAGAACAGTTGATGTAGGTTACAACAACATGATTTGGGTGCTTTGCTTTAAAAGCAGAAAACTCTTCTGGTGGACAAGAATCTGCTAACGAGCAACCTGCTAATAAATCGGGTAACAAAACTTTTTTATCAGGATTTAAAATTTTAGCAGTTTCTGCCATAAAATGCACACCAGCAAAAACAATTATATCTGCATCTGTTTTAGCAGCTTGCTGTGCCAATGCTAAACTATCACCAACAAAATCTGCAATTTCTTGAATCTCATCAATTTGATAATAATGAGCTAATAAGACTGCGTTTTTCTCTTTTTTTAATCGAAGAATTTCTTTAACACAGTTAATATTAGGAGTTTCGATATCTAAAAAACCTTTTTCGTTAAGTTTTTCTTTAGCAGCGCTTAAAGTTTCCATAAAAATTGTTTAATTTTAACTAATATACAAATATAAACTCTATTTTATTGGTAAGAAAATGATTAGAGTTATTCTATTAAATTATAACTATTATGGAAGAAATGTTGAATTTATCCCAAAATTTTTGGACAAATAAGTACGAAACAAACAAAATTGGTTGGGATTTAGGAGAAGTATCTCCACCTTTAAAAAATTATTTTGATCAATTACAGAACAAAGAACTAAAAATATTGATTCCTGGAGGTGGAAATTCTTATGAGGCTGAGTATCTTTTTAATAAAGGATTTCATAATGTTTATGTAGTAGATATTGCTAAACAACCTTTAAACAATATAAAATTAAGAGTCCCAGATTTTCCAGATTCTCAGTTAATTCATGCTAATTTTTTTGATGTTGACAATCAATTTGATTTGATTATCGAACAGACCTTTTTCTGTGCAATAAACCCCAAATTGAGAGCAGCTTATGTAGCTAAGGCTTTTGAGTTATTAAATACGAATGGAAAAGTCGTAGGTTTATTATTTAATGAACCCTTAAATACAGATAAACCTCCATTTGGTGGATGTAAGGAAGAGTATATTAACCACTTTAAACCTTATTTTAATATTACTATAATCGAAGAATCATACAATTCTATACAACCAAGAGTAGGAAGAGAATTATTCTTTAGGCTAGATAAATGTTAAAAATACTCATAAATTTTTTATATTTTAATAAAAAAAGAGTGTTTAATATATTAAAAAATTAAAATTTATCGTCTTTTGTAACAAAAGTTACATAAAAATTCTTAAAAGCCTATTATTTTTAGCCATCTAGATTACTAACTAATAACTAAAAAGAATAAAAATGAAATCTCACTATCAAATTTTAGTAATTGGAGGAGGAACAGGAGGAATTATGACTGCTGCCAATTTACTTTCTAAAAAAAAATCACTAGAAATAGGTATTATAGAACCTGCAGAATGGCATTACTACCAGCCTGCTTGGACTTTAGTGGGTGCAGGAACGTATGATTATGAAAAATCAAGACGCTCTATGTCTTCTGTAATGCCAAGTGGAGCAGACTGGATAAAAGATTATGCTACCGTATTTAAACCAGAAGACAACACTGTAGAAACTAAAGAAAACGGTGCAATTACCTATGATTTCTTAATTGTATCTCCAGGATTAGTAATGGATACTTCTTTAATAGACGGTTTAACAGAATCTTTAGGAAAAGGCGTGGTATGTAGTAATTATACAGATCCAAAACACACTTGGGAAGTATTAAAGAGTTTTAAAGGCGGAAATGCTGTATTTACACAACCAACAACACCAATTAAATGTGGTGGAGCACCTCAAAAAATAGCTTATTTAGCAGCAGATTATATCAAGAAAAATGGACTTAAAAATAAATCAAATGTGGTGTTTGCAACACCAGGTTCTGTAATTTTTGGTGTTAAAGAAATAAGAGAAAGTTTAATGCAAGTTATAAGTAAATATGGTATTCATTTTAAACCATTTTATGCGCCAATTAAAATTGATGGCGCAAATCAAATAGTTACTTTTAAAGTTGTTGGAACAGGAGAAAACACATGTATTATTAATCAAGATAATGAGCTAAAGGAAACCATGTCTGGCGAGTCTATTATAGAAATGCCTTTTGATATGCTTCATTTAGCACCACCTCAAACAGCACCCAAATTTGTTAAAGAATCACCATTAGTTAATGATGCAGGTTGGTTAGATGTAGATAAAAATACTTTACAGCATAATAAATTTGCTAACATATTTGGTTTAGGTGATGTTGCAGCATTGCCAACAGCAAAAACCGGAGCTGCAATACGTAAGCAAGTACCTGTAGTTTCAGATAACATATTGCAATTAATAGCATATAGTAAAAAAGGTAATAAATCATATAATGGCTATTCTTCTTGTCCTTTAGTTACAGGATACGGAAAAATGATTTTAGCCGAATTTGATTACGATAATAATTTTATCCCAGATCCAAAACTTAAACAAATGTTAGTTTTTAATAGCGAAAAAGAACATTGGCGTTTATGGATGCTAAAAAAATACGGACTTCCATACTTATACTGGAATAAAATGATGAAAGGAAAAGAAGTATAAGATACTCAAAGTATTAATAGTAGATCATGGCTGTCTAAAAAGTATCATAAATTTCACTACTTTTCAGACAGCTTTTTTTAATGTAACAAAAGTTGCACTAAGTAATAACTGCTTTTTAGAAATTTGACAAATTCAAAATTACTTTAGCATTATGAAAATTATTGTTGCCTTTCTATTTTCAATTTTAATAATAAGTTCAAGTTTATCTCAAGATCAGTTTACAGTTCAAATAGAGCCATTAGAAATTACAAATGCGCCAAGTGTTCATTCTTTTTCATGGGGTAAAACTTCTGACGGGAAATGGGTGGTTTTTGGAGGTAGAATTGACGGTTTGCATCAAAGGCAGCCTTTTGCTTCCTTTTTAGAAAATGATAATAATAAAAATGTATTTGTAATAGATCCAGTAGCAAAGCAAACCTGGAGTACTTCAATAAGTGTTTTACCAGCATCATTATTTGAGCAACTACAATCTACAAATCAAGAATTTTTACAAAGAGGTAACACCTTGTATATTATTGGTGGATATGGTTTTAGTGCCACACAAAATGACCATATTACTTACGATAAATTAACAGCAGTAAATATTGATGGCTTAGCTAATGCAGTTATAAATAATACAAGTATTACGTCTTTTTTTAGACAAATTACCGATACAAATCTTGCTGTAACTGGTGGACAATTGGGCTTGTTAAACGATGTGTTTTATTTATGTGGAGGACAATATTTTGAAGGTAGATATAATCCCCAAGGACCAAGTAATGGGCCTGGATTTATTCAAAAATATACAGATGAAATTAGAACCTTTCAAATCAATGATGATGGTACGAACCTAAGTATTGTAAATTATTCGGCACAACAAGATACTAATAATTTACATAGAAGAGACTACAATATGGCTTATCAAATTTTTCCAGATGGTACAGAAGGTTTTACCATGTTTAGTGGCGTTTTTCAGCATACAGCTAATTTGCCTTGGTTAAATACAGTAGATGTTACAGCCTCTGGTTACACTGTTAATAATACTTTTAACCAATATTTAAGTCAATATCACAGTGCAAAAATTCCTGTTTTTGATGAAGAAAATAATACAATGCACACCTTATTCTTTGGAGGTTTGAGTCAATATAAATTAGATGCCAATAATAATCTAATACAAGATGATAATGTACCATTTGTAAAAACCATAAGTAAAGTATCTAGGTTTAATGATGGCACTATGGAAGAAAGTAGTTTAGGAATAGAAATGCCAACTTTTTTAGGTTCTGGAGCAGAGTTTATTCCATTACATAATGAAACTAATTATGTGTCTGATGAAATTGTAGATTTGAATAATTTACAAGAAGGCAAAACATTAGTTGGTTATATTTTTGGAGGAATAGAAAGTACACAAGAAAATATTTTTTTTATTAATGACGGTTCGCAAAGTTCAGCAAGTAATTTAGCTTTTAAAGTATTTATCGATAAAAAATCAACATTAAATACAAGTGAGGTTGCACTTAAATTAAACAATATTTATAATGTAAAAGTATATCCAAACCCATCATTAGGTCTTTTTTCTATGGAGGTTTTTATACCAAATACAGAAAAAAGTAGTATCGAAGTCTTTGATATGATAGGGAAAAAAATAAAGACCATCACTTTAAAAAATACAATTGGAATAAAAAAAGTTTCTTTAGATCTAACTAAAGAAGCTTCTGGTGAATATATATTGGTTTTTAAAAATAACAATAAAACGATTAGGCAAAAATTACTTAAACAATAACTTTAATAAGATTGTTTGTTGTTTTATAGCAAGATAAGTTTAATAAAAAAAAGAGGGCTTTTTGTAGCCCCCTTTTTTATGAATAGTTTAAAAATTATACTGAAAAAAAGCAGTAAAATTTCTTCCAGGTTCAGTAATAGCAACCCTACCAAAATTAGCTTGATTGGTAAAACTAAAGTTTAAATGGTTGTTATAGGTTTTGTCAAAAACATTAATAGCCGCAAAACCTAAATTTGCATTTTTAAAAGGTTTAAATCCAAAACGAACATCAACAGTTTGGTAACCATCTGTGCTTGTTTCTCCAAAGCTTGGGGCAATTTCATTTTGAGAACTGGTACTATTATACTGCACATTTGCCCAGTATTTTTCTTTATTTGTTCCTAAAATTAATCTTGCATTAAAAGGCGGAGTTAATGGTAAAGATTCATCTAAATCTTTATTTTTTGCATATACATAAGCCATTTCAGATTTAAAATAATAATCAGTTGAAATTGCAGTTTCAAAAGAAGCTTCAAAACCTGTTCTATAAGCGTTGTTTAAATTTTGAAACACTTTAGGGTTTACAGGTTGTGCAGTTGGCATAAACTTTCTGTTTTTTGTTGGATCTACAATCCCTACAATAAAGTTTTGCAAATCAGAATAATACACAGAAGCAGCATATTTAATGCTGTTTTTGCTGTTTTTTGCTTTAAAACCAACTTCAAATTGATTGTTTACTTCTGCTTTTAAATCTGGATTTCCAATATATTCATAAGGATCTTGATTGATGGTAAAGTGATTGATGTAGCGTTCAATCATATTTGCAGAACGAACTCCTCTACCAAAAGCAGCTTCTAATGTAAAGTTTTTAGAAACCATTTTTTTTAATGAAACTGTACCACTAATATTATTTTCTGTTCTTTTTTCTAGGTCATAAAGTGCTGCAAAATCTGCTTCTGGGTCTTTAATATCAGAAATTATTCTATCATATCTTACCCCAGCAGTTAACAAGGTGTTTTTTGTAAATAACCATTTTGCTTCTGTAAATAAGCCAAAATCATTTACGTAAGAATCTTGCCAAACTTTATCGTTAAATTCTCTAGGTGTTGGTAACATGTTTCCATTCATTACTTTTATCAAACGTGTTCTTTCACCATCTCTAGCAATAAGCATTGCATCTACACCAGTAAAAATATCTATATTTTTAGAAGGTTGCCAATTCAATTCTATTTTTCCTCCCATTGTTGTAGCTTCTACAGCAGAAGAAGCTTCCATCATCATAAAAGATGGTCTGTTGGTATTCGTCATTAAATGATCTACATAGCTATAATATGCTTTGGCAGAAATACTATTTAATTTTCCTGATAAATTCGTTTTTTTATAGTCTAAAGAAGCAATGTTACTATTGTCATACTCTGTATCCATAGGTAAACCTGCGTGTAAAACATCACGTCCAAAAGATTGTCTCCAATGAAATTGTAAACGCTCAAAATCGGTAAAATTATAACCTATTTTTACACCATAATCTGTGCTTAAAAAAGAAGACGGAATTTCTGTACCATCCCCATCTTTATAACTTCCAAAATCTCTGTAACCAAAATTACCTACCACATCATATTTGTCTTTCACATACTGTAATTGCAGCATGTTTACGGTAGCATTTCCGTTGGTTTCAAAACCCGAAGAAAACCTACCATGAAAGCCATTTTCTAAATAATTAGTTTGTTTAGAAACCATATTTACAATACCGCCAAAAGTAGCTCCATAACGCACTGTATAAGGTCCTTTTATAATTTCTATTTTAGAAATTTCTTCAGGAATAATATGCGTTGTAATAGGATCCATTCTGTTTGGGCAAGCGTGCATTGCTTTGGTTCCTCCATCATATTGTATGTTTAATTGTTCATACTGGCTTCCTCTAAAAGAGGGATCTATCGCATAATTTCCTCTCTTGATTACAGAAAAACCATTGATGTTATTAAATAAATCTGCCACGTTTTTAGGCTGCACAACGTTTTTAGCATATCTGTTAGAAATAATAGTATGTATAGGGTCTTTTTGTAATTTTCCAGTTACGATTACTTCATCTAGTTTTACTCTTTTTATGGTGTCTTTTTTAGTCTCTTTTTTGTCTTGAGAAAAAGAGATCGTAGAAATAAGTGCGCATAAAAGCACACTACAAATTGTTTTCATTTTTAAATTTTTAGTTTTTTTATAAAATTGTATACTCTTAATTATTTAATAAGAGATTTTTTAAATAGTAAAAAAACTAAACTCGTGGTGGATGGAAACTGGAATGGCTAGCTAAGTATTTGTAATAATTTTGATAACCAAAATCTGTTTTTTTGGTAGTTGGTTTTATCTTAAAATCTATTGCTAAAGTTGTATTTTGCTGCAATAAAATATCTTTAAAATCAATAATTTGAAGAGGAGCTTCCTCTGAACTTTTACTACTTTCTGTAACTTTTTTTAAATGACATTTACCATTACATTGTAATTGGGGTTGGTCTTTGTTTTCACACAACTCTTCAATAAAACCAATAGGATCTATAGTATAATAAATATAGGTAAAAGAAACCCTTAACATATTATATAATACAAGACTGCTTAAAAAAAAAGCATAGAATAGGGTTTTATATTTAGAAAGAAAAACCAACACAAATATCTTATTATATTAAAGTTATAACAGAACAAATATAAGCTTCAAAAATAACATATACATGTAACTTAGGTTACTTATACATACTCTTTTTCGCAATACCTTTATACAAAGAATTTTAAATATTAGAAATTATGAAAACAACAATTAAAACAACAATCTACTTTTTTGTGATGGTATCTTTTGTGATGGTTGCAAACGGGTGTTCAGAAGATTCAGATGCTGCTTTTGAGATAGATTTAAGTCAAGATGATACAGTAGGTTTACAAAACACTATAACAATTTCTCAAAAAGATGCTGATGCGTTATTGTTTATGTTAGAGGAAGAAAAATTGGCGAGAGATACTTATGAGTATTTAGACACAACTTGGGGTTTAAATCAGTTTGCAAACATTAAAAAAAGCGAACAAACGCATATGGATGCTATTGAAAATTTATTAAAACAGTCTAATACTACTTATACAATATTAGAATATGGTGTTTTTAGTAACTCAGATTTGCAAGCATTTTACGATACATTTAAAGTAGATGGTGCAAAAAGTGTTGTAGATGCTTTACAAATTGGTGCAACTATAGAAGATTTAGATATTAAAGATTTAGAAGACTATGTTTTAGAAACTAATAATGCACAAATTATAAATGTATATCAAAGTTTACAGTGTGGTTCTAGAAATCATTTAAGAAGTTTTATGAAAGGTTTAGATAAAAATGGAGGCACATATACACCTCAATTTATAACTCTAGATGAATTTAATAGCATAGTAAATAGTAGTAACGAGCAATGTAATTAACTTTTAGTTTTAAGTTTGGTAAAAAGCACTCAAGCCTTTATGGTTTAAGTGCTTTTTGTTTGGTAACTAATGTTACTAAAAAAACATTTTATTCAATTTAGTTTTGCAGTATTAAAATTAAATACATGAAAAAAATAGTAAAAAGCATACTTATAATTGTGTTATTGTTTTCTAAACAATTAGCTGCACAAGAAATAATTTCGATTGGTAAGTCTGAGATTTTATCTAAAATTTTTGATAAAAACTTATCATTAAAAATTTCTAAAGAATCGTTTCATGCTGCCAAAGCAGATTATAAACAAACCAATGCTGTTTTTTTACCAAATATTACAGCAAGTCATACAGGTATTTCTACTACAAATCCTTTAATGGCATTTGGTTCTAAGTTAAACCAAGGAATTTTAACTCAGAACGATTTTAATCCTACCTTATTAAACAATCCAGTGCAAACTCAGAATTTTGCAACCGTCATAAAAGTAGAACAACCTCTAATTAATTTAGATGGTTTTTATCAAAGAAAAGCTGCCAAATCTAAAATGGATGCCATGTCTTTACAGTCGCAAAGAACAGAAGATTATTTGTATTTTGAAGTAGAAAAAGCCTACATGCAATTGCAATTGGCTTATAAAGGAGAACAAGTTCTAGAGAAAGCTTTACAGACCGCAAATGAAAATAAAAAATTAGCAGCAAACAGCTTTCAACAAGGCTATTTACAACGTGCAGATGTTTTAAATGTAGAAGTACGTGTTACAGAAATTAAAAATCAGTTGCAAACAGCAAAAAGCAACGTGCAAAATGCGTCTAATTATTTGTCTTTTTTAATGAATGATGAGCGCTATGTAGTTTACAAACCTTCAGATAGTTTAATAGTTTCTAATTTTTCTATGGATAACAAAACCATTTCAGAAAACAGATCAGATATCAAAGCAATGCAACTTTCTACCAAAGCTTATGAGGCAATAAATAAAGCCGATAAAATGTCTTTTTTACCACGTTTAAATGCTTTTGGAAGTTATGAAATGTATGACAATACCGTTTTTCAAGGAAATGCAAGTGGATACTTAATAGGAGCGCAGTTAAGCTGGGATATTTTTAAAGGCTCTAAACGTTTTGGAAAAGCACAAAAAAGTAAAGCAGAATTCGAAAAATCGAAGTTAGCTTACAATCAATACGTATCTCAAAGTAATTTAGAATTCAATAAAGTACAGCGTCAACTAATAGATGCTAAAAATAAATTAGCACTAACAGCATTAGCAGTGCAACAATCTAAAGAATCTTTAAGAATTCGTAAGAACAGATTTAAAGAAGGTTTAGAAAAAACTTCTGATTTATTACAAGTAGAAACTCAGTATTTACAAAAGCAATTAGAGTATTACCAAACTGTATTTGAATATAATTATACCCAAAAATATTTAGAATTTTTAACAAAAGAATAACCACTTAATAGCGCTTAAGAAGACAGCACAATGTCAAGTTTAGGGCATTCGATTACTAATTAAAAAACAAATTATAAAATGAAAAAATATATTTATATCATCACACTAATTTCTACAATATTATTGATAACAAGTTGTGCTAGCGAAGACAAAAAAGTAGCTCAAGATACTACGCCAACAATCCATGTAAAAGTTGCTAAAGTTCAGTTAAATACTAACAATCCTTTTTTATCTGTAAGTGGAAAAATACAAGCTACAAATAGTGCAGATTTAAGTACAAGAATGATGGGTTATGTAAAAAAAGTGTATGTAAATGTAGGCGATAAAGTTAAAAAAGGTCAATTATTAGTGGCTATTAACAATGCAGATTTACAAGCTAAAAAA
This sequence comes from Polaribacter sp. YIW18, assembly GCF_057219325.1. Lineage (NCBI taxonomy): Bacteria > Pseudomonadati > Bacteroidota > Flavobacteriia > Flavobacteriales > Flavobacteriaceae > Polaribacter > Polaribacter sp. YIW18. Next base: position 170,288 of record NZ_JBXVVE010000001.1, on the reverse strand, counting down.
GCACAAATAGATGCAGGTATAACACAAGCCAAAACTGCTTTTACAAATGCTGAAAAAAATTACAAACGTTTTACAAATTTGTTTGCTAGCAATAGCATTACTCAAAAAGAAATGGATGATATGACGGCTAATTACCAAATGGCAAAAGCAGGTTTAGAGTCTGCCAAACAAATGAAAAACGAAATCAATGCTCAGTTTACATATTCTAATATTACAGCTCCTTTTAGTGGGGTAATTACCAGTAAAAATGTAGAAAATGGAGATATGGCAAATCCAGGAATGCCTTTAATTAGTATAGAAACTCCAAAAAAGTTTGAAGTAATGGCAATGGTACCAGAAACAGAAATTTCTAACATTAAAAAAGAAATTACCGTAAATGTGTTGGTAAAATCTATTGACAAAACTGTTAAAGGAAAAGTTACTGAAATTAGTACTTCTGCTAAAAATACAGGTGGGCAGTATTTGGTAAAAGTAGATCTAGAAAACACAGATGCTAACATTTTATCAGGAATGTTTACAACAGTTCAGTTTCCTATTTCGCAGAATGTACAGTCAGCAATGGTTTTAATCTCTACTGCTGCTATTGTTAAAAACGGTCAATTATCGGGTGTTTATACCACAAGCCAAAGAAATACCGCTTTGTTACGTTGGTTACGTTTAGGTAGAACTTATGGAGATAAAGTAGAGGTATTATCTGGTTTATCAGCATCAGAATCTTATATCGTTTCTGCTGATGGAAAATTATTTAACGGAGCAAAAATTTCAATTCAATAACTAAATAGTCGCGTTAAGGATAGTAGTGGAAATCTTTTTTTTGCTGCCATATATGGCAAAAAAAGATTGAAACGGATAGCCTGTTAAAACGCCCAAAAAAATAAATAATATGAAAGAAGGTTTAGCAGGAAAAATTGCAAAAGTCTTTATCGGTTCTAAATTAACGGTATTGCTAATGATTGTGTTTATGGTCATTGGTGTGTATAGCTCGTTTTTAATTCCGCGTGAAGAAGAACCACAAATAGATGTGCCAATGGCAGATATTTTTGTGGGTTATCCAGGGGCAAGTCCTACAGAAGTAGAATCTAGAGTGGTAAAACCTTTAGAGAAATTAATCTCAAATATTAAAGGTGTAGAGTATGTGTATTCGACCTCGATGAACGAAAAAGCCATGGTAATTGTGCAGTTTTATGTAGGCGAAGATATTGAGCGTTCGTTTGTAAAATTGTACAATGAAATTAACAAACACATGGATCAAATGCCACAAGGAGTTACGTTTCCTTTGGTAAAAACACGTGCTATTGATGATGTGCCAATGTTAGGCTTAACCTTGTGGAGTGAAAATTATAACGATTTTCAGCTTGGGCAAATGGCACAAGAATTAGAAAGTGAAATAAAAAAGGTAAATGATGTTTCGATTACCCATAAAATTGGAGGAAGAAACAGACAATTACGCGTTGTTTTAGATAAAGATAAATTAGCCGCAAGCGGATTAGATTTCTTATCAGTTTCTAAAATGATCAAAGCCAATAATACACAATTAAGTGCTGGAAGTTTTGATAAAAATGATACCGAGTTTTTAGTAAAAACAGGAAAGTTTTTAGCCTCAAAAAAAGATGTAGAGAATTTAGTGGTGGGTGTAAAACAAAATCAGCCAATTTATTTAAAACAAATAGCCAATATTATTGACGGACCAGAAATTCCACAAAATTACGTGTCTTTAGGGTTTGGAAAAGCAAGTGATAAATCTACAGCTTACCAATCTGAATATCCTGCAGTAACAATTTCTGTAGCGAAAAGAAAAGGGGCAGATGCCATGAAAATTGCTGAGGTAATTATAGATAAAGTAGATCATTTAAGAACTACTTTAATTCCTGATGATGTTCATGTAGAAGTAACAAGAAATTATGGTGAAACTGCTTCTCATAAAGTATCAGAATTATTGTTACACCTTATCGGTTCTATCTTTGCTGTAACTTTAGTAGTAATGCTAGCTATGGGCTGGAGAGGTGGTTTGGTGGTATTTTTATCTGTACCCATTACGTTTGCATTAACCTTGTTAAGCTATTATATGCTAGATTATACCTTAAACAGAATTACACTTTTTGCACTGGTTTTTGTTACGGGTATTGTGGTTGATGATTCTATTATTATTGCCGAAAATATGCACAGGCATTTTAAAATGAAACGCTTGCCATTTAAACAAGCAGCCTTATATGCTATTAACGAAGTGGGTAACCCAACCATTTTAGCAACCTTTACCGTAATTGCTTCTGTGTTACCTATGGCTTTTGTATCTGGTTTAATGGGGCCATATATGGCACCAATGCCAATTGGAGCCTCTATTGCAATGATTTTATCATTATTTGTAGCCTTAACCATTACACCTTATTTAGGATATATTTTCTTAAGAGAAAAAGATAAAAAAGGCGCAGAAAAGAAAGCTGAAAAGCCTTTAGAAGAAACTTTAATTTATAGAATTTACAGTAAGTTAGAAAGACCATTATTAGAAAGTAAAACCAAAAGATGGTTGTTTTTAGGAGGAACATTTTTTGTGTTAATAGCAACAATGGGCTTGTTTTTAACCAATTCTGTAGCAGTAAAAATGTTGCCTTTTGATAACAAAAATGAGTTTCAGGTGGTTATTGATATGCCAGAAGGAACAACATTAGAAAGAACAGCAGTAGTTACCCAAGAAATTGCTCAGTATTTATCTACCAGACCAGAAGTGGTAAATTACCAAAACTATATTGGTACTTCTGCACCCATTACATTTAATGGCCTGGTACGTCATTACGATTTACGTGGTGGCTCTAATATGGCAGATATTCAAGTGAATTTGGTAGATAAAGGAGAACGCTCTATTCAAAGTCATGGAATTGCAAAATTATTACGACCAGAAATTCAGAAAATTGCATTAAAATACAATGCCAATGTAAAGTTGGTAGAGGTTCCACCTGGCCCACCGGTTTTATCAACCATTGTTGCAGAGGTTTATGGCCCCGATTATAATGAGCAAATTAGAATAGCAAACGAGGTTCAAAACATTCTAAAAAATACAGATGACGTGGTTGATATTGATTGGATGGTAGAAGCCAATCAAAAAGAATATCAATTTGAAATTCATAGAGAAAAAGCCATGTTGTATGGTGTAGCACCACAGCAAATTGCCTATACAATGAATATGGCTTTGTCTAATAGACCAATAACCAATTTATATGATGAAGATGCTGTAAATCAGGTTGGTTTGGTGTTGAGTATAGATGAAAAAGAAAAATCTACCATTTCTGACATTTCTCAATTAAAAGTAAAATCGAAACAAGGAAACATGATTCCTATTGCAGATTTGGTTGAAATTAAAGAAACCAATTCTGCAAAAAGTATCTACAGAAAAAACCAGAAAAGAGTAGTGTATGTTTTGGCAGATATGGCTGGCGAGTTAGAAAGTCCTGCCTATGCAATTTTAGGAATGGAAAAGAAATTGAAAGAAATTAATCTTCCAGAAGGTTATCAATTAAATGAAATGTATTTAGGTCAGCCAGATTTTGAAGACGATTTTACAGTAAAATGGGATGGAGAATGGCAAATTACCCTAGAAGTTTTTAGAGATTTAGGAATCGCCTTTTTAGGAGCATTAATTTTAATTTACATTTTAATTGTAGGCTGGTTTCAAAACTTCAAAGCACCTATTGTAATGATGGTTGCTGTGCCTTTATCATTAATTGGAATTATTTTAGGACACTGGATGATGGGAGCCTTTTTTACAGCAACTTCCTTTATTGGAATGATTGCTTTGGCAGGAATTATGGTAAGAAACTCTGTTTTACTGATTGATTTTATCAACCTAAGATTGGCAGAAGGAATTCCGTTAAAACAAGCAGCCATAGAAGCTGGAGCAGTTAGAACAACACCTATTTTATTAACAGCAGGTACTGTGGTAATTGGTGCTTTTGTAATCTTATTTGATCCAATTTTTCAAGGATTGGCAATCTCTTTAATGGGAGGAACCATTGTATCTACAGTGTTAACTTTATTGGTAGTGCCATTGGTGTATTATATGATTGAAAAAAAGAATTATAAATAAATAATCAGATGAAATTAGTATTCGTAACAGCAGTAGAAGAATTTCAAACAGCTATTTTAAAAATCTTTAAAAAAGCAGCTATAGAAAATTTTAGTACCACAGAAATTAGTGGGTTTAAAAATATTCCTTTAGAAATTTCTTCCAATTGGTTTTCAGCAGGAAAAAATGGCAATGGATCTACTTTGTTTTTCTCTTTTACAGATGATGAACATATAGATATGTTATTCAATTTAATAGAAGATTTCAATAAAAACTTAGAAACTAAAAATCCTATAAAAGGAGTGGTGTTGCCTGTAGAAAGATTTATATAATTATTAAAAAAATAAGAAAATGTTAAATACGTATTTTAGAGTAATAGTAGGGTTTATGGTTTTATTAATGGTAAGTTTATCTTACTATGTAAGTATAAATTGGTTGTGGTTTGGTGTCTTTATTGGTATAAATATGATACAATCTGCCTTTACAAAATGGTGTTTGTTAGAAACGATATTATTAAAATTAGGTATCAAAAAATAAAAATTTTCCCTAATTAAAAAAAGAGGTTCTCTTCATTTTTAGAAGAAACCTCTTTTTAGTTTATACCAATTCTAATCGCTTAAAAACTTCACATAATTAACTTTTTTAGGGTGAAAAAGATTTCAAATTTTAGGTTATCAGTAGAATCTAAGAATACGTTTTAGAAAAAAGAATTCTACTTATTGTTAAAAAAAGAGAAGTTTATTACTTAAATGCATTTAATCCAGTAATATCTAAACCCGTAATTAATAAATGAATATCATGTGTGCCTTCGTAGGTAATTACACTTTCTAAATTCATCATATGTCGCATGATGGAGTATTCCCCAGTAATTCCCATTCCACCTAAGATTTGTCTTGCTTCTCTTGCAATTTTAATAGCCATTTCTACGTTGTTTCGTTTCGCCATAGATATTTGAGCAGAAGTTGCTTTGTCATCATTTTTTAAAGTACCTAACCTCCATGCTAATAATTGTGCTTTGGTAATTTCGGTAATCATTTCTGCTAATTTTTTTTGTTGCAATTGAAACTGACCAATAGGTTTGCCAAATTGTTTTCGTTCTTTTACGTAACGCAAAGCTGTATCATAACAATCCATAGCAGCACCAATGGCACCCCAAGCAATGCCATATCTTGCAGAGTCTAAACAACCTAAAGGCGCTCCCAAACCAGATTTATTAGGGAGTAAGTTTTCTTTAGGCACTTTTACATTATCAAAAATTAACTCACCAGTTGCAGAAGCACGCAAAGACCATTTGTTGTGGGTTTCTGGAGTAGTAAAACCTTTCATACCACGTTCTAAAATTAAACCGTGAATTCTACCTTCTTCATTTTTAGCCCACACGACAGCAACTTGTGCAAAAGGCGCATTAGAAATCCACATTTTTGCACCATTTAATAGATAATGGTCACCTTTATCTTTAAAGTTGGTTTCCATTCCACCAGGATTAGACCCATGATTGGGTTCAGTTAAACCAAAACAACCCATCCACTCACCAGAAGCTAACTTTGGTAAATATTTTTTACGCTGTGCTTCTGTACCATAGTTAAAAATAGGATACATTACTAAAGAAGATTGTACAGAAGCTGTAGACCGCACACCAGAATCTCCACGTTCTATTTCTTGCATAAGTAATCCGTAAGAAATTTGATCTAAACCAGCGCCACCATATTCCTCAGGAATGTAAGAACCAAATGCGCCAATTTCTGCCAAACCATTAATAATCTGTGTTGGAAATTCTGCTTTTTGAGCATACTTTTCGATAATTGGAGAAACATCACGTTTTACCCAATCTCTTGCAGCTGTTCTAATCAACTTGTGTTCTTCAGTTAGTAAATCATCAATATTATAATAGTCTGGTGCTTTAAATAAGTCTGGTTTCATATAAAAATGTGTAATTTTAAACAAATTTAACTATAATTGTTGTATTATAAACAAATATATATTAAAATTAAAAACTAATAACTAATTAAAAATACGGATCTTTTTTAAAGTTAGTACCCAGTAATTGTTAAAAAGTTGCTATTTTCTATTAAGTTTGTAATAATGAAATACACTTTAGGGAAACAAGAACGTTTAAAGCGTAGAAAGCTGATAGAAAAATTATATAGTGAAGGAAAATCTGTTAAGAGTTTTCCTTTAAGAATGATGTATTTACAAACACAACATACATCAGATTTTCCATGTCAGGTAGGGGTTTCTGTTCCCAAAAGAAATTTTAAGTTGGCAGTTAGTAGAAATCGTATAAAGCGTCTTTTAAGAGAAAGTTACCGTTTGCAAAAAGAAATTGTTTATAATAATTTAGAAGAACCTTATGTATTTATGATTTCGTATATTGGAAAAGAAGAACCAGTTTATGAAGAGGTATTTTTAAAAATGCAAAAATTATTAAACTTGTTTGTAGAAAAAACAAAAGAAATAAAAAATGAAGAAATTACTAGTTAACAAAAAAGTAGTTATTCTACTTTTAGTAGGTACTTTACTTTTAACATATTCCTTTCAATCTAAATTTTTTGAAGTTGCAAAACAAATAGAAATTTACAATACGCTGTTTAAGGAGTTAAACATGTATTATGTAGACGAAATTAATCCTGCAGAGTTAACCAATAAAGCTATTAAAAATACTTTAAAAGATTTAGACCCATACACCAATTTTTACAACGAGCAAGATGTTGAAACTGCAAGAATAAGAAGAGCAGGAGAATATGGTGGAATTGGCGTGTCTGTATATTATTCAAAAAAAGGAATTGAGTTACAAGAAATATACAAAGGTTTTTCTGCTGATAAAGCCGGTTTAAAAGCAGGTGATGTTATTATTTCTGTGGATAATCAATCTATAAAAAATATGGAAAGAGACCAATTATCTATGTTTTTAAAAGGAACACCAAACAGTAAATTTTCGGTTGAAGTAGATAGACAAGGTACTATTTTAACAAAGGAAATTACTAGGGATAAAGTAATTGTAAATCCTGTACCTTTTGCAGAAATGATTGATGATGAAACGGGTTACATTACCTTAACAAGATTTAATGAAAAAGCATCTTCTGAAGTAAAAAAAGCCTATAAAAAATTAAAAAAACTAGGTATGAAAAAATTGGTTTTCGACCTTCGCTCTAACCCTGGAGGTTCTTTGTTAGAATCTATAAGAATTTCTAATTTTTTTTTACCAAAAGGCAAAACCATTGTTACAACAAAAGCTAAAATTAAAAAGTGGAGTAACACTTATAAAACACAAAACGAACCTTTAGATTTACAAATCCCTATAGTTGTTTTAATTAACGAACGTTCTGCATCTGCATCTGAAATTGTAAGTGGTTCTTTACAAGATTATGATAGAGCTGTACTTTTAGGTAAACGCTCTTTTGGTAAAGGTTTGGTGCAACGTTACAGAGACTTAATGTATGGGACTCAACTAAAACTAACCATTTCTAAATACTACACTCCAAGTGGTAGATGTATTCAAGAATTAGATTATACAAATAGAGATGATCAAGGTCATATCCCTAAATTTTCAGACAGAGGTGTAAATGCCTTTAAAACTCAAAATGGAAGAACTGTTTACGATGGAGGAGGGGTTAAGCCAGATATTGAAATGAACACAACTAACAGAAATAAAACTACAGAATCGTTGTTGCAGTCTAGAGCCGTTTTTAACTATGTAACTCGTTACTATTACAACAATAAAGATTTTAAAGATTTTGAAAATTTTGAATTTAAAAATAGCGATTTTAAAGATTTTACCAAATATTTAAAAACAGACACCACTTTTGTAACCGAGCAAGAAGCCTTGTTTAAAAAAGCTTATTTAGCCTCTCATAATAGTAATATTTCATCAGAATATAATGCTATAAAAGAACAATTATATAAAGATAAAATCGATAAAATTTCTAAAAATAAAGATATTATTTCTGAGATTTTAAAAATTAAAATTTTAGAAAGATATCTCTATAAAGAAGGTGTTTATAAATACAATTTAACTAAGGATAAAGTTATCGCAAATGCGGTTAGTTTATTAAAAGATAATAAACAGTATTACAAAATTTTATCAGGTAAATAATTTTAAATTTGTCTAGCAAAATAAACAATGTCAGAAATTAAAAAATTAGCAAGAACAAGAGCACAAGAATCTACCAATGCCATAGAAAAATTATATATTTCTATGCGTCATTTATTTAGTAGAGGTTTTTACAAACCTATGGGTGTTTCTGGCGAAACACTAAGAAAATCTTTATTACTTTTAAGACCCGAAATTTATGGTTCTATTGCAGAAGATATAATAGAATTAAATGGCTTAACGTATGTAATAGAAAGACTTCCTAAAGGCATAGAAGAATGTCAATACATAAATTTAACTGCAGATGAAGGCTATAAAAATTCTCACTTTGAAGCCATTATACCTCCTAAAAGAAGAAGAAATTGCTATAGAATAGATAAAGATCAAATGAATATTGAGATTACCAGAGGAAGATCTGAAATCTATGATATTTTAACGCACTTAACGTTTCTTTTTATAGAATCTCATAAAATTCAGGAAAGAGTAACCTTAAATGAGGGTGAAGATTTTACAAGAGAGTGGAAACATTTAGAGGATATTGTACTACATCAAAAACAAATTTCAGAAAAAGAAAGAGAAGTAACCCTTGTACATTTAGGTAATATTTTAGGAAGGTCTTTTGATGAAGTTTTAACCATTTATAAAACATTTGCCACTAAAGAAAATCCAGATCGTTTTTTTCAATTGATATTTTGGTTGGGTAAATTAGCCATCAACGAAGTATTAGAAAACAAAAAAAGAACAGTAATTTTTAGTTCTATTTTGGTACAAGAAATTGGGCATCATATTTATGGAGAAATCTGGGCAAATAATATTAAAAAGGTTCTAAAAAATAATCATTTATTAGAAAGACCTATTCATATTATAAGTGCAAACATGCACAGTGTATTAAATTCTGTATATGCAAAAAGTGCATTACCAGAAGAAGCAAAAAACTTAAAAGGATTTGAAATTTATCAATTACTAAGCAACGAAAATAGCAAACCAATACAAAAAAAAGTAAAAGATTTTGCCACTAAAAATGGACTGATTTATATTAAAGATACATCAGGTACTAACATAAACGTACAAATAATAGATACAGCTAAAATAAATTTTGATATTTTAACGTTCTCTAAAAAAGCAAATGCTAAAGAAAATCCAGTAATTATAGTAATGGATTATGCTTTTGGCGAACAAGCTTACGAAACTATGGATGAGTTATTAAAACCATATACTTGTGATAAAAACACAAAAACACATTTAGATGTAAAGTCAATTTCTATTATGGGTAAAGCCGGTATTTTAGAGGGTGGTAAAGGAGATATTATGATTCCATCTGCTCATATTTTTGAAGGTACAGCAGACAATTATCCGTTTAAAAACCAATTAAAAAAAGAAGATTTAGAAGGTTTTGGTGTAAAATCTTTTGATGGTTCTATGATTTCAGTTCTAGGAACATCACTTCAAAATAAAGATTTATTAAAGTTTTTTCACGATTCTACTTGGAATGTCATTGGTTTAGAAATGGAAGGTGCACATTACCAAAAAGCCATACAATCTGCATCAAGAATTAGAGGTAATATTTCTGAAAACGTACAAGTGCGTTATGCCTATTACGCATCCGATAACCCTTTAGAAACAGGGGCTACTTTAGCTTCTGGAGGTTTAGGTATGACAGGAGTTACACCAACTTATGCCATAACCCAAAAAATATTAGAACAAATTTTTTAATAGTAAACATAGATATTATAACCAAACAACCATATGTCAACAAGTCATAATAACAACGAAGAAGAAGTAGATTTAGGATCTTTATTTAAAATTATTGGTAAAGGTTTTCAAAACCTTTTTAATTTTATTGGAAATATTTTTAAAGGTATTTTTCATTTTTTTATTTCCATTTTAATTTTCTTAAAAGATAATATTGTAAAAATAGGGATTGCAGCTTTTATAGGTTTTGCTATTGGTGTGTTTATCCAAGTAAAATCTGCAGATAAATATGAATCTCAAATGTTGGTACAACCCAACTTTAAAAGTGCCAATCAGTTGTATAATAATATTAGTTATTATAACGATTTGGTAAAACAAAAAGATACAGCTAATATTCAAAAAACATTTAAGATAGATAAAGAAACAGCAGCTTCTTTAAAAAAGTTTACAATAGAACCTATCATAAATGAGAATGATATCATTAACTCCTACAACGAATTTATTTTAGATGTAGATACAACTACTGTAAAAAGTTACAATTTTGAAGATTTTAAAGCTTCATTCTCACTTTTGGATTACAAAATTCATAAAGTAAATGTGGTGTCAGAAAAAAGTGATGTTTTTGATAAATTAGATGAGGTTATTTTATCATCAGTAATAAAAAACAAATATTTTAATAGAGTAAAAGAGTTAACCAACGAAAACTTAAATAGAACAGATTCTTTATTGCGTACTAATTTAGCTCAAATAGACTCTTTAAGAGTTGTATATATGAAGGTTATGTTAGAAGAGGCAAAAAAACAAAATAGTGGAACTAGCATAGATTTAGGGGGGAAAATGAGAACAACCAAAGAACTAGAGTTGTTTGAAACTAACAGAAAAATAAACGAAGAGTTAGAAGATATTGTAAAAGATAAATCCGAAAAATATGAGGTAATTAATGTAATTTCTAACTTTCAACCTATCGGTTCAGAAATAAAGGGAGTAACTAGAAATATTGCTTTTCAGTTGTCGGTTTTAGGCGCATTAGCAATGATTTTTATTCTATTACTAATAAAGATAAATTCTTATTTAAATAATTATAAAAAGTAAGAATGCAAACAATTTTAATTACTGGAGGTGCAGGTTTTATTGGATCCAATTTTATTACATACTTTATAGAAAATAATAAAGAAATTCATGTAGTAAATTTAGATTTGCTCACCTATGCCGGTAATTTAGAGCATTTAAAAGAATTAGATAATCATCCAAGATATACTTTTTTTGAAGGAGACATTTGCAAGAGGGATTTAGTTGAAAATTTATTTAAAGAATATAATTTTTCTGGAGTAATTCATTTTGCAGCAGAATCTCATGTAGATAATTCCATTAAAAATCCAGATGCATTTGTAAAAACCAATGTTTTTGGCACTTTTACGTTGTTAGATGTTGCAAAAAATTATTGGATGAATGCTCCTTTTGAATACAAAGAAGGATATGAAAATGCAAGATTTCATCATATTTCAACAGATGAGGTTTATGGTACACTAGGCGCCAAGGGTTTGTTTACAGAAACCACACCTTATGCACCAAACAGTCCTTACAGTGCTTCAAAAGCGTCTTCAGACTTTTTAATAAGAAGTTATTTTCATACGTATGGAATGAATGTAGTAACCACCAATTGCTCAAACAATTATGGCCCAAAGCAACATGATGAAAAGTTGATACCAACCATTATTAGAAAAGCAATTTCTGGTGAAAATATTCCTATTTATGGGGATGGAAAAAACATTAGAGATTGGTTATACGTGCTAGATCATTGTACAGGTATTGAGTTGGTTTATAAAAATGGAAAATTTGGAGAAACTTATAATATTGGTGGCAAAAACGAGCGTAATAACTTATATATTGCCAATAAAATTTGTGAGATTTTAGATGAAATTTATCCAAAGAAAAACTCTTACAAAAATCAAATTAGTTTTGTAAAAGACAGACCTGGTCATGATTTTAGATACGCCATAGATGCCTCTAAAGTAGAAAATGAATTGGGTTGGAAAGCCGCAGAAAATTTCGAATCTGGAATTTTAAAAACCATACAATGGTATTTAAAAAAATACAATTAATATGAAAGGAATAGTTTTAGCAGGAGGTTCTGGCACAAGATTATATCCACTAACTTTAGCTGTTAGCAAACAGTTAATGCCCGTGTATGATAAACCCATGATTTATTATCCAATTGCTACTTTAATTTCTGCTGGAATTAGAGAAATATTAATTATTTCTACACCACAAGATATACCATTGTTTCAAAAATTATTAGGAGATGGAAGTAAAATAGGTTGTAGTTTTCAGTATGAAGTTCAAGAAAACCCAAATGGTTTAGCAGAAGCGTTTATTATTGGTGAAAAGTTTATTAGTTCTGATAAAGTTGCCTTAATATTGGGCGATAATATTTTTTATGGATCAGGTTTAGCAGATCTTTTAAAATCAAATAACAATCCAGATGGTGGTATTGTATATGCATATCACGTAAATGATCCAGAAAGATATGGGGTTGTAGAATTTGATGAACATAATAAAGCCATTTCTATTGAAGAAAAACCAGAACATCCAAAATCTAATTATGCAGTTCCTGGAATCTATTTTTATGATAATGAAGTGGTAGCCATTGCAAAAAACATTCAACCCAGCAAAAGAGGCGAATTAGAAATTACAGAAGTAAATAATGTATATCTAAAAAAAGGAAAACTTTCTGTAGAAATTTTAGATAGAGGTACAGCATGGTTAGATACAGGTACATTTAACTCTTTAATGCAAGCTGGTCAATTTGTACAAGTAATAGAAGAAAGACAAGGTTTAAAAGTAGGATCTATAGAAGAAGCAGCTTTTAGAGCAGGTTTTATCAACAAAGAAGAAATGATGGCACTCTCAGAACCCTTATTAAAAAGTGGATATTCTAAAAATTTGTATAAAATATAATGAAAGTTACAGAAACATTTTTAAAGGGTTGTTTTGTAATAGAACCAACCGTTTTTGGAGATAAAAGAGGAAGTTTTTTCGAGGTTTTTAATCAGAAAGTATTTGAAGAAAAAACAGGATTAGAATTAGACTTTGTACAAGATAATCAGTCTATATCTCAAAAAGGAGTTTTAAGAGGTTTGCACTTGCAAAAAAAACAATTTGCACAAGCCAAATTAGTAAGAGTTATACAAGGCAAAGTTTTAGATGTAGCTGTAGATGTTAGAAAAGATTCTGCAACTTTTGGAAAACATTTTTCAATAGAACTTTCAGGAGAAAATAACAAGCAATTGTTTGTGCCAAGAGGATTTTTACATGGTTTTGCTACTTTAGAAGATAATACCATAGTTTCTTATAAATGCGATAATTATTACCATAAAGAATCAGAAATGGGTGTTATTTATAGCGACTCATTTTTAAATATAGATTGGCAAATAAAAACAAAAAATAGTATTGTGTCAGATAAAGACCAATTATTACCTACTTTTTTAGATTTTAAAAATCAAATTTCTTAATTAATTTAAAATCAGAGATAAAGAAACTCGTAAAAATTATTTTTTTATAAAAAAAATTGTATTTTTAATTAATATAATCCCCTAGCATTAAGTAAAATTAATGCTTATAAATAGAATAATTATTAAAAAAAGAGCCCCCCTAACTTTTTTATTAATTTTCAGTACATTAATATTATTTTCTCAAAACTTAGAGAAACCAATACTTAATTACACCTACGCATGTGCTTCAAATAGTTTCAATATTTTTGAAGTAGAAATAGCATACAATACAACAGTATTTAATAATGACAATACTTTTTCTGTAGAATTGTCTGATCAAAATGGAAACTTCTCCTCTCCAACAGTTGTAAAAATAATTTCAGATCAAAACTCTTCTTTTAAATTTAAAACTAATTTTCAATTACCAACAAGTGTTTATGGTACTGGATATAAATTAAGAGTAGTTTCATCATCACCAGAAAAAATAAGCCCTAAGTCAGATTCTTTTGAGGCTTAATATATAACATCTGAGCAACTTATTTTAAATAATTATACAGACGTACTTTTATGCAAAGGAGCTAGTAAAGAACTTAAATTAAATATTCAAAATGCAGCTCAATATCAGTGGTATAAAAACGGTTTAAAGTTTTACTTAGGAGGACCAAATTTAACCGTAACTGAACCTGGATTGTATTACAGTGAAATTTATTATGGTTCTTGTTTTGCTGCTGTAGTTTCTAATATTGTAGAAGTTTCTGTACTTCCTGGAATTGATGCAAGCATTAAAGGAGGTACTGTTGTAGAACTTTGTACAAGTTCTAATTATACACTAGAGGCATCAGAAAACAATCCAAATTATACTTATACTTGGTTTAAAAACAATGTAAAAATATATCATTAAAGCTACACATAACAATGGTTGTTCAGATACTACAGAGATAGAAGTTGACAAAATAGACCCATTAGAGTTAACAATAGATACAAGTACAAAAAATAAATTAATTGCCAATTCTTTTGGAGGCACTGCACCTTACAGTTTCAGTATAAATGGAGGAGATTTTACTTGGGAAAATACATTTACAATTAATGTAATAAGAACTTATACCATTACTGTTAGAGATTCTAATAATTGTGAAATTTCAATGTCTGTAGAAGGTGTTTATATAGATATTTTTATTCCAAATTTTTTCACACCAAATAATAATAACGAAAATGATTTTTGGTACCCAGAAAGGGTGGAAGATTATCATGAAATTGAAGTTTCCATTTACGATAGATATAGTAGGCTTTTAAAAGAATTTAAGGGAGTTCAAAAAGGTTGGGATGGTATTTACAATGGTAAACCAATGCCTACAGGAGATTATTGGTATGTTGTTTATTACAAAGATATCCTTGGAGAAAAGCAAAAATTAATAGGAAACTTTAAACTTTACAGATAAATCTTTATGAAAAAAATATATATACTAGTTGTTTGTATAATAACTAATTTAGGTCTTTTTGCACAAGAAAATAATTTACCTCAGTATTTAAATTACATGGGCGATAATCCTTTTGTAATAACACCTGCTTACGCAGGAATTGGCTCTGGATTAAGAATTAGAGTCAATGGAATGTCTCAATGGTTGGGTGTAAAAAATGCACCAGATACACAATCATTTTCTATAGAAAACAGAATTGGAGATCGCTTTGGAGCAGGTTTAGTGGTTTTTAATGATAGAAATGGGAACACAACACAACAAGGAGCAAAACTTACTTTTGCAAGCCATTTAACGTTAAGTAGGTTTAACGATAGTTTTTTCTCTTTTGGTTTTACGTACAGTTACAATATGTTTAGAATTGATACAGGTAATTTTTCAGGTCCAGATTCTTCTGTTGTAGATAATAGAAGTGTAAATTCTTCAAATTTCGATTTGAGTTTTCTCTATCGTTTTAATCATTATGGAATTAGTGTTAATATTTCTAATCTCTTAGATAAAGATAAAGATACGTTTACAAATGGAGAGCCTTTAGTATTAAGAATATATTCGGTTTTTAACTACTACATCTTTAATAAATTTTCTGCAAATTATGAGTTAGAGCCATCATTTTTAGTAGAATATTTTGAGTCAGACAAAAGATCTAGAACAGATTTTAATTTAAAACTAAGAAAAAAAACACATGATGGTTACATGTGGGTAGGGTTAAGTTATAATTTTTTAAATGACCAATTTTTGAATCCAAATAGTGTAGCACCAATTGTTGGTTTAAAAAAAGGGAATTTTTATGCTTCTTATGGTTTTGGAATTAATACCAATAAAACCCAAGCTTTTAATGTAGGTTCTCATATGATTACTATAGGTTTTGATTTTGTAAGAAGTGCAAGTGCAGCTAGATGTACTCAAAAATATTATATCTTTCAGTAAATACTTATTCTTACTGGTCATTAATTTTTTAAAATTCTATGAATAAACTTTTTTTAAAAATGTGCTGTTTAAGTTATTTTTAATCAAAGTTCATTTTCATTTTAGAACTCCACATATAAAAACTACTTTTGTCTAAATTGCATGAAATTTTTTTGTATTGTTATCGTTTTTTTAGTGATAGTATAAAAAAATAAAAAAGAGTAATTATATAAAAGAATATAAAAACAAGGTTTAGTATTCCAAAAAATTAATGGATAGAAAAAAAATTATTCAGCATAATGTTTCGTTAGGTTTTATATTTAAAATATTAAATATGGCAATTGTTTACCTAACAATTCCTTTTCTTCTAAGCTACTTAGGTAAAGCTAATTATGGTATTTGGGTAACAATTTTTTCTATAGTAAATATTTTATTTTTTGTTGATGCAGGTATAGCAAACGGATTAAAAACAAAATTAACAGAAGCAATTAGCAATAAGAAACTTTTACTAGCAAAAGAGTATATATCAACTGCGTTAGTAATAATTATTGGGATTTCTATTTTTTTTTTAATCATAGGTGTACTAATTATTAATAGTGTTAATTTAACTAGTTTGTTAAATGTAGAAAATATAATTTCAAGTAATAATTTGCAAGCTATTTTTTATGTAATACTCATATTTATAGTATCTAATTTTATTTTAAGTCTATACAAAGTTTTTTTCTATGCCATTCAAAAATCTGCAGTTGTAGAGTTTTCTATGTTTCTTTATCGTTTTGTGGTTTTTCTCTTAATTTATTATGCAATAGCTTATTCAGAATCTTCAATTTTAAATGTTGCATATATATATGGATTTACAAATCTTTTGGTAAGTCTCATTTTTAGTTTTGTGTTTTTCTACAACAGAAAAGAAATTTTACCATCAATTAAAAGTTTTGAGAGTAAAAGAATAAAAGACTTAATGGGTTTAAGTATTCGATTTTTTGTTATACAAATTTGTATGATTGTTATTTTTATAACAGATAATATTATTATAAGTAATTTATTAGGTCCAGAAGAAGTAACGAATTACGATATTATTTTCAAGTTATTTCAAGTTATAATAACCATAGCAACTATTTTAATAGATCCATTTTGGTCTTTATTTACAGATGCATATCAGAAAAAAGATTATATCTGGATAAAGAAAACTTTAAAAAAGATAAACAAACTCTTTTTACTTGTTTTAATAGCAACAATTATATTAATTCTTTTAACTGATGGTATCGTTTCTATATGGATAGGTAAAGATTTTGAAGTAATCAAAACACTGACTTATTTTATGGGCTTATTTACCATAATAAGAATTTTTCCTTTAATATACATGTATTTTTTAAATGCTATAGGACAAGTAAAGTTTCAAATGTATCTATTTATTTTTGGTGCTTTAATAAATATACCTATTTCAGTTTTTTTCGTAAAAAATTTAAATTTAGGAGTTTCTGGAGTTATTTTAGGCACATCAGCTAGTATAATTGCAATGGCTTTTTTACTACCTATACAAACCTATAATATCTTAAAAAAGGCATCCATAGAAAACAATGAAGTTAATACGTCAAAAATATAATTACCACGTTTCTCTAGATACTGTAGAAGAATTTGAAAAAATAATAGCTTCAGATAGCTGGGTCTTCACTAAAAATGAAAAGAATAAGTTTTTCTCGAAAATCCTATATAAGTTTTGGGATACTATAACAAAAACTAAAAAAAATCTAAGTTCAACTAAGGTTTCCAATTCAGAAATATTTGTAGTTCTTATGGGTACAGATTTTAGTAAGTGTTTACCCTTTTTTTTATCAAAAGCAAATAAGTATTTATATTTATTTGATGCTTGGCCAGATAAACATCAACAAATCATAAATTTTATAAATAGGTTTAAAGTAAAGTATTTATTTCTTACATCTTCTCAAGCAGTAAAAATTATCCAATCCAAAGTTCCAAATACAAAATGCTATTGGATTCCTGAAGGAATAAATCCATCTAAATACCAACATAAAATTTATAGAGAAAAAAATATAGATGTACTTGCATTAGGGAGAAAATACGATGTTTATCATAATAAGATAATTAATTATTTACAAAATAATAAGTATACATATTTATATGAAAAAAAAGAAGGTCAATTGGTTTTTCCAACACAAAAAGATTTTATAGAAGGTTTAGCGCAAACAAAAATATCTATTTGTATACCTTCAAACATTACCCATCCAAAACGATCTGGCAATATTGAAACCATGACAATTAGATATTTACAATCTATGTCATCTAAATGTCTTATTTTAGGTCATGCCCCAGAGGAAATGATTACTTTATTTGGCTATAATCCAGTTATAGAAATAGATAAAAAGAACCCTGAAGGCCAAATAATAGATATTTTAGAAAATTATTCAACATATCAACCTTTAATAGAAAAAAACTATAATTGCGTGTTAAAAAATCATACTTGGCAAAATAGGTGGAATTCGTTAAAGCAAATATTGAATGAGAAATAAAATTTGTTAGTAAATATATGAAACCTTTATTAAGTGTAATTACAGCCACATACAATAGCGAAAAGACGCTTATAGAAACTGTTAACTCTGTTTTAAAACAAAATTACACCAATTTTGAATATATAATAATTGATGGAAACTCAACTGACAATACCCTTAACATAATAAAAAATTTTGAAACTATTTTTAATGAAAAAAAAATTATATATAAATGGATTAGTGAAAACGACTCGGGTATTTATAATGCATGGAACAAAGGGTTAAATATTGCTACAGGGAATTGGATATCCTTTTTAGGATCAGATGATGTTTATTATGAAAATGTTTTAGAAAAGTATGCTGAAAAAGCCATAGCAAAACCTCAAGCACATTTTATACATTCAAAAGTTAAACTGATAAATGAAAAAAAAGAAGTAATATTTAAGATATCAGATACTTGGAAATGGAATAATTTTAAAAGAGCTATGAAAATTGCACATGTAGGTTCTTTTCATAATATAGAATATTTTAACAAATATGGCGTTTATAATGAGAGTTATAAGATAGTGGGTGATTATGAGATGTTATTAAGAGCAAAAAACAACTTAAAAACCGTTTTTTTTGATAGTTTTACAGCAGAAATGAAAGACGGAGGAATTAGTAATAAAAATGTATTAAAAGCATTTAAAGAAGTTAGAAAAGCAAAAATAGAAACAGCAAATATTAATAAGTTATTTGCTTTTTTTGATTTCTATTTCTATGTATCAAAACATTATTTATCAAAATTAAAAAAACACTTACTATTTTAGTTTATTGTTTTATTTTTAATGAACATGATAAAAAAACTATACCAAAAAGGTTTACAAAAAAGCGGAAAAAATTATACTTTAGATAAAAGAATACCTAATGGTTTATTAAGGTACTCTTTATCTAAGAGAATATTTTTGTTATTTAGAGGTTTCTTAAAACTTAGGAAAAGAGTTTTTGTTGGTAAAAAAGTGGTTTTTTTAAATAAAAAAAACATCAGTTTTGGTAGCAATGTAACCATAGAAAATAATTGCTTTATAGATGCATATGCAGCAAACAAAGTAATTTTTGGTAACAATGTGAAAATTGGGGCTTTTTCAAGCCTTTCAATAACAAGTCACATGTCTAAATATGGTGTAGGTTTTAAAATTGGTAATAATAGTGGTGTAGGTAGATTTGCAGAATTTGGGTCTTCTGGAGGTATTGAAATTGGCGAAGACGTAATTATGGGTTCTTATGTTAGTTTTCATTCAGAGAACCATAATTTTAAAGATATTTCTAAACCAATAAGAGAGCAAGGTGTAACTTCTGAAGGTATAAAATTAGGTAATAATATTTGGGTTGGTGCCAAAGTAACTTTTTTAGATGGTTGTAAGGTTGGTAATAATTGTGTTATTGCTGCAGGAGCAGTTGTAAAAGGTGTTTTTCCTAACAATGTAGTTATAGGAGGTGTACCAGCTAAAATAATTAAAGAAGTGTAGTTTTCATGAAAAACATTCTTTTTATACATCAGTCTGCAGATTTATATGGTTCAGACAAAACGTTACTTTATCTTGTCGAATCAATTAAAGATATAGCTAATCCAATAGTAGTTGTACCAGAAAAAGGGCCATTAACTGAAGAACTTAATAAAAGAAATATTCCTGTTTTTATAATACCTGTCATAAAAGTTTCTAGGCAGTTATTTACAAGTTTAGATTTGTTTAAACTACCATTTCAAATTTATAAAGCTCTTAAAGCTTTAAAAAATAAATTAGGAAATAAAAAAATACATCTAATACATTCTAATACAATTGCGGTTTTTTTAGGGGCTTTTTATAGTAAAAAATATAAAATTAAGCATATTTGGCATGTTCATGAAATTATTCAACATCCAATAATTGTTGCAAAAGCATATCCATATCTTGTCAATTGGTTTTCAGACGCTGTAGTATTTAATTCTTTTGCTTCTGCAGAACACCTATATAAAGACAAACCAAAACTTAAAAAAAAATCTAAAATTATTTATAACGGTTTAGATAGAAATACGCCTTTTTTACCAACAGAAGAAAAGGAAATGTTAAGAAAAGAATTATTTAAAAACATAAACAAATCATCAATAATAATAGGTTTAGTAGGAAGAATTAACAGACACAAAGGGCAACAATTACTTCTAAATGTTTTTGATAAAATTGCAAAAACGAATAATAATGTATTTTTACTTTTTGTTGGGTCTACAATAAAATCACAAAATTATTTATTAGAAGATTTAAAAAATGAGATTTCGAATAAAAACTTAAAAAACAAAGTATCTATTATATCTTTTCAAAAAGATATTTGGAAGTTTTATGATTGTTTAGATATAGTTGCTGTACCTACAACAGACCCAGAACCTTTTGGTTTGGTAGCAGTGGAAGGTATGCTTTCAAAAAAACCAGTTGTGGCGTCAAATCACGGAGGTCTTAAAGAAATAGTATTACAAAATAAAACAGGTATATTGTTTGAGCCTAATAATAAGATAAATTTAAAAAAATCACTAACTACTTTAATAGATAATAAACCATTAATTAAACAATTTGGTGAACAAGGAGAACTAAGGGCGAAAAACGAATTCTCTTTAGAGAAATATATAAATAATTTTAAAACCTTTTATAATTCATTTTGAAATTAGGTTTAAAAAAAATATGGTCAATATTATTTGTAATAACATTTATTTTACAAAGAGAAATTACTTCTTTAGAAATTAATATAATTGTTTTAACTACAATTGTTGGTTTATTTATATTACTTAATAAGTGTAAACTAATTAAAAACGACTATTATTTAATTTCTATTTTATTCTTAATAATGGGAATTGGTTTTTTTTCTGCAATTTTTAATAAGCCAACTGCTTACAATTTTATTAGAGATGTAATCTATTTTACAAAACCAATATTATTGATTTTGTTGGGTTATTTTTTTTCTAAAACTATTAATGATTGGAAACTTGTTCTTAAGTCCTTAATTTATTTAGGAGTAGGTTATTCAATATATCATATTTCACATTTTTTACTTTTCACAAATTTTAATAATCTAACAATATCTCATATTAGAGGTGTAAACGGGCTTTCAAATATTATAGTAATGTTTGCGATAGCTTTAATAATTTTAGGTAATAAGTATCCTAAATTTAGTATATTTAAAAAGAAAAGTACAAAGTATTTCTTTTTAGTACTGTTATCAATATCATTTATGATATACTTTTCTAGAACAATGTTTGTGGGTTTAATTTTCCTAGTATTAGGAGTCCTTAACTACTTAAAGTTAAATAAAAAAGGACTTAAATACCTATTTATTATAACATTGTTTTTTATCGGTTTATATACATATTTATTTACAGTAAAAATTGATAGAAATGGAAAAGGGATAGAAAATTTTCTGTACAAATTAAAAATTGCACCTAGCGAAATTTTTTCACCAGAAATAGATTTGAACGATCATGCAAAGTTATGGGACCATTGGAGAGCTTATGAAGCTTATTGTGCATTTCAGGACTTAAATAAATCTTCAATAAATTACGTTGCAGGTAAAGGTTTTGGTGCTTTAATAGATTTAAAGTTTTCTGCACCTATTAGTAGCGAAGGTACAGTAAGATATATACCAATACTACATAATGGATATATTTTTATCTTATATAAAACAGGAGTTTTAGGGTTAATACTTTATTTATTTTTTCTATTTACTTTATATTTTCAAGCTTATAAAAAAACACAAAGTTTAGAAGTTAAAAATTTTAGTAATTTAGTATCAGCAACATCTTTATATTTAATATTTTCATCTTTAATAATTACAGGTTTATATAACCTTCAAGAAGAGACAGCAATGTTTTTAGGTGTTTTTTTATTTTTAAAATCTAATTCAAAAATAAATTTTAATGAAAATAGGAATTATAGGAACTAGAGGAATTCCCAATCATTATGGTGGTTTTGAACAATTTGCAGAACATTTAGCTGTTTTTCTAAAAGAAAAGGAGTGTGAGGTTTATGTATATAACTCTTCCAATCATCCTTACCAAGAAACTGTATTTAAGGGAGTAAACATAATACATTGCAATGATCCAGAAGATAAAATGGGTACCATTGGACAGTTTATTTATGACTTAAACTGTATTTTAGATACAAAAAAAAGAAATTTAGATATTATTTTACAGTTAGGCTACACTAGTAGCTCAATCTGGTCTTTTTTATTCCCCAAAAAACCATTAATTATTACAAATATGGATGGTTTAGAATGGAAAAGAAGTAAATACACTTTCTTTGTTAGAAAATTTTTATTGTTTGCAGAAAGATTAGCTGTAAAACACAGTCATTTTTTAGTTTCAGATTCTGAAGGGATTAAAAAATATATAGATGATAAATATAAAAAAGATTCAAAATTTATTACTTATGGTAGTAATGTTGTAAGCAATGTAGACGAAAACGTATTAAAAAAATTTAATGTAGAAAAATTAAAATTTAATATGTTAATTGCTAGAATTGAACCAGAAAATAATGTTGAAACAATTTTAGATGGTGTTGTATTGAGCAAAGTAAAAACTCCTTTTCTTGTAATTGGAAATTACGAAAACAATAAGTTTGGTAAAAGGTTAAAAGAAAAATATATAAACGATTCTAGAATTATTTTTTTAGGAAGTATTTATAATAATTTAGAACTAAACTCTTTAAGATATTTTTGTAATTTATATTTTCATGGTCATTCTGTAGGAGGTACAAATCCATCATTGTTAGAAGCTATGGGGTCTAATAATTTAATTATTGCACACAATAATATCTTTAACAAAGCAGTTCTTAAAGAAGATGCTTATTATTTTTTTACAGCAGAAGATGTTAGTTTTTATTTAGAAAATAAATCTAAAGAAAACGAAACTTTAAAAATAGAAAACAATAAGACAAAAATTAATAACCAATATGATATTAATAGAATAAATAGCAGTTATCTATCATTTTTTAAAGAATGCCTTTCTAAAAAAGGAGGAGTAAACATTATTTAACTATACTTTTATATTGCGTTTATTTATCAATATAACTTTCCGTTTTTGAGTGAGCTGTTATTTTTTTGTTTTTAATTACAAAACCAATCTGATATTTATCACTAGGTAATTTGTTTAAATAAAGCAAACTGTTAAAACCACAAAAATCTAAATTTTCTCTATTAAAATAAGAGGTAACATCGGGTCTAGAAATTAATTTTGTATTAAACAGATAAGTTTCTGTTTTATTTGAAAACGAAACAAAAACAGAATCGTTCACATTTGTATTTACAGAGAAATTAAATGCCCAACCTCTAATTTTAACAATTTCATCTACTATTGTAAGTTCATCAATACCTATCTTAACTTCTTCCTTGTTTTCTAAAATGCTATTATTTACTTTTATAAATTGCTTCGATTTTTTTTCAATATTTTTCTTAATATTAAAAGTTAAAGAATCTAAATATTTATTATTCTCTTTTCCACTAAAAAATAATTCTAAATCTTTATCTTTTGGATATATAAATATAAAATCGTCTAAAGTTTTTATTGCTACTTTGTCCTTAAATATAGGAATACTAAAGTTTTCAATAAATTTTGATGTTGTAACATATAATGTTTCTTTTTCTGAAGAAAAATCACCTTTTAAAATAGCAGTGTTAAGAGATTCTAAGTAGGAATTTGTTGGTTTAGATCTTGCTACATATCCAATAGTTATATTCGTATTAGCTTTATTAGCTAAAAACATTAAATCTTGGTAGTCTTGATTGTATAGCATTTTGTTTTGAAAAGGAGGATATGTTACAACCTCGTCAAATTCTTTAAAAATTGAAATCCATTTTTCGTCGTTTAATTTAGTAGAATAGCTGCCATAATTTAAATTTCTTGAGGTAAGTATATGTTCAATATCGTAAAGTTGTAAACTTAATAAAACTACAAAAAAACTAGTTTTAAGCAGTTTATTAATAGGTAATTTAGAAAAAATTACCATACTAAAAATTGTAAGCAAATAATAAAAAGGCCAACAAAATCGACCACTACCTCTAAAAATTCCACCTAATTTATCTAAAAAATCTGGAATTGGAAATTTAAATAAAATTTTGTTGCCTAAAGTAACAGTATTGCTAATAGAAAATAAAAGCAACAAAAATGTTAACAATAGAATAGGAATTAAATATTTTGTTTTTCTTAATAATCTTTTTCTTATTGCTAGATAAATAAAGTAAAATATTGCTGTAAGTACAATAATTATCATACCCAAACCTAAATAACTAAAACCTTCATGCTGGCCATCAGACACTTTATCCAAACCAGGAAAAAAATTAGAATAATAAGTATAAGAATTAAAAAAACTATTTAAGTTAAAGGTATTTTCTCCATAGGTGCCAGCATTACTAACTCCTGTGTTTTTTTCAAAACCAATTAAACCTAATACATACCAAAACAACAAACCAATTGATAAAGAAATTATTGGGAAAATAAATAAGTGTTTTTTAGAAATAGATTTATCGAAGAAATAGTTCTTTAAAGGTAAGATTACAGAAAAACCAAAAACCATAAAAGATAAATAAGGATGAATGGTTGTACTAATAAAAAAAATGAAAACCTGTTTCCAATTATTTTTTAAGACATTTTCTTTAGTGGTAGGTAGTAAATAGTAATAAATTGATGCCAAAATTAGCCAATGTGCTGTTAATGCAGGGTGCATACCTCTAAATATAAATAGCGGACTTGTAATCACAAAAAAAACTGCTAGTAAGGTAATTATTTTATTAACTTTAAATAAATTTAATATTTTTTGAGTATAAATGGCTCCTAATATAAATGTTGTAAACATAAAAAAACCTAAGTATTGAAAATCAGCTGGTAAAATACCAGATATAGGTTTTAATATTAGAGCTAGTAAAGGAATTGAGTCTGTAAAACCAATATTAGTTCCTATTGGATAAAAATAATTATTCATATTTCCAATAGGAAAACTCCAAGGAGCTTCTCTAAAATAGGTCCATCCAAGATAGTGCTGACCCCAATCATGGTAAGCAGATAAAAGCCAATTAATATTTGTAGGAATTATTGTTTTAAGACCATAACATACTTGAAAAGTTAAAGTTGCAATTAATATTGTAGTAAAATAAACCCAATTTAATTTTAAGTAAGAAAAAGAAGCAATATTCTTTTTTTTAACAGTGTACTCTTTTTTAATTTTTAATAAATCAAACCAAATTTTAAAAAAATAAGTAAATTTTACTTTGGAGTCACCTCTATCAATCCATTTTTTTAAAGGAATTTCTAGCATTTTATTTAATGCAACTTCCCTACCATAATAATTAAGTATTCTAAAAAATATTTCTACATCAAATAACCATTTAGATATAAATGGTCTTGTAAAAATGTTTTTAGAAAGTTCTTTTTTAAAGATTTTACAACCACATTGTGAATCATATACTTTTAATGATAAAATATATGAAATTAATGTAGCTATTACTCTGCCAATATAATGCCTGTAATTTTTTCTGATGATTGTTGCACCAACTCTTAATACTCTAGATCCAAAAACAAAATCAGTATCTTTATCTATATAAGAAGTTAAATCATAACATTCTTCTAAAGAAACTGCTAAATCTGCATCTAAATATGCTATATTATTAAAGTTTAAATTAGAATTACAATAATCAAAACCTGTTTTGACTGCAGCAGCTTTACCTTGATTTTTATTATGAGAAATTATAAATATGTTGTTGGGAAATTTATTTTTTAAAGATTTGATAAAATCTATTGTATTGTCTTTAGAACCATCATTTACAAAACAGATTAAGGTATCTTCTTGTTTCTCTAAAAATACAGCATAATCAGTTTCCAAGAAAAATTCACCTTCATTATAACAAGGTATAACTATACATAAATTGTAATTTGCTTTCTCCTTCATTTTTTCTGACATTTAACTTTATTAAAGAAACAAACAAATATATAATATATTTTAACTAAAATAATTACATTTGAAATTACTTTTAATCTTTTATGTTTTTTAAAAAAATAATAAATTTTAATAAAAACTATTTCAGTTTATTAATAACTCTAATATTCTGTTCTCTTCCATTACCTTTTTTATTTAGTAATATTTTTTCTTTTTTATTAATACTTTATGTTTTTTTTTATGCAATTAAATTTAAAGTAAAGCCAATATTTAATAGATCCAATGTTTTACTTATAGTGCTATATTCCTTAATGGTTTTATCTTACTTTTGGTCCATAGATAAAGAGTTGACTTTAATTGGTTTACAGCTAAAATCTGCATTTTTAATTTTGCCTTTATTATTTTGTTTTATTCCTAAATTTAGTGAAAAAGATATAAAAAACATCTTTCTGAGTTTTTCATTTGCTATGGGAGTTTATGCATTATTCTTTATCATAAAGGGTTTGGTAGATTATTTTCTTACAGGTAGTTTGGTAAATTTGACAAGACATGAACTTGTTAGTCCTTTAAACTTAAATAGAATTTATGTTTCATTATTTACTGTTACAGCTATTTTTAATTTAGTTTTTCACCAAAAAAAGGAATTATTACACAAAATTTTATTAGGCTTATTGGTGTCTTTTCTCCTTTTACTTAGTTCTAAAACTATAATTTTAACCTCGTTTGCAGTATTTATATACTTTAAAAGGTCATACATAATTATTAGATTTAAAAATCAAAAAGTCTTATTTACAATTATCTTTTTAATTTTTTCTTTTATTTGGTTTAAATACAATCCAAAATTTTATACAGAATTAATTCCTAAAAAAATTAGTGAAGTACTTACAAAAAAAGACTTTGAGAAAAATTACTATTTTAATGGAGCAGAACTTAGAATTCTTTATACAAAATTCTTATGCGAATTAGAAAAGGAAGAAAATATTTTTTTTACGGGCTATGGTTTAAATACTTCTCAAGTAAAAATTAATCAAAAATGTGTAGAATATAATTTGCCTGATGGTTATGGAACTACATACAATTTTCATAATCAATATAATCAAACCCTTTTAGAATTAGGTGTTTTTGGATTAGTAATGTTATTTATTATTTTATTTTTAGCATTTAAAAAAGCATTAAGAAACAGAAGTTATTTTTTTATTACTATTTTTATAATAATTTCTATTTTACTGTTAACAGAAAGTCTTTTTGAAAGACAAAGAGGTGTTTATTTTTTTATTTTATTGTCTTGTCTTTTATTTCATATTAAAGATGATTCTAAAATAGTTTTAGAATAAAAAAATAAATATTCGATAATTTACGTTTAATAATTAAATGCATAGAAAAGATAAAAAAAACTCCATATTAATTAGACCCTTAATAATCTTAATAGATTTATTGATTATAAATGCTATTATTTTTTTTATATCAGATAAAGAGTATTTAAATCTTTTATTTACATCATATACTACTATTTTTTGGTTGTTTATTGCTTACTATACAAAGTTTTACAATGTATATAGATATACGCATGTTGCTAGGTTAGTAACACTTTTATTCTCTCAATTTTTTATATTTGCGTTAGCATATCTTAGTTACTTTAGTGTTTTTAAAGAAGGTGAAATTATAAATAAACAATTTATAGTATTTGCTCTTATTTTTGGGGTAATTACCTTTTTTAAGTTTTTAGTTTTTTATCTACTTAAAAGATACCGGTTAGAAGGGAAAAACTATAGAAATATTGTTCTTTTTGGTGAAATTAGTTCTGCAAAAAAATTAAATAATCTATTCCATACAAAAAACGATTTGGGGTATCGCTTTTATGGTTTTTTTTCTAATAAAACTTATAAATCAAAATTCTATTTAGGAAATTATAGTAAAGGTTTTAAATATATACTAGAAAATAGTATAGACGAAGTATATTGTGATCCGACAAAAGTAAGTTCAAAAGAATTGATAGAAATAACCAAATTTACAGAAACAAATGATTTACAATTAAGACTTTTACCAGAAAACAAAGCAATTTATAGTAAAGATTTTATTTTAGAATATGTGGGTACTATACCTATTTTAAAACCTAAACCTTTACCATTCGAAAAAATAGAAACACATGTTCTTAAAAGATTATTTGATATTATTTTTTCATTTATTGTTTGTATTACAATACTATCTTGGGCACTTCCTATATTATGGGTTATTATTAAATTAGATTCAAAAGGCAGTTTCTTTTTTAAACAAAAAAGAGATGGTCTAAATGGAAAACAATTTTACTGTTACAAAATAAGGTCTATGAAAAATAATAGCGATGCCGATAAAATTTCTGCTACTAAAAATGATATTAGAATAACAAAACTTGGCGCTTTTTTAAGGAAAACAAGTTTAGACGAGTTGCCACAATTTTTTAATGTTTTAATGGGAGAGATGAGTGTTGTTGGTCCTAGGCCTCATATGAACATTCAAACAGAAAAATATCTGGATGAAATAGATAATTATTTAACAAGAAATTCTGTAAAACCAGGTATAACAGGTTTGTCCCAAGTATCTGGATACAGAGGAGAAGTAAAACAAAAATCTGATATTATAAATAGAGTGCGTTTAGATATTTTTTATATAGAAAATTGGTCTATTTTTTTAGACATTAAAATAATAGCACAAACTTGTATTAATTTTTTCAAAAAAGAAGAAAAAGCATACTAAATAAATAATAGCATGAAAATAACAGGTTCTATAGTGCTTTACGAAGAAAATCTAAAAGATTTACATACTGCAATAGAGTGCTTTTTAAATATACCAATTCAAAATAAATTATATTTAATAGACAATACACCAACAAAATTTTTTGAGTATGTTTTTGTAAATGAAAACATAAAATATATTCCAGTAGAAGAGAATATTGGCTTTGGTTCTGCACATAATAAAGTTATAGATAAGATAGAAAAGTATTCAGATTATCATTTAATTTTAAACCCAGATGTTTCTTTTAAGCCCAAAATAATTACAACATTAATTAATGAGTTAGCAAAGGATAGTTTAACTGCAATGATAGCTCCAAAAGTCTTATTTCCAGATGGTAGACATCAATATTCCTGCAGAAGATACCCAACCGTTTCAGAATTAATAGCAAGAAGATTTACATTTTTAAAACCTATTTTTAAAAAACAAATTTTTAAAGGAACCTATAGGGATATAGATTTAAATCAGGCATTTTTTGCAGAATATATTACTGGTTGTTTCCACTTATACAAAACTAAAGATTTTATAAAACTAAAAGGTTTTGATGAACGCTATTTTTTATATATGGAAGATGTAGATATCTGTAAAAAAATAGATGCTCTTGGCAAGAAAAAATTATATTTTCCACAAGAAGAAATCGTTCACGTTTTAAAACAAGGTTCTTCTAAAAACCTTAAACTATTTTTTAGACACACATCTTCTGCATTTAAATACTTTTTAAAATGGGGTGTTTAGTTTAAGTAACCATTAAAAATGTCTTTATTACTAGGTAGAAATCCAAAGAAATTAAAATATATTTGCAAAACAACAAACAACACAAATGAATATTCTTATTTTAGGTTCTGGAGGTAGAGAACACGCTTTTACATTAAAATTATTAGAAAGTAACAAGGTAAACCAACTTTTTGTTGCACCTGGTAATGCTGGTACAGCCAACATTGCAAGTAATATTAATATCAACCCAACAGATTTTAACGCTGTAAAACAAACCGTTTTAGACAATGATATTAAAATGGTAGTTGTGGGCCCAGAAGCACCTTTGGTAGCGGGCGTTCACGACTTTTTCTTAGCTGATGATGTCTTAAAAAATATTCCAGTAATTGGCCCTAAAAAAGACGGAGCAAATTTAGAAGGATCTAAAGATTTTTCTAAGCAGTTTATGCAAAAACATGGTATTCCAACTGCAAAATACCAATCTTTTACAAAAGAAAATTTAGCAGAAGGTTTTGCGTTTTTAGAAACTTTAGAACCACCTTATGTGTTAAAAGCAGATGGTTTAGCCGCTGGTAAAGGAGTTTTAATTTTAAATTCTTTAAAAGAAGCTAAAGCTGAATTAAAAGAAATGGTTTCCAATCAAAAATTCGGTGAAGCTTCATCAACAGTAGTGATAGAAGAATTTTTAAAAGGAATAGAATTGTCTGTTTTTGTGTTAACAGATGGTAAAAACTATAAAATATTACCATCCGCAAAAGATTACAAAAGAATTGGCGAAGGTGATACAGGTCTAAATACGGGTGGAATGGGCGCTATTTCTCCTGTGCCATTTGCAGATGAAGCTTTTTTAAATAAAGTAGAAGAATTGGTGGTAAAACCAACTATTAATGGTTTGCAAAAAGACGGAATTGATTACAAAGGTTTTATTTTTATTGGTTTAATGAATGACCACGGAAACCCATCTGTAGTAGAATATAATGTACGAATGGGAGATCCAGAAACGGAGGTTGTTTTACCAAGAATCGAGTCAGATTTATTTGATTTGTTTGAAGGGGTTGCCAACCAAACCCTAGATCAAAAATCCTTTTCTGTAACTCCAAAAACAGCAACAACTGTTATGTTGGTTTCTGGTGGATACCCAGAAGCTTATCAAAAAGGGAAAGAAATGACAGGTTTTGACACATTAGAAAATTCCATTGCTTTTCATGCAGGAACAACCCTTAAAGACGGTAAAGTAGTTACAAGCGGTGGTAGAGTTATGGCAATTACTTCATTCGGAGAAACTATAGAAGAGGCTTTAGAAAAATCTTACAAAAGCATTCATAAAATTCATTTCGATAAAATAAATTACAGAAAAGATATCGGTTTCGATTTGGTTTAACAAGCATTTTATTTGGGCGTTTTAACAGGCTTTCCATTATATCTTTTTTTCCGAAAAAGAAAAAAAGGATGCCATTTCAATCCTTAACGCAGTTTTTTGTTCCAACCAAACATCAAACGAAATAAGAGTATTTGTCGTCTTTTAAAAAAATAATGCTATTTTTTACTATCGAATTTTTTGCTAAATAAAAACTCACAAAAATTGAATTAGAAGCTAATTTAATTTGCCTTTTCTAAAGTAAAAGAAAATTCAGAACCTTCGCCATAAGTACTTTTTAACAACATGGTTTGGTCGTGTGCTTCTACAATATGTTTTACAATAGACAAACCTAAACCAGAGCCACCTTGCTCTCTAGATCTACTTTGGTCTACTCTGTAAAAACGCTCAAATAAACGTGGTAAATGTATAGATTTTATGCCTTCGCCATTATCTACTACCTTCACAATAAATTTATCTGAACTATAAGAATCAACAGCTAAAATGGTAGTTCCATTAGGTTTACCGTATTTAATTGAATTTACAATAAGATTTATAAGTACTTGCTCTATTTTTTCGATGTCTCCTTTTACAAAAACTGGAAACTCATAAATTCGATCAAATTTTAAGGTAATGTTTCGTTTTTTGGCTTTCATTTCAAATAAATCGAATACATTTTGTACCAATTCTAAAATATTAAAAACCTTAATATTTAGTTTTAAACCATCTGTTTCTAATTTAGCAATCATGTCTAAATCTTTAGTAACAGCAACCAATCTTTCTACACCTTTGTTGGCTCTTTCTAAGTATTTTTTTCGTATTTCTTTATCACTTCCAGCACCTTCTAAAAGGGTTAAAATATAACCTTGTACCGTAAAAAGTGGTGTTTTAAGTTCGTGTGCTACGTTTCCTAAAAAATCTCTTCTAAAAGAATCTCTTTCTGTTAAACTTTTAATTTCCATCCTTTTACCCTCTACAAACTTCTGCATTCTTTTAGAAAGTTTTTCGATATCTGTTGTTACAGAATCTTTACGTAAATCTTTTACATCTAGTATAGATACGTCTTCGTAGATTTTCTTTAATCTTCTGTAAATAAAATGCTCTGCCCTGTATTGTATAATAAAAAAAGAAATAATAAAGAGTGCCGCAATCGAAATAATAAGGGCTCCTATGCCTAAATGTTTAACAACTACAAAATATGATATTGTGGCAATTATTACTGATAAAAGTGTTAAATATATGGCAGACCAAAGTGCGTAAGAGTATGTTCTTTTAAATTTCATTTAGGCAAGTTAATTATCTGCGCCTTCTAAAACAAATTTATAACCTACCCCTTTTACAGTTTTAAAGTGATGATCTCCTATTTTTTCTCTTAATTTTCTAATATGTACGTCTATAGTTCTGCCACCAACAACTACTTCATTACCCCAAACAGTATCTAAAATAACTTCTCGTTTAAAAACTTTGCCAGGTTTAGAGGTAAGTAGAGAAAATAATTCGAATTCTTTTCTAGGTAAAGAAATTTTAGTTCCTGCTTTATAAACTACATATTCTTCTCTGTCTATAACGATGTCTCCAATTTTAAAAGCTTCTTCGCTTTGTTTATCAGATTTTAATCTTCTTAATAAAGATTTTATTTTACTTAATAAAACCTTTGGTTTTATTGGTTTTGTTATATAATCGTCTGCACCGGCTTCAAAACCTGCAACTTGAGAGTAATCTTCTCCTCTTGCTGTTAAAAATGAAATAATAACATTTTCTAAAGAACTAATTTTTCTAATTTTTTCACAAGCTTCTATACCATCCATTTCTGGCATCATAATGTCTAATAAAATTAGATGAGGTACATTTTTTTTTGCAGATTTTATGGCTTCTTGTCCGTTATTAGCAGTAAAAACCTGGTAACCTTCGTTTTTTAAGTTGTAACCAACAATTTCTATAATGTCTGGTTCATCATCAACTAATAAAATTTTAATATCACTTTTGTTCATAAATTTTTAAAAAACTGTGAGTATCAAAAATACTAATAAATAAATTATAATAACAAACACTTAACAATCATTTAATCTAAATTATCTTTCATTTAAGGTTTAGTTAACCCATACTTTAGTTATAGAGAAAACTTATTTAGTGTAAAAATTTTACCCTTTTTCTTTTTTTATTACCTTTAGCGTAGAAAAAGAAATCGATGAACCTAAAACTCAAAATTGCCAACATTTTATTTTTAGATATAGAAACTGTACCTCTAGAAAGTAATTGGAATAGCCTCTCTGAAGCATATCAAAATTTATTTAAAAAGAAAACACAATACCAACGCAAAGAAGAATTTACACCAGAACAATTTTATGAAAGAGCAGGTATTTGGGCAGAGTTTGGTAAAATTATTTGTATTTCAGTTGGGTATTTTGCAGAAAATCAATTTAGAGTAACCTCTTTTTATGGTGATGATGAAACCAAAATTTTAGTTGATTTTAAAACCCTGTTAGACAAACATTTTTCTAAACCCTCTCAGTTTTTATGTGCTCATAATGGAAAGGAATTCGATTTTCCATTTATTGCTAGAAGAATGATTGTAAACCAAATAGAACTACCAAAAAAATTAAATTTATTTGGTAAAAAACCTTGGGAAGTACCTCATTTAGATACCTTAGAATTGTGGAAATTTGGCGATTATAAACATTATACTTCTCTTAAATTATTAACGTCTATTTTAGGGATACCATCACCTAAAGATGATATTGATGGCAGTGAAGTTGCAGCTGTTTATTACGAAGAAAAAAACATACAAAGAATTGTAAATTATTGCGAAAAAGATACCATTGCTGTAGCTCAAATCTTATTAAAATTTAACAATCAAGAATTGTTAAAAGAGGATGCTATTGTTAGGGTTTAAAATTACCCTTCCATTTTCATAGAAAGTTCTAACCAACGTTCTTCCTTTTGCTCTATTTCTGCAATAATCTCTTGTAATTCTTCAGATTTTTTAGGAATATCTTCTGTAGCAATTTCTATATTTAAAAATTGTTTTTCTATGGTAGTTTTTCTCTTTTGTAAACGTTCAATTTCTACTTCTAAAGCACCAAACTCTCTTTTTTCGTTAAAATTTAAAGATGTTTTAGAGCTCTCTTTCGCTACTTTTTTCTCAACAGGTTTCTCAATTTTAGATGTTTCTTTAGTATCTGCAGAATTATCATAAGCTCTAAAATCTGAGTAATTTCCTGGAAAATTTTCTACAACACCATCACCTCTGAAAACAAATAGGGCATCTACAATTTTATCCATAAAATAACGATCGTGAGAAACCACCAATAAATTACCTGGATAATCTAATAAAAAGCTTTCAAGTACATTTAAAGTTACCACATCCAAATCGTTTGTGGGTTCATCTAAAATTAAAAAGTTAGGATTCTGTATTAATACAGCACATAAATACAGTCTTTTTTGTTCACCACCAGAAAGTTTTTCTACAAAATCATATTGTTTTTTCTTGTCAAACAAAAAACGCTCTAATAATTGCGATGCAGAGATTTTTCTTCCTTTTGTTAAAGGAATAAATTCTCCAAACTCTTTTACAACCTCTATTACTTTTTGTCCTTCCTTTATTTGGATTCCTCTTTGTGTATAGTATCCAAACTTAACAGTTTCACCTAAAATAACTTTCCCTCTATCTAAAGGTGCTTTTTCTGTTATAATATTTAAAAAAGAAGATTTTCCTGTGCCGTTTTTCCCAATGATACCAATTCGTTCTCCTCTTTTAAATACGTAATCAAAACCATCTAAAATTACTTTATCATCAAAAGATTTAGAAATTTTATGTAGCTCAAGAATTTTACTTCCTAAACGCTCCATATTTATTTCTAATTGTATTTGGTGGTCTTTTCTACGTTGATGCGCTTGTGCTTTTATTTTATAAAAATCGTCTGTTCTAGATTTCGATTTTGTAGTTCTTGCTTTGGGTTGCTTACGCATCCAATCTAACTCTTTTTTAAACAAACTTTTTGCCTTGCTTAAATTGGTAGCTTCTAATGCTAAGCGTTCTTCTTTATTTTGTAAATAATAAGAATAATTTCCTTTGTATTTATAAATTTTACCTTCATCTAACTCTAAAATTTCGTTACAAACACGTTCTAAAAAGTAACGATCGTGTGTTACCATAAAAAGGGTTATTTTTTCTTTGGCAAAAAAAGCTTCTAACCATTCTATCATTTCTAAATCTAAATGGTTTGTAGGCTCGTCTAAAATAAGTAAATCTGGTTTATTAATTAGTACAATGGCTAAAGAGAGTCTTTTTCTTTGTCCTCCAGAAAGAGCACTTATTTTTAAGGTTAAATTGTCTAGTTTTAGTTTAGATAAAATTTGTCTGTATTGTGTTTCAAAATCCCAAGCATTGTATTGGTCCATCAAATCAAAAGCGGTTTGATAGGCATCTGTATCTTCATGATTTTTTAAGGCTTTTTCATATTTATTTACAATAGAAAGAATTTTATTATCTGTTGCAAAAATGGTTTCCTCTATAGTTAAATCTTGATTTAAGTCGTCTTTTTGAGATAAGTATGCAATAGAAATGTCTTTTCTGCTAACTACTTGTCCAGAATCTGGTACGTCTAAGCCAGCAATAATATTTAAGATCGATGTTTTACCACTTCCATTTTTTGCTATAAAAGCTACTTTTTGGTCTTTGTTAATACCAAAAGAAATGTCTTCAAATAAAATTCGTTCTCCGTATGCTTTAGATATATTTTCTACTGATAAATAATTCATTAAGATTTATTTTTTTGCAAAGAAACAAAAAACCCAAGTAAACGATTAGGTTTTTAAATCATTTAATTTTTAGGAGTGTTGTGTAAGGAGTTATTAGCTAATTGACCCCTATTTTTGTTAAAGTAAAAATACTACCAAATAATGCTTGTATAGATCCCAGTATTCAGAGTTTTTTCAATAAAAACTATTTTACTAGTACTTCAATAAATGGTATATTGCGAGATATAAAAATATACCTTAAGATGAAGATAATTGTTCCTATGGCAGGTATTGGTTCTCGTTTAAGACCACATACATTAACAGTACCAAAACCTTTAACTGTAATTGCAGGAAAACCTATAGTACAAAGATTAGTAGAAGATATTTCTTCTGTTATTGATGAAGAAATTGACGAAATAGCATTTATAATTGGGCCTGCAAAAAAAGGCTTTCCAGAAAATACAACAGCAACTTTATTGCAAATAGCTAATGAATTAGGAGCAAAAGGGAATGTTTATGTGCAAGAAGAGGCATTAGGTACAGCACATGCCCTTTTTTGTGCTAAAAATTCTTTATTTGGCCCTTGTGTGGTTGCTTATGCAGATACCTTATTTAAAGCAGATTTTAAACTAGATGCCAATGCAGATGGCGCAATTTGGGTAAAGCAAGTAGCAGATCCAAGTGCTTTTGGTGTGGTAAAATTAGACAATGGTTTTATTACAGATTTTGTAGAAAAACCACAAGAGTTTGTATCTGATTTAGCAATTATTGGTATTTATTATTTTAAAGATGGAGATAGAGTAAGAAACGAAATTCAGTATTTAATAGATAATGATTTAAAAGAAAATAACGAATATCAACTTACAAACGTTTTAGAAACTCTTAAAAGCGAAGGGGCTAAATTTATACCAGGAACTGTAAATACTTGGATGGATTGTGGAAAAAAAGACCCAACAGTAGATACCAATAAGCAAGTACTAGAATTTGAGTATAAAGCTGGTAATAATTTAGTTTCTAAAGACGTTGTATTAGAGAATTCAGAAATTATACAACCTTGTTATATTGGTGAAAACGTAGTTTTAAAGAATACAAAAATTGGACCATACGTTTCTTTAGGAAGCAATAGTGTTATAGAAAACGCAGCCATAACCAATTCTTTAATTCAAAGCAATGTTACAATTTCTAATGCTAATTTAGATAATGCTATGATTGGTAATCATGCAAAATTTAACGGTAAATTTACCTCTGTAAGTATAGGAGATTATACAGAATTAACGTAGATGTTTATAAGGTGTAACAACATACAAAATAGAAAAAAGAGAACCTCTTATCTAGAGTTAGTTCTCTTTTCTTTATTCTTTATGCTTTATACCAATCAAATAAATGCCCAAGATAGCATACCAGCAGCAGTAGATTTAACTGAAGAAAAAGAGTTGAACTTTCAGCAGTTTTTTTTTAAAGCACTTACGCAAAAATCTATTGGTAATTATCAAAAATCTATAGAATACTTAGAAAGTTGCAATCAAATATTACCTTATAACGCAACTGTTTTTTTTGAATTTTCTAAGAATTATTTACTGTTACATAATACGCTTTTAGCTAAAGAATACATACAAAGAGCTATAAAAATAGAAGCTTCTAACATCTGGTTGCTAAAACATTTGGTTAAGGTATATTTAAAAGAAAACGATTTTAAAAACGCTATAAAAACTCAGAAAGAAATAGTAGCTTTAAATCCTAAAGACAGCAATTATTTAGTGAGACTTTATTTAAGAGACAATAACTATAAAGAAGCACTCAATTTAATGAAGGTTTTAGACAAGCAAAACCGATTGTCTTCTAATTACAAAAGAGTTAAAGAAAATTTAGAAAACAGAAAAAGAAAGGTTTTAAAAGAGAGAAAAGTTACGTCTAATAACGAAACTATTTATAAGCAATTTGAAAATAATAAATCGTTTACTCTTTTAAAACAAATTTTAGAGAATGAACATAAAAACCCTGAAGCTTTATTAAAATACAGCACAGAAGGTATTTCTCTTTTCCCTGCACAACCCTATGTATATTTAATAAATGGAAAAGCGCTAAATTCTAAAAAAGAATTTAGCAAAGCTATTCGTATGTTGAAAAATGGTATTGATTTTGTAATTGAAGATAAAATGGAAGCCAATTTTTACAAAGAAATAGCAAAAGCTTATAAAGGCTTAGGCAATACAGTCGAAGAAAAGAAATATTTAGATAAATTTAAAAAACTAAATAAATAGCATGAAAATATTTAAATATTTAGTTTTAATTTTACTCGTTTTTACATCTTGTAAAACAAAAAAATATGTGATAGATTCTAATGCTGTTGCCAAAGAAATGTCTGCCAAAAGAGTGGTAAAAAAACACTTAAATGTAAGTTTTGGTAAAGAAACTGTAGACGCTAAACTTTCTGCAAATTTTAACAATGGTAAAACAAAACAAAGTTTATCTGTTTATTTACGAATTACCAAAGGCAAAGAAATTTGGCTAAAAGGCTCAAAATTTATTACGGTTTTTAAAGCAAGAATTACACCAAAAGCTGTTGAGTATTATTCGCCATATGCAAAAAATTATTTCAAAGGAGATTTTAAAATGTTGGAAAATGTTTTAGGCACATCATTAAATTATACGCAGTTAGAAAACCTATTTTTAGGCCAAGCCGTTATAGATTTAAAAGAAAATAAACAAGAAGTTAATATTGTAAACAATACGTATGTTTTAAAACCTCAAACTACAAATGGCGTTTTAAAGATGTTTTTTGGTATCAATCCAGGTCATTTTAAATTAGATTTTCAGAAAGTAATAAATTCATTTAAAAATCAAGCTTTAGAGGTAGAATATCCATCTTATAGCATTGTAGATGAAGAGATTTTTCCAAAAAAAATAGACATAAGAGCCAAACAAGGAAAAAAAATAACCAAAATAAATTTTACCTTAAAATCTGTAGAGTTTAACAAACCAATAAATACCTCATTTTCTATTCCAGAAAATTATAAACACATCAATTTATAGTGATCAAAGCTAGCTTACATATCGTTTTTTTTAGCATACTTTTTTCTTGTTTTTCTATGCAAGGCCAAACAAAAAAAGAATTAGAAAAGCGTCAGAAAAAACTAAAAAAAGAAATAGCCCTTGTAAATAATTTACTGTTTAAAGAAATTAAAAAAGAAAAAAATGTTTTAGAAGATCTTAAAGACATCAATCAAAAAATATCTATTAGACAAAATTTAATAAATACAATTAATACAGAAGCAAAGATTTTATCTAAACAAATTGCTATAAACGAACAAAAAGTAGTAAAATTAAAAAAAGAGTTAGCAGTTTTAAAAGCAGATTATGCCAGTATGATTTTTAAATCTTACAAAAGTAGATCTCAGCAAAGTAAGATAATGTTTTTGTTATCTTCAGATAATTTTTATCAAGCTTACAAGCGTCTAGAGTATATGAAACAATATACGTCTTTTAGAAAAAAACAGGGCGAAGAAATTGTAACACAAACAAAAACGGTAGCTGCTATAATAGATTCTTTAACCCTGCAAAAACAAGTAAAAGATACTTTAATTTTATCTGAAAAAGAGCAACAACAAAAAATTGAACTCGATAAAACAAGCAAAGAAAAACTAATTTCTATTATAAAAAAGAATGAAAAAAAGTACAAAAGAGACTTAAAAAAGAAAATAAAAGAAGAAAAAAGAGTTTCAGAAAAAATTGATAAAATTATTAAAGAAGCTATTGCAAGGGCCAATAAAAAAGTAAAAAACAAACCAAAAACGCCTAAAAAGAATGAATTTATTTTAAGTCCAGAAGCAAAAGCATTAGCAACAAAATTCGAGTCTAATAAAGGGAAACTACCTTGGCCTTTAGAAGAAGGATTAATTACGAGAAGGTTTGGTACGCAGGCACACCCAACTTTTCCTGGTATTACTTTAAACAGTACAGGCTTGCATTTTACTACCAAAAAAGATAGTGATGCAAAAACTATTTTTAATGGTAAGGTTTTAAATATTTTAGTTACTTCAGAAGGTAGAAAAAATGTATTAATACAACATGGTAATTACATAACCTCTTATAACAACTTAGAAAAACTATACGTTAAAAAAGGTGATGTTGTTTCTACAGGACAAAGCATTGGAAAAATCTTTACCGATAAAGTTT
Organism: Polaribacter sp. YIW18; assembly: GCF_057219325.1. Lineage (NCBI taxonomy): Bacteria > Pseudomonadati > Bacteroidota > Flavobacteriia > Flavobacteriales > Flavobacteriaceae > Polaribacter > Polaribacter sp. YIW18. The sequence goes on along the minus strand of NZ_JBXVVE010000001.1, from coordinate 130,383 downwards.
CTGGTAAAACAAAACTAATTTTTGTGTTGTATAAAAATACGACCAAACTAAATCCGTCTAGTTGGATTCTTAGAAGGTAGTAAATTATTTAAACTTTATATTTTTTTGTAAGATAATAGCGTTTGGTATGGTAATAAACTCGTTTTCAGGAGTTTTTAAAGTGATAAAAAATGCGCCAATATCTCTAATTTCTCCTGTTGTATCATTGTCTTTTTCTAAAATAGTAATGGTGTCTCCAATTTTAACCGGGTAGTTTACAAAAAGAATAATACCAGCAGTAATATTAGATAAAATAGACCATTGTGCAAAAAATGCAATTCCTAAAATGGTTAAAAAAGAAGAAACATATACTAATAATTGTTTTTCATCTACACCCCAAATAAAAGCAATAACAACAATTATAGTAGCATACGTTAAAATAGTTATTATTTTGTTAGTTACTAAAATTCTAGACTTTTGAAAACCAAATTTTACCTGAATTTTACGGAGCGAGTTTGTAATTACTAACCTAACAAGTATTGCTAAAAACAAAACAACGGCAGATTCTATAATTTTATGATTATTTAAAAATTCTAACATAATAATAATGTTCTAATTAAATAAAGCTTTCAATTCTGTAGCTTTATTTGGGTCTAATTTTCCAGCCAACACCAAACTTAATTGTTTACGTCTTAAGGCACCTTCATAACGCTCTTTTTCTAATTCGGTTTCTGGTATTATTTTAGCTATTTGCACAGGTTTTCCTGTCTCATCTACAGCAACAAAGGTGTAAATACCTTCATTTACTTTAGTTCTTTGTCCAGATTGTCTGTCTTCTATCCAAACATCAACATAAATTTCCATAGAAGATTTAAAGGCCCTAGAAACTTTAGCTTCTATATTTACAACACTACCAACGGGTACAGATTTGTTAAAAGCAACGTGGTTTACAGAAGCTGTAACCACAATTCTTCTAGAGTGTCTTCTTGCAGCAATACTACAAGCTCTATCCATTCTTGCTAGTAATTCTCCACCAAAAAGGTTGTCTAAATAGTTGGTCTCGCCAGGTAAAACTAAATCTGTAAGTACGGTTAAAGAGTCTTTAGGTGTTTTTGTTTCCATCAAAAAAGTAATTTTTATGCAAAGATAACAATCACCTTAACAAAACCTTACCTAAAACCTAATAAAGAAAAGTTATATTATTTGATGTTTTTTACAAGCAACCAAGCATCTTCAGAAACCGTTCTTTTAATTTTATTTAAACTGTTTATAGCATCGTTTTTTTCTGCAAAACTATCGAAACAAACTTGAGTTAAGCCCCATTTGTTTACACCAATAATTTTAGCATTAAAGCCTTGTTTTTTTAGTTGTTGTATTTTTTTTGCAGCATTTTCTGGGTATTGAAAAGCGCCAGCAACAACATGAAAGGGTTTGGCAATTTTTTTGCTAACATTTAATTGTAAAGTTGGCAAAGGATTTTGAATCACAAAAGTAGCAGATTGTAGTTTTTTTTCTAATATTTTCTCTTGCTTTGCAAAGGTTTCTTTTTGCTTATTTTGTTGATAACCATTATAGCCAGCAATACCTAATGTTAATAAAATTGCAGCTGTAGCTGCGTATTTTATAAAAGAAGGCAGCGCTTTTTGGTTATTTTCATGTAAAGGTTTTACAGTGGTATTGTGTCTTTTTACTGCAGATGTTGCTACAGAAGACAAACCAAAAGAGGAGGTTAAATAATTAACTTCTGTAGTTGGTGTAAAAACAATTTTTTGTTCTTCGTTTAAAGAAAAAGTACCTAAATTATTTAGTTCTATGCTACCTCTTTGTAGTTTATTTTGCCAATTAATAACGCTTAAAGATATTGCTGCTGCTGCTTTTTCAAAAGAAATTTGTTCTGCAGAAGCAATATAATTAGCTAACAAACCATCATTGTGTTTTAAATGGTTGTTAAATGTAAGTTGTTTTGCAGGTGCATTAAATGTTTGGTTACTTGTATTAAAAGTTGCACCAATTCTGTTGGTTACAAAACCACCAAAATCAGGTATAATTACGCAATCGTATCTGTAAAGTAAATCGTTGATGTAGTTGGCTAAATTCATATAAACAAATATATAATTTTTGTCTACTCATTAAAGAATGTTCTCTAAATAATTATTAACAAAAATTTTATATATTGGTATTCAAATTGTTAGCTTTTGAACGAAGAAAAATTATTGGCTTTATTAAGATTGCAAAAAAGCAAAGCTATTGGAGATATTTTAGCAAAGAAACTAATTGTAAATGTAGGAGATGCATTGCAAATATTTAAAGAAAAACCTGCAACTTTGGCAAAAATTAATGGTATAGGAAACCATGTAATAAAACATCTTTTTGATGACAAAAATATTAAGTTAGCAACACAAGAGCTTGCGTATATTCAAAAAAATAATATTGCTTTTTCTTATTTTTTAGAAGATGATTATCCAATACATCTACAAAATTGTATAGATAGTCCAATTTTACTTTTTAAAGAGGGCAACATCAACTTAAAAAATAAAAACATAATTTCTATTGTGGGTACAAGAAATTTAAGTTCTTATGGACGCGATTTTTGTAACAATTTAATAGAAGAATTGGCAACTTACAACCCAATAATTGTAAGTGGTTTTGCTTATGGTGCAGATATTTGTGCACACAAAGCAGCCATAAAAAACAACTTGCAAACTATTGCAGTTTTGGCACATGGTTTCGAGCAAATTTATCCTAAAGTGCATAAAAAATACATCCATCAAGTACATGAAAATGGTGGTTTTTTAACAGAGTTTTGGAGCGAAGAACAACCTTTAAGAGAAAATTTTTTAAAAAGAAACAGAATCGTTGCAGGCATTTCTAAAGCCACCATTATTATAGAGTCTGCAGAAAAAGGAGGTTCTTTAGTTACTGCAGATATTGCCAATTCTTACAATAGAGATGTTTTTGCAGTTCCTGGTAGAACTTCAGATATTTACAGTAAAGGGTGTAATAATTTAATTAAAAATAACAAAGCGCATTTATTAACCAATGCAAACGATATTGTAAAAATGTTAAACTGGGATATTGCAGAAAAACCCAAACCCATTCAGAAACAGCTTTTTTTACATCTATCTGAAAACGAACAAAAAATACACGATTTATTACACGAAAAAGGGGCACAACTTTTAGATGCTATTTCTCTAGAATGCAGTATTCCTGTGTTTCAATTATCTTCAATTTTATTGCAAATGGAAATGAAAGGTTTGTTAAAACCTTTGCCAGGAAAAATGTTTGAATTGTTATAATTAAAAGTCAAAAATTAAAAGCATGAATTTTGAATTATAAAAATGGCACTTTAATTATCAATATTTACACAGTTAACTTTCGTAAACTTATTTCAACACAAAATCCTTAAAATATTCTTATTTTTGAGGCAAATCAATAGAAAAGATGGCAGTAGAAAAGAAGTTGATGTCTAAAAAAAAACCAACATTTCCTATCAACGAAATGTTAGATGACTATCTAAAAAAATACAAGAGAAATACAAAAATCTCTATAGTTTACGACGATTTATTGCGTTTTCAAGGCTCTGTAGCTGTATTTGATAAAAACGATGAAGACACACTTTGGGTAAGAACTTATTATTCTGAATTTGACCGAGCAGAAATAGATGTAAGTTTAAAAAAAATATACACAAGGCTCCATTCAGATGGTAATGATGATGCCATTCCTTTTTTAAATGTAGATGCCATAGACTATTGTACCTTTGGTAATTCGAAACCTTTTAGAATAAAAATTAGAAACATTTTAAATGATAACTTTACCTATTTCTACGTAAAAAAAGCAGATGCTTCTCGTGTTTATGGTTTAGAGTTAGAGCATCTTTTGTCTCCTCATAACATGAACTTTCTAATCTATAAAGACACCTTAATAGAAGAACATATAGCAGGTGTTCCAGGAGACGATTTTATTAGAGATTTTCTACCTAAATGTACTTCTTCAGAAAAATCTCAAATAGCTAAAGAATTTGTAAAATTTAAAGAACGTTGTATGGTACGTTTGTTAGGAGACATGCGCTCATACAACTATGTAGTTATACCCACACACGATTTTGACCAAATTGTATACAAAATTAGAGCCATAGATTTTGATCAACAATCTTTTGAAGGTAACCTAAAAGTATACAACCTACAGTTTATGAAAGAAAATTTTAAGATGGTAGAAATGGTAAGTAAAAAACTACACAACAATTCTATCAACCAATATAAAATAGAAGAACGCTCTTACATGGCAAAAAGGATGATTACCTCACCAAGAAGAACAAGAAGGTTAATTAGATGTATGAAATCAGACACCATTTCTTACTCAGAAAACATCGCCTTGTTAAAAAAACATTTAATACAATATGTGGGCGATGTGAAATTTAAAGACTGTAAAAACATGGGCGAACTTTTAGAAACTATCCTAGCCTTTGTAAAGCGTAATTATTTAGATATTAGTAATAAAGAATTGTTTTAAACGTTATTACTATGCATTTTATTTAGAAGCTATTTCCAGCTTTCGCTACTCAATCTTTTTGCAGAAAAAGCAAAAAGGATTTCAAACAAATAGCTCAATCTGGGCTAAACTTGTTTGTTAGCTTTTGGCTGTAACTTTTTTAGTAGTTTTTTTAAGTTGTTATTAACAGACCAGACCTCACAGGTTTTTTAAACCTGTGAGGTCTAAAAAGTTTATTTTTTACTTCTAACACTCTCAATAATAACGGTTAGTAATATCAAACTTCCACCAATAAAAGTAGAGCTATTTGGTATTTCATTTACAAAAATAAAGGCAATAATAATACCGAAAATTGGCTGTATACTGCTTATAATACTTGCTGTTGTTGCAGAAAAATGTTGTAAAGAATTTACCATTAAAGTATGTCCAATAGCTGTAGTTAATAAAGCTACCAAAAGCAACCAAGGTAATTGGCTTTCTATGTTAGAATAATCGCTAAAAAATAAGGTAGGTAGTAATAAAACACTAATAATTACCATTTGATAAAACATAAGCATGCTACCATTGTATTTTTTTACATCTTCCTTTACCATTAAATTTCTTAGTGCATAAAAGAAAGCAGATAAAATACCCAATAAGATTCCTTGTAAATAAGTGTTTTCTATAGAAAATTTTGGAATCAAATTATAAACACCTACAAGTACTAAAATAGCCATTAAAATATGTATCTTATCTACTTTTTTCTTGCTAAAAAAAGGTTCTATAAAAACTGTAATTATTGGATAGGTATAAATGGATAACATAGCCAATGCTACATTACTTAATTTTAAAGCGTAAAAATAAGTAACCCAATGTGCACCCATTAAAAATCCACCCATTAAAAAAGAGCGTTTATCTTTTGCCGAATTTATTTTAAAACTAATTTTTTGAACTCTACAAAAAATATAAATAAAAATAGCGGCTAAAAATGCTCTACATAAAATAATAGCTTCTGCGGGCATTGCAATATACCTTCCTAAAACACCTGAGGTGCTTATAAAAAGGGTTCCTAAAAGTAAAACTGATAAATTTTTGGTATAGTTTTTTTGCATTTTTTTCTATGTCTACTTTAGCGTAGTCCCAAGGTTAAAGGTTTAGGTAAAAATAGTTCTTGTTTTCGATTGAACTGATGATTACATTAAATTTTTTGTAAAACTTGTAAAGCTGTTTTTACAGCATCTATCTTTATAAATGTAATTAGTAAACGCAATCCGTTTTTGGTTTGCTTCTCTTTCATTACGCAACTCTTACTATTTTGTTGCACATATTTTAGCATTCTAGAAAAGGCTTCTGTTTGATAAAAATCGCTTTGTTGGTTAGACACAAAATAGCCAATCATTCTTTTTTGTTTTAGTATAATTTTTTCTAAACCTAGTTCTTTTGCTAACCATTTTATTCTTACAGAGTCTAATAAATCTTCTACCTGTGTTGGTATTTCTCCAAATCTGTCTACAATTTCGCTTTCAAAAGTTTTTAATTCTTCATTGGTTTTTAAGTCAGATAATTTTTCATATAAACTCAACCTTTCTGTAACTGAATTTACATAATCATCTGGAAATAAAATTTCAAAATCGGTATCAATTTGCACCTCTTTTACAAACTCTTTGGGTTTAGAAGTGTCTGTTGGATAAAGTTCTTTAAACTCATTTTCTTTTAATTCTTCTATGGCTTCTTGCAATATTTTTTGATAGGTATCAAAACCAATATCATTAATAAAACCACTTTGTTCTCCACCCAATAAATCTCCAGCACCACGTATTTCTAAATCTTTCATGGCAATGTTAATTCCGCTACCTAAATCAGAAAATAAAACGAGTGCTTCAATACGTTTTCTGGCATCATCTGTCATCATATGATAGGGAGGCGTAATAAAATAACAGAACGCTTTTTTGTTAGAGCGCCCAACTCTTCCTCGCATTTGATGTAAATCAGACAAACCAAAATTATTGGCATTATTAATAAAAATGGTGTTGGCATTAGGTACGTCTAAACCACTTTCTATAATGGTGGTAGATACCAAAACGTCAAAATCGCCATTCATAAAACCAAGCATTAATTCCTCTAGTTTTTTGCCTTCCATTTGCCCATGACCAATACCAATTTTTGCAGAAGGCACTAATCTTTGCAACAAACCAGCTACTTCTTTTATGTTTTCTATTCGGTTATGAATAAAGAAAACTTGTCCTCCTCTAGAAATTTCGTAAGAAATGGCATCTCTAATCATTTCTTCGCCAAAACGAATTACATGACTTTCTATTGGGTGTCTGTTTGGTGGTGGGGTTTTTATAACAGATAAATCTCTAGCAGCCATTAAACTAAATTGCAACGTTCTTGGTATGGGTGTTGCCGTTAAGGTTAAGGTGTCTACATTTTCTTTTAAAGTTTTCAATTTATCTTTTACAGCAACTCCAAATTTTTGCTCTTCATCAATAATTAAAAGCCCTAAATCTTTAAATTTTATACGTTGATTTGTTAACTGATGTGTACCAATAATAATATCTACAGCACCACTATTTACACCATCAATTGCGGCTGTTTTTTGTTTGGCAGTTCTAAATCTATTTAGATAATCTATCTTAATAGGGAAATCTTTTAAACGTTCAGAAAACGTTTTGTAATGTTGAAAAGCCAAAATAGTTGTTGGTACTAAAATGGCTACTTGTTTTCCATTGTCAACCGCTTTAAATGCAGCTCTTACAGCAACTTCTGTTTTACCAAAACCCACATCGCCACAAACCAACCTGTCCATAGGTTGTTCTTTTTCCATATCTGTTTTTACATCTTGCGTAGCTGTAAATTGATCTGGCGTATCTTCATACATAAAACTACCTTCTAACTCATGCTGTATATGCGTATCTGGCCCAAAAGCAAAACCTTTTTGGAGTTTTCTTTTCGCATATAATTGAATTAAATTAAACGCAACATGTTTAACTCTAGCTTTGGTTTTTTGTTTTATTTTTTTCCAAGCACCAGAACCTAATTTATAAATTTTAGGTGCTTTTCCGTCCTTTCCATTAAATTTAGAAATCTTGTGTAAAGAGTGAATGCTTACATATAAAATATCACGTTCTCCATACACCAATTTTATGGCTTCTTGCTTTTTACCTTGCACATCAATTTTTTGCAAACCACCAAATTTTCCAATTCCATGATCCATGTGCGTTACGTAATCGCCAATTTCTAGTTTGTTTAATTCCTGGAGTGTAATGGCTTGTTTTTTTGCATAGCCATTTTTTAATCGGAATTTATGGTAACGTTCAAAAATTTGATGATCTGTATAACAAACCATTTTATTATCTACATCAACAAAGCCTTGGTATAAAGGAAAAACAACAGTTTCATAATGAACCTCTTTTTCAGAATCATCAAAAATATCATGAAAACGTTTTGCTTGTTGGTCGTTTGCACAAAAAATATAATTGGTAAAACCAGCTTTATGGTATTCTTCTAAATTGTCTATTAATAAATCAAATTTTTTGTTGAATGAGGGTTGTGGATTTGTATTAAAATCTACAATTTTATTGGATGCTGTAACAATTTCTGAATGTGGATTTGTATCAAAATTAACGATTGTAAAATCTTGTAACTGTTTTAAAATAAAATTACCATCGCAAAACAATTCGTTGGGTTTTGCGTGTTTTATTTCTTGAGATAAAGTTAAAAAAGCATCTTCTGCTTTTTTGTAAAACTTATCTAAATTACCCGTAAGTAAAGCTTGATTTTTTACAAATACGGCAGTTTTAGAAGAAATATATTTAAGAAAACTTTCTCTATTTTCTTCTAAAGTTTTATTTTCTACATTGGGCATTATAGAAACTTTTTTCAGTTTCTCTTTAGACAGTTGTGTTTCTACATCAAAAGTTCTAATACTGTCAATTTCATCACCAAAAAACTCTATTCTGTAGGGCTCATCGTTAGAAAAAGAAAACACATCTACAATACCACCTCTTACAGAAAAATCTCCTGGTTCTGTAACAAAATCTACTCGTTTAAATTTATATTCAAATAAAATTTCGTTTACAAAATCTAACGATAAATTTTCGCCAACAGTCACTTTTAAAGTACTTTTTTCTAGCTCTTTTTTGGTAACTACTTTTTCAAACAAAGCAGTTGGATAGGTAACAATTACAGCCGGTTTTTTTCTAGAGTTTATTCTATTTAAAACCTCAGAACGTAATAAAACATTGGCATTGTCTGTTTCTTCTATTTGATAAGGTCTTCTATAAGAACCGGGATAAAACAGTACGTTTTTATCGCCTAAAAGTTGTTCTAAATCGTTTAAATAATAGGCAGCTTCTTCTTTGTCATTAAAAATTAAAAGGTAAGGTTTGTCTGCTTTTTTAAAAGTTTCTGAGATCACAAAAGACAACGAAGATCCTGCCAAATTCTTAATTTGAAAATGGTTTTGTTCTTGTTGAAGTTGTGAATTTATCTGCGCTACTAACGCAGATTTTTGGTATTGATTTACAATATTCTGCTTACTCAACGTACTAAGTTTTGTGCAAATGTAACATGTATATTAATAAAAAGCAGAAAATAAAATGAATTTTCATTAGCGAATCGTAAAATAATATTTTTACAAATGTAATTATATTTTTAGTCTTATCTAAAAATATGTTTTCATTTAAATAAAAAGTATATATTTGTAGCACAATTTTTTTATAATGTTTACACTTTCTGAAGAGAATTATTTAAAAACAATCTATCATTTATCATTAGAAACTAGCAATGGTATAAGTACCAATGCAATTTCTAATCAATTACAAACCAAAGCCTCTTCTGTAACAGATATGATTAAAAAATTATCTGATAAAAAAGTATTGGCTTATAAAAAATATAAAGGGGTTACATTAACAGGTTTTGGTAAAAAAACAGCCGCAAATATTGTGAGAAAACACAGGTTGTGGGAAGTTTTTTTAGTAGAAAAATTAAATTTTTCTTGGGATGAAGTGCATGATGTTGCAGAGCAGTTAGAACATATTAAATCTCCTAAATTAATCCATCAGTTAGATAGTTTTTTAGGTTTTCCAACACATGATCCTCATGGAGATCCAATACCAGATGCAGATGGAAATTTAAAAACCATAGAAAAAAGTTTGCTATCTACTTTATTAAAAAATGAATGCGGAATTTGTGTAGGTGTAAATGATTCCTCATCAGAATTTTTACAATTTTTAGACAAAAAAGACATCAAACTTGGTGAAAAAATAACAGTTTTAGATAAAGAAGAGTTTGATAATTCTTTATCAATTTTAATAGAAAATAAGAAGTTATCTATTTCTAATAAAATAGCAAACAATTTATATATTCAAAAATCATGAGTTTATTTAGTCAATTAGTCGAGTTTGGCAAAGAACACCCAATTTTAGCAGCCTTATATGCATCGCTTTTTACCTGGGGTTTAACAGCAGTAGGAGCTGCTTTGGTATTTTTCTTTAAGAAAATGAACAGGGCTGTTTTAGATGGTATGCTAGGTTTTACTGGAGGTGTAATGGTTGCTGCAAGTTTTTGGAGTTTATTAGCGCCAGCCATAGAAAACAGTCCTGGAGAAGGTTTTGTAAAAGTATTGCCATCTGCCATTGGTTTTGCTTTAGGTGCCATTGCACTTTTTGGAATGGATAAAATTTTACCTCATTTACACATCAATTTTAAAGAAAATGAAAAAGAAGGTGTAAAAACAGATTTACATAGAACTACATTGTTAGTCTTAGCAATTACTTTACACAACATTCCAGAAGGTTTAGCTGTAGGTGTATTGTTTGGAGCTGCTTCTACTTTGGTGGGTGTAGAACAGACAGAAATGATTATTGCGGCTATTTCTTTAGCAATTGGTATTGGAATTCAGAATTTTCCAGAAGGTTTTGCAGTAGCAATGCCTTTAAGAAGACAAGGTATGGCTAGGTTTAAAAGTTTTTGGTATGGTCAACTATCTGCAACTGTAGAACCAATTGCTGCAGTTTTAGGTGCCCTAGCAGTATCATTTTTTACACCAATTTTACCTTATGCTTTAGCCTTTGCAGCTGGTGCAATGATTTTTGTAGTTGTAGAAGAAGTAATACCAGAAACACAAAGAGACAAATACACAGATATTGCTACACTTGGCTTTATAGGTGGTTTTATTGTAATGATGTCTTTAGATGTAGGGTTAGGATAGTATCTAGTAAAAAAATAATCAGAAAGCCAAACAAAAACTGTTTGGCTTTTTGTATTTTGCAGTAAAAATAATTCTGTGCAAAAACAATCAACTTTTCAGGTTTACAATGCTTCTGCAGGAAGTGGTAAAACATTTACACTTGTAAAAGAGTATTTAAAAGTATTACTAACTACAGAAGATATTTTTGCTTTTCAAAAAGTATTGGCAGTTACCTTTACCAACAAAGCAGCTGGCGAAATGAAAGAACGTGTGTTATATAATTTAGAAGAAATTTCTAATGGAAACACCACAGATATATATGCCAAAATTTTAGAAGAAACCACTTTAGATAAAGCAACTGTAAAAGAACGTAGTAAAAAAATATTAGAAGCTATCTTACAAAATTATGCTGCTTTTTCGATAACTACTATAGATAGTTTTACGCATAAAGTCATCAAAAATTTTGCATATGATTTAGGGTTACCACTAAATTTTGAAGTAGAAATGGATGCTGTTTCTCTTTTAAACGAAGCTGTAGATGTTTTGCTTTCTAAAATTGGTACAGATAAAAAATTGACCAACTTGTTAATAGATTATTCTTTAGATAAAATAGATGATGACAAATCTTGGGATATTTCTAAAGATCTGAACAATTTTGCTAGAATTTTATTAAACGAAGATGATGTAAAACATTTTAGAGAATTAGCCGATAAAGAATTAGAAGACTTTTTCAGCCTAAAAAATAAATTGCAAGAAGCAAATGCTAAAATTGAGCAAGAGTATAAGATTTTATCTGATGAGGTTTTAAAGTTTATAGCAGATAATGGTATCGATAATTCAGATTTTAGTTATTCAGGCGAATATCCAAAACACTTTATAAAACTAGGTAACTTAAAATTTTTAAAAAGTAACGATTTAAAGTTTGATGGACGTTTAAACAAAACCATAGAAGAATCAAAAAATCTCTATGCGGCAAAAACTGACGCACAAATTAAAGATGTTATAGATGGTGTTTCAGAAAATCTTAAAGATTATTATTATCAATCTAAAGATTTATATAATAAAACATTTTCTAACTATTTATTAAATAAAATCACCTTAAAAAGCATTATACCTTTAGCAGTTTTAAATAATATAAATTCTGAGCTAAATACAATTAAAGAAGATAATAATATTCGGCTAAATGCAGAGTTTAATCAACTAATTTCAGATAATATTAAAGACCAACCAGCACCTTTTATCTACGAAAGGATTGGGCAACGTTTTCAGCATTATTTTATAGATGAAATGCAAGATACGTCTGTGTTGCAATGGCAAAATTTAATTCCGTTAATAGATAATGCCTTGGCGCAAGAAAACAGCAAATTACTCTTGGTTGGTGATGGTAAACAAGCCATTTATAGATGGCGAGGCGGAAAAGCAGAACAATTTATCGAGTTAGGTTCTGGAGAAAAAAATCCGTTTCAAGTAGCTAAAAACAAACAAAATTTAGAAACCAATTTTAGGAGTTTTTCAGAAATTATTAATTTTAATAATTCGTTTTTTCAGCATACTGCTAATTTTCTTCAAAATACTTCTTATAGAAATCTGTTTTTAGAAGGAAACACTCAATTAGAAAATACTAAAAAAGGAGGTTTTGTATCGTTGTCTTTTTTAGATAAAGAAGATGATAGAGAAGATGAGAAACTAAAATATCCAAGAAAAGTATTCGCACAAATAGACGCTTTAAAAGATGATTTTTATTTAAATGAAATTTGTGTTTTAACAAGAACAAAAAAAGACGGAATTGCACTAGCAGATTACCTTTCAGAGAAAGGTGTTTCTATTGTTTCGTCTGAAACTTTGTTACTTAATAACAATGCTACTATTAAGTTTATTATTAATATTCTAGAAATTATACAAAATGCAAACGACCAAGAAAAAAGGTTTGAAGTTTTATATTTTTTATATGATCATTTAAAGGTAAAAGAATCAAAAAGTGATTTTTTTAATAATTTTATCAAATATTCAAACACTGAAATTTTTACAGCATTAAAAACATTTGGAATATCTTTCGATTTTAAGGTTTTTCAGGCAATCCCTTTTTACGAAAAAATTGAAGAAATTATTAGAGGCTTTCATTTGGTAAACTCCTCAAATGCTTATATTCAGTTTTTTTTAGATGTTGTTTTAGAACAGCAAAGAAAAGCAACAGACATTGGAGATTTTTTAGAATTTTGGAATCTTAAAAAGGACAAATTAAGCATTGTAGCTTCAGAAAATTCAGATGCTGTTCAAATTATGACCATTCATAAATCTAAAGGATTAGAGTTTCCTGTTGTTATTTTTCCTTGTGATGTAGATATATATAATCAAATTAACCCCAAAGTATGGTTTAATAGTTTGCCAGAAGATTATAATTTTAAAGAACTTTTAATCGACTTTAAAAAAGATATTTCATTAATAAATGAAAGAGGTTTAGAGCTTTATAATCTGCAAAGAGAAGAGTTAGAGCTAGATAATTTTAACTTATTATATGTTGCATTAACTAGAGCTGTAGAGCAATTGTATGTGATTACAGAAAACAAAATTTCATCAAAAGGTGTAGAAAATTTAAATCATTATTCAGGTATTTTTATCAATTACTTAAAAGAGCAAAATCTTTGGCAAGAAAATCGTTTAGAATATACTTTTGGAGATGTTAAAAGAATAAAAAAGAAAGAAAAAGAAATATCTAGCACAGAAATTCACCAAAAATTTATTTCTACTCCTTGGCAAGAGCACCATATAGTTTTATTGGCAAGTGCCTCTAAATTATGGAATACAACTCAAGGAAAAGCTATCGATTTTGGGAATTTATTTCATGAAATTTTATCAAAAATATATATAAAATTAGATGTTGATAATGTTTTGAAACAATACCATCAGCAAGGTTTTATAAATGAGAATCAATTAAGTTTTTTAAAAGAATTAATAAATAGTCTTGTACGTCATCCAAAACTAGCAAATTATTTTTCTAAGGATGTTACTGTTTTCAATGAAAGAGAAATTGTAGATGTAGACAATCAAATTATCATTCCAGATAGGTTGGTTTTTACTGGTGATAATGTTGTAATTATAGATTACAAAACCGGAAATCCTTCTAAAGAACATCATCAACAACTATTAAAATACGAAAGAATACTAAAATCTATGGATTTTGAAGTGGAGAAAAAAATATTAATTTATCTAAATGATAAAATTGATATTGTTGAGGTTTAACTAAAGAAAATAAACTTTGTAACTTTACATTTGTTAAAATGATAAAAAATGTACGGAAAAATTAAAGATACTTTAAAAAAACAACTTCAAGAAATTGAGGAAGCAGGTTTGTATAAATCTGAAAGAATTATTACATCTTCACAAGATGCAGTTATTAAAATTTCTACAGGAGAAGAAGTAATTAATTTTTGTGCCAATAATTATTTAGGGTTATCTAATCATCCAGAAGTTATTCAAGCTGCAAAAGATACTCTAGATTCACATGGTTTTGGTATGTCCTCAGTTCGTTTTATTTGTGGTACACAAGATATTCATAAACAATTAGAACAAAAAATTGCCAACTTTTATACTACAGAAGATACCATTTTGTATGCGGCTTGTTTTGATGCCAATGGGGGTGTTTTTGAACCACTTTTAACAAAAGAAGATGCAATAATTTCAGATAGTTTAAATCATGCTTCAATAATAGATGGGGTTCGTCTTTGTAAGTCTGCACGTTATCGTTATAATAATAACGACATGACTTCTTTAGAAGAACAGTTAATTGAAGCCAATAAACAAAATCATCGATTTAAAATTATTGTTACAGATGGGGTCTTTTCTATGGATGGAATTGTAGCAAAACTAGATGAAATTTGTGATTTAGCAGACAAATATGATGCTTTGGTAATGGTAGATGAATGTCATGCAACAGGTTTTATTGGTAAAACAGGTCGTGGAACTGTAGAATTAAAAAATGTAATGGATCGAGTAGATATCGTAACAGGAACCTTAGGAAAAGCTCTAGGTGGTGCTATGGGAGGTTATACTACTGGTAAGAAAGAAATTATAGAAATTCTAAGACAACGTTCTAGACCTTATTTATTTTCTAATTCTTTAGCACCTGCAATTGTTGGGGCTTCTCTAAAAGTATTTGATTTAATAGCAAATGATACAACTTTACGAGATAAATTAGAATGGAATACAAACTACTTTAGAACAGAAATGGAAAAAGCAGGTTTCGATTTAGTTGGGGCAGATGCTGCTATTGTGCCGGTTATGTTATATGATGCAAAACTCTCTCAAACTATGGCAAATAAACTTTTATATGAAGGTATTTATGTAATAGGTTTCTTTTTTCCGGTGGTTCCTAAAGAAAAAGCAAGAATACGAGTACAACTTTCTGCAGCACATAATAAAGCACATTTAGATAAAGCTATAAACGCTTTTATCAAAGTAGGAAAAGAATTAAAAATAATATAAGAACCGTAAAATTTGTGTTTTTTTTTAACTTTTTGTAGATTTGATTTTGCAGATAAGTTTTAACAACTTACTTTTGCCTTTAAAATAACAAACTTTTAATTTAAAAATTTGATAATGAAACAATTAAAATTAGCTGTGATAGCTTTGTTTGCTTTGGTAACAATTAGCAACGTAAATGCACAAGATGAAAACAACCCATTCGCTGTAGGCTTTGGTGTTAATGCTGTGGACTTTATTTTTACTTCTGTTACAGAGGGAGACCACTTTAAGGATTTACTAGGATCTGATGAAGACTGGAATGTATTACCTTCTATTTCTAGAATCTCTGCTGAGAAATACTTAGAAAAAGGTTTTTCTTTACAACTTGCAGGATCTTTAAACAAAATTGAAACAGTTAGAAATGTAAATGATTCAGATTTTTTATACTGGGCTTTGGATGCATCAGTTAAATATGATGTAAACAGATTAATTGGTGAGACAGCTTGGTTCGATCCTTATGTTCATTTAGGAGGAGCTTATGTTTCTGTTGACTCTGAAGGAGCAGGAATGCTAACTTTTGGAGCAGGTGCTAATTTTTGGTTTAACGAAAATTTAGGTTTAAATTTTCATACAGGAGCTAGACATGGTTTTGATGACATAGTTCAAGATCATTGGCAACACTCATTAGGTTTAGTTATAAAATTTGGTGGAAAAGATACTGATGGAGATGGAATATACGATAAATTTGATGCTTGTCCAGAGGTTGCAGGATTAGAAGAATTCAATGGTTGTCCAGATGCTGATGGCGATGGAATCAAAGATTCTGATGATGCTTGTCCTAATGTTGCAGGTTTAGCCGCTATGAACGGTTGTCCAGATGCTGATGGAGACGGTATTGCTGATAAAGATGACATGTGTCCAAATGAAAAAGGAACTAAAGCTAACAAAGGTTGTCCAGATTCAGACGGAGATGGAGTAATTAATAAAAATGATAAATGTACTAACGAAGCAGGTCCAGTTGCAAATGGAGGGTGCCCATGGCCAGATACTGATGGTGATGGAGTATTAGACAAAGATGATAAATGCGTTAACGAAGCAGGAGTTGCATCTAACAACGGATGTCCTGCACCAGTTATTACTAAGGAAGCTGAAGCATCTTTAGAAAATTATTCTAAAGCAATTTTATTTAATTTAGATAAAACTTCTTTCAAACCAGGGGTTACTTCAAAATTAGATGAAATAAGTAAAGTAATGAATAACAACCCTAATGCTACATTTGTAATAGAAGGCCATACTGATAGTTTAGGTTCTGCACCATTAAACTTAAGAATCTCAGAAAAAAGAGCAATTGCTGTAAGAGATTATTTAGTTAAAAAAGGAGTAGATGCTACAAGATTAGAAGCTATTGGTTACGGAGAAGGACAACCAATTGCAGATAATAAATTTAGAGCTGGTAGAGCTCAAAATAGAAGAGCTGTTATTAAAGTATCTAACAAGAAATAGTTTTAATAATATATTAAATAAAACCTCACCAATTCGGTGAGGTTTTTTTATGAATTTATATTACAGTTTATATAAAAAAAACTTTTTTAAATTCAATCAAAAGAATTAACTTTGCAAGCTGAAAATGAGATGCTAAATCTCAAAATACAAATAATAATTATAATTAGATACAGATGTCTACAACAACAGGAAAAGTTTCTCAAATTATTGGCCCAGTAATTGATGTTGAATTCAATACAGAAAATGAGCTTCCTAAAATCTATGATTCATTAGAAATTAAAAAAGCTGACGGTTCTACATTAGTATTAGAAGTACAACAACATATTGGAGAAGATACAGTAAGAACCATTTCTATGGATGCTACTGACGGTCTTAGTAGAGGAGTAGAAGTAATTGCTACAGGGACTCCTATTCAAATGCCAATAGGAAACGATATTTATGGTCGTTTATTTAATGTAACTGGAGATGCAATTGATGGTTTAGGAAACTTAAAAAAAGAAGGTAAAGATGGTTTACCAATTCATAGATCTGCGCCAAAATTTGAAGATTTATCTGTTTCTACAGAAGTTTTATTTACAGGTATTAAAGTAATTGACTTAATTGAACCATATGCAAAAGGTGGTAAAATTGGTTTATTTGGTGGAGCAGGAGTAGGTAAAACAGTTTTAATACAAGAATTAATTAACAACATTGCAAAAGGACATGGTGGTTTATCAGTTTTTGCAGGTGTTGGAGAAAGAACTCGTGAAGGAAATGACTTACTTCGTGAAATGTTAGAATCTGGTATTATAAAATACGGAGATGATTTTATGCATTCTATGGAAGAAGGTGGATGGGACTTGTCTAAAGTAGACAAACCTGGTATGAAAGACTCTAAAGCAACATTTGTTTTTGGTCAAATGAACGAACCTCCTGGAGCACGTGCAAGAGTTGCATTATCTGGTTTAACAATTGCAGAATATTTTAGAGATGGAGCAGGAGACGCTCAAGGTAAAGATGTATTATTTTTCGTAGATAATATCTTTAGATTTACTCAAGCTGGTTCTGAGGTGTCTGCCTTATTAGGGCGTATGCCTTCTGCAGTAGGTTATCAACCAACTTTAGCAACAGAAATGGGTGCAATGCAAGAGCGTATTACATCAACTAAAAAAGGTTCTATTACTTCTGTACAAGCAGTATATGTTCCTGCAGATGATTTAACTGACCCTGCCCCAGCAACAACATTTGCTCACTTAGACGCAACAACAGTATTGTCTCGTAAAATTGCAGAATTAGGTATTTATCCAGCAGTAGATCCATTAGATTCTACTTCTAGAATTTTAACTGCAGATATTTTAGGTGATGAGCACTACAACTGTGCACAAAGAGTAAAAGAAATTTTACAACGTTATAAAGAATTACAAGATATTATTGCTATTTTAGGTATGGAAGAATTATCTGAAGAAGATAAATTAGTAGTACATAGAGCAAGACGTGTACAACGTTTCTTATCTCAACCATTCCACGTAGCAGAACAATTTACAGGTATACCTGGTGTTCTAGTAGATATTAAAGATACTATTAAAGGCTTTAATATGATTATGGATGGTGAATTAGATAAATATCCTGAAGCAGCATTTAACCTAAGAGGATCAATTCAAGATGCAATTGATGCTGGAGAAAAAATGTTAGCAGAAGCATAAACAAGTTTTAAGTTTTAAGTTTCAAGTTATAAATAATAACGAAAGACTAAAAGCTAAAAACTAAAAACTAAATAAATATGTTTTTAGAAATAGTTACACCAGAAGCTATATTATTTTCATCAGAGGTAGATTCTTTTACTGCTCCTGGTACTAATGGAGAGTTTCAAATATTAAATAATCACGCACCTATTGTTGCTAATTTAACTGAAGGTCGTATTGCTATAAAAGCAGCTAACGTTGTTTTAGATGATAAGTTTAAAGAAAAGTTTGAAACTATGAGTGATAAATTAGTTATAAAAATTAACTCTGGTACTCTAGAATTAAATGATAATAAAGCAATGATACTAGCTGACTAATACCTAGCTAACAAAGCATTCAATAACTAAAAAACCTCAAAACAATTTGTTTTGAGGTTTTTTAGTTTCAAGAAAAATATTTTACTTTTAGAAAGTATTATTTGACTTTCCTTATTGAATACTAAACTAAATAATTCATATCCCAAAAAAAATAGATGGTTATTGAGATGTTTTATTTACTAACTTAAATAAAAAAACAACGTAACTTTGGTGATGTATGCCTATTAAAAATAAGATATATACTCCGTAAAAATATTGTAAATTTGTACCATGGAAGAAACAAACAGACAGCGTAAAATTGCAGGAGTTTTACAAAAAGACTTGGTAGATGTGTTGCAAAAAGCAGCACAAGATGGAATGAAAGGAGTAATTATCTCTGTTTCTAAAGTACATGTAACCTCAGATTTAGGAGTTGCAAAAGTATATTTAAGCATTTTTCCATCAGAAAAAAGAGACGAAATTATTACAGGAGTACAATCAAATACGCCTTTAATACGTCATGAAATGGCAAAAAGAACCAAAAACCAATTACGTAGAATGCCAGAGTTATTATTTTTTGGCGATGATACGTTAGATTATATCGAAGAAATAGATCAATCTTTAAAAGGTAAAGACGCAGACCCAATTAAAAACCCAGAGGTATTACCAAAACGTCAAAAAAGATAGTTTTATAAGTATCTAAAGAAAACAATATGAAGAGTTTTCCCTTTTACATTGCTAAAAGATACTTGTTTTCTAAAACTAGCAATAATGCCATCAATATTATAACAATTATTGCTTCTTTTGGTGTCATTGTAGGCTCTTTAGCCTTGTTTATTATTCTATCTGGTTTTTCTGGTTTAAGAACTTTTAGTTACAATTTATTAGATGTTTCTGACCCAGATATTAAAATTACATCACAAAAAGGAAAATCTTTTTTTATTACTCAAGCACTTTCTGAGATACTTTTAAGCAATACTTCTATACAAGAAACCACAAAAGTTATTGAAGAACGTGTTTTTTTAGAATACAAAGAAAAAACAGAAATTGCTTACATAAAAGGTGTTGAAGATAATTATACACAAATCTCTAAATTAGATTCTGCACTGTATGTAGGTTCGTGGTTGTATCAAGATTTTAGCAATACAGCTGTCATTGGTAGAGGCATTTCTAATAAACTATCTTTAGGAACCCTTAATTATGGAGAGCCTTTAAAAATAATGGTTCCAAAACCTGGTAAAGGTTTTATAAACCTTCGAAATCCGTTTTATAAAATAAACGTACAAATTGTAGGTATTTATTCTGGTACAGAAGATTTTGAGGGTAAATTTGTGTTTACATCTCTAGTGGAAGCTAAAAAATTACTCCGTTTTAAAAATAATCAAGTTACTGCTATAGAGGTAAAATTAAAAGATATTTCCAAAGCAAACCAGGTAGCAGAACAATTATCAAAAGAGTTAGGTGATAGTTACAAAGTACAAACCAAAGCACAGTTAAACGAAGTTTTTTACAAGGTAATTAATACCGAAAATTTTGTTTCTTATTTAATATTTACACTTATTGTCATTATAGCATTATTCAATGTAATTGGTGCCATTATTATGATGATAATCGATAAAAAACACAACCTAAAAACACTCTATAACTTAGGAGCTACCATAAAAGAGGTTAAAAAAATATTTGTCTTACAAGGTTTTCTACTAACTTTTATTGGTATGTGTATAGGTTTATTTCTAGGGATAGTTTTAGTACTATTACAACAAAAATTTAGTTTGTTTATGATTGTACCAGATTTAGCCTATCCAGTAGAGTTAAAATTTACCAATTTTTTAATCGTGTTTTTTACAATTACTTTATTAGGATATATGGCAGCTAAAATTGCCAGTAGTAGAATTTCTAAAAGTTTTGTAGAAAAGTAATACCAATTCTGTATTGAAATTTCAATACAGAATTGATACAACTATTCATCATTACATATAAGGCTTTAGAACGCCTTTTCTTTTTTTCAATTGTTTTTCTAAATCGCTAATGGTATGTTTTACAGCTAATTCGTAATTTTTTTCGTTAGATGATGCAAAAATTCTAGGACCAGCAAGACTTAATTCCATTTCGCAAATTCTGCCTAATTTTTTAGGTGAATTTTCTCTTTTAAAAAGTACAGTAACATTAATAATGTCTTCGTATTTTTTTTCTAAATTTTCCAATTTTCCTTGGGTGTAAGTTTCTAAAGATTCACTAGTTGATATGTTTACAAATTGAATAGCTACTTTCATAATTCTCGATTTTTAAATTATACATTTAAAAGTAGTTAATATTCGAGCCTAAAGAAATGATAAATATCAGCCTTTTAGAGAAAACTGAATATTTTAGAAAAATAAATCACCCAATTTCAGGTAGGGTAGCATTTCCAAATTTAGCTTCTACTTCATCAAAAGCGCTAAAAACATCTTTTGGATCATCAGAAGTTACCATTTTTAATCTATATTCTTTAAAATGAGGAATTCCTTTAAAGTAATTGGTATAATGTCTTCTAGTTTCTACTACACCTAAATGTTCTCCCTTCCAATCAATAGCCATTTGTAAATGTCTTCTGGCAACAGCTGTTCTTTCTGCAATGGTTGGTTTTGCCAAATGTTCTCCTGTTTTAAAAAAGTGTTTTACTTCGTTAAAAAACCAAGGATATCCAATAGCAGCTCTACCTATCATAGCACCATCTAAACCATATTTATCGCGCATTTCCATGGCTCTTTCTGGTGTGGTAACGTCTCCATTACCAAAAACAGGAATGTGCATTCTTGGATTGTTTTTTACAGCAGCAATAGGTTTCCAATCGGCATCACCTTTGTACATTTGTGCACGTGTTCTACCATGAATCGAAATGGCTTTACAACCCACATCTTGCAAACGTTCTGCAACTTCTACAATTCTTATAGAATCGTGGTCCCAACCCAAACGCGTTTTTACGGTAATTGGCAAATTGGTATGTTTTACCATAGCTTCTGTAAGAGAAACCATTAAATCGATATCTTTTAAAATACCTGCACCAGCACCTTTAGAAACTACTTTTTTTACAGGACAACCAAAATTAATGTCAATTATATCTGGATTCGATTTCTCAACAATCTCAATTGTTTTTAGCATCGAATCTAAATTAGCCCCAAAAATTTGAATGCCAACAGGACGCTCTTTTTCGTAAATGTCTAATTTGATCACACTTTTGGCAGCATCTCTAATCAAACCTTCAGAAGAAATAAATTCTGTATACACAACATCTGCACCATTTTCTTTGCACAAAGCTCTAAAAGGTGGGTCAGAGACGTCTTCCATAGGTGCTAATAATAATGGAAATTCTGGAAGTTGGATATTGCCTATTTTTGCCAAAATATTTTTTTAAAAGTTAATTTCTTTTTCTAAAGTTTCAGAACCTCTTTTAACTACCGCTTTTGTTTTGTCTCCTTTTTCAAAAACAGATAGAGCACGCATGTAACTCATCATATTGGTTACTATACTATCTCCTAACTGTATTACAATATCACCTTTTTGTAAACCCGCTTTTTGTGCAGGTTTGTCTTCAGAAATGCCATCAATTCTCATACCCTGACCATCAAATAAATAATCTGGTATTACCCCCAAACCAACTTTAAAACGCGGAGTTTCTTCACTTTCGTTTTTTGTTTTTCTAAAAGTAAGTTTTCCATTATCATCCAAATCTGTAATTACGTTAAAAATGTATTTGCTAATGGTTTCCATTCCTTTATAATTTAGTTTTTCAGAATCGTCACTAGGCTTGTGGTAATCTTCATGCTGACCCGTAAAAAAGTGCAACACAGGGATGTCTGCTAAATAAAAACTAGTATGATCACTTGGGCCCACACCAGATTCTTGCTGAATTAATTTAAAATTATTGTTGTGCGATTTTAAAACCTGTTTAAAAATGGGCGAAGTTCCTGTACCGTATACAGCCAAAGTACTATCTTTTTTTAACCTACCAACCATATCCATATTAATCATATAGGATACTTTTTTGGTATCTATTGTTGGGTTTTTTACAAAGTAATTAGAACCTAAAAGTCCCATTTCTTCTCCAGAAAAAGCCATAAATAAGTAATTGTTACTAGTATTTTTCTTTCTTAATTTGGCAGCTAAATTTAGCAGAATAGCAACACCAGATGCATTATCATCTGCACCATTGTGTACTGCTTTAATAGAATCTCTGTATAAAGAACCTTCGCCACCAAAACCTAAATGATCATAATGTGCGCCAATAATTACCGTATTTTCTGCATTGTTATTTAAAAAACCAATTACATTATTTCCTGTAATGGTTCCGTCTCCATTTACATCAAATTTAACATCATCATGTGGATTTGTTTTTGGCTTAAATGTAAAGGGTTGTAAGTATTTTTTTGTTCCCTTAGGTTGTAATTCTAGTTCTATAAAACGATTAGAAATATAGTGGGCTGCTTTTTTTTCTCCTTCAGTTCCTGTCTGTCTTCCTTCTAAAGCATCAGAAGCTAAAAAAGAAACATCTTCTTTAATGCGTTCTTCTTGGTTAATAGTTGATTTACAAGAAAATAAAATTGATAAAAAAACTAGAAATAGAATGTTTCTCATAACGATAAATATTATTTTTACAAAGTTAATTAATAAAAACAGAAAATGAGAATTCTTTCTACACTACTAATCGCCTTTTTATTACTTTCTTGTAAAAACAATAAAAAATCAACTGAAACCAATATTACAGAAAAGCTTGTAAACAAAAACCCTTTAATTTATCCAGAAGAAACACACTTTAAAAGCTTACGTCAGGTAACTTTTGGGGGCGATAATGCAGAGGCATATTGGAGTTTTGATGATAAACAATTGGTATTTCAATCGAATTATAAAAACTGGAATGTTAGTTGCGATCAAATGTTTTTAATGAATGCAGATGAGAACTTTAAAGACAAAATGCCACCTATGATTTCTACAGGAAAAGGACGTACAACTTGTGCGTATTTTTTACCAGACAACAAACATATTATTTATGCATCTACACATTTGGTAGATGAGAATTGCCCAGAAGTACCTTTGCGTAAAAACGGGAAATATATTTGGCCTGTATATGATAGTTTCGACATTTTTGTAGCAGATTTAGAAGGGAATATTGTAAAACAATTAACCAATGAAAAAGGCTATGATGCTGAACCGACAGTGTCTCCAAAAGGCGATAAAATTGTATTTACATCAACCAGAAGTGGAGATTTAGAATTGTATACCATGAACATTGATGGTACAGATGTAAAACAAATTACAGATGAGTTGGGTTATGATGGTGGTGCATTTTTCTCCCCAGATGGTACAAAAATTATCTTTCGTTCTTCTAGACCAAAAACCAAAGAAGAAATTAAAGCTTACAAAGATTTGTTAGCAGAAGGTTTGGTAGAACCTACAGAAATGGAATTGTATATCTGTAATGCAGATGGTTCAGAATTACGTCAATTAACAGATTTAGGCAATGCCAATTGGAGTCCGTTTTTTCATCCTTCAGGAAAAAAAATATTATTTTCCTCTAATTTTGAAGCAGAAAGAGGCTTTCCTTTTAATTTATATTTGATAGATATTGATGGGAAAAATTTAGAAAGAGTAACACATGGAGAAACGTTTGATGCTTTCCCTGTATTTTCTAATGATGGCAAAAAGTTGGCTTTTTCGTCAAACAGAAATAATGGTGGTGGGCGTGATACAAATTTATTTATCGCAGAATGGCAAGATTAATTTTAATTACTTAACTTAAGCCATCAACCAAAAAAAAAGTACATATGAGCGTAAAAGTAGATATTTTAAGAAAAATTAGAATTTTAATTACCAATCAATTTGATTCACCAGAAGAAGCTTTTCGTTTTTTTGATTCTGATGAAGATGCCAGATTAAACAAATTTGAAATTAAAAAAATGCTAAGAGCAGCAGAAATAAATGGTTTTATCTCTGGTTTTGTAGCAAATGAATTATTAAAAGGCCATGATACAAATAGTGATGACACCATAAATTGGGAAGAATTTAAAGTTGCTATTGCAGAACTAGAAAGAGATTTATAAGTTTTTATTAAAAATAGATACCAAAAAGTACAATGAAATCCATTGTACTTTTTTTGTTTGTAAAGGGTGGTAAATACCATATCTTTGCGAATTGAAAGTAGTTAGAAAACGAAGTATGAAAAACATTAGAAACTTTTGTATAATCGCACATATAGACCATGGTAAAAGTACTTTGGCAGACAGATTGTTAGATTATACAGGTTCTGTAACTGAACGAGAAAAGCAAAATCAGTTATTAGATAATATGGATTTGGAGCGCGAACGTGGCATTACCATAAAATCGCACGCCATTCAAATGGATTATGAGTTGGATGGAGAAAAATATATTCTTAATTTAATAGACACTCCAGGTCACGTAGATTTTTCTTATGAAGTTTCACGTTCTATTGCAGCTTGTGAAGGCGCTTTGCTAATTGTAGATGCGGCTCAAAGTATACAAGCACAAACCATTTCTAACTTATACTTGGCTTTAGAGAATGATTTAGAAATTATTCCTGTTTTAAACAAGGTAGATTTACCAAGTGCAAACCCAGAAGAAGTAACAGATGATATTGTAGATTTATTAGGTTGCGATCCAGAAGAAGTTATTCACGCAAGTGGTAAAACAGGTTTTGGTGTAGATAATATTTTAAAAGCAATTATAGAAAGAGTTCCTGCACCTAAGGGAAACCCTGATGCACCTTTAAAAGCCTTAATTTTTGATTCTGTTTACAATTCTTACAGAGGTATAGAAACCTATTTTAGAGTTATTGATGGTTCTATCAAAAAGAATCAGCAAATAAAATTTATGGCTACCAACAAAGAGTACAATGCAGATGAAGTAGGTACTCTTAAACTAGAACAAGTTGTTAAAAAAGAAATAAAAACTGGAGATGTTGGTTACTTAATTACAGGTATTAAAACAGCAAAAGAAGTAAAAGTAGGAGATACTATTACCGATTTTGAAAAGCCAACTTCAGATTTAATAGATGGTTTTGAAGATGTAAAACCAATGGTTTTTGCAGGTATTTATCCGGTAGATACAGAGGATTACGAAGAATTGCGTAGTTCTATGGAAAAACTACAATTAAATGATGCTTCTTTGGTGTTTCAACCAGAAAGTTCTGCAGCGCTAGGTTTTGGTTTTAGATGTGGTTTCTTAGGCATGTTGCACATGGAAATTATACAAGAACGTTTAGAGCGAGAGTTTAACATGACTGTAATTACTACAGTACCTAACGTGTCTTATTATGCGTACACCAATAAAAACCCAGACGAAGCAATAATTGTAAACAATCCATCAGATTTACCAGAACCAAGTAAATTAAATAGAGTAGAAGAGCCTTTTATAAAAGCTTCTATTGTAACAAAATCTGATTTTGTTGGGCAGGTTATGAGTTTGTGTATCGAAAAACGTGGGCAAATTATAAACCAAACCTACTTAACTACAGAACGTGTAGAGTTAATTTTTGAAATGCCTTTGGCAGAAATTGTATTCGATTTTTACGACCGATTAAAAACCGTTTCTAAGGGTTATGCTTCTTTCGATTATCATCCAATTGGTATGAAAGAATCTAAATTAGTACGTGTAGATATTTTATTAAATGGAGATACTGTAGATGCACTTTCTGCATTATTACATACAGATAATGCCTATACCATTGGTAAAAAAATTGTAGAAAAATTAAAGACTTTAATTCCAAGACAGCAGTTTGATATTCCAATTCAGGCAGCAATTGGTGCAAAAATTATTGCTAGAGAAACAACCAAAGCCTTACGTAAAGACGTAACTGCAAAATGTTATGGTGGAGATATTTCTAGAAAACGTAAACTGTTAGAAAAACAGAAAAAAGGTAAGAAAAGAATGCGTCAAGTAGGTAATGTAGAAATACCACAAGAAGCATTTATGGCGGTTTTAAAATTGAATGATTAGAAAAATAATCAAGATTTTAGAATTAAGATAAAATATATAATTTAAAACCTTTTTGAGCAATCAAGAAGGTTTTTTTTGAAGCTATTTCCTGCTTTCCATTATATCTTTTTATACAGAAACGAGTTCAGCATAAAAAGGATGCCATTTCAATCAGGGCTAAATTTGTTTGTTAGCTCAATTTTTTTAGAAACATAAGTGTTTTTTATAAAAAAAACTAACCCTCTAGCCATTTTCTAAAATTTCATGTTCATTAAACAAATATATTAATTACTGTCATTAATTCTGTTTTCTTCATCTCTATTCCTATTACGTTTAGATTTTTTCTTACCAAACTTAGAACCAAAACTATACACCATTCTTAATTGAATATTTTGTCTAGAGCCATTACTTTCTACTGCAGCAATACCATTACCATAATCTATATTACCTACAAAACCTCTGTTAAGCATTTTATTAAAACCTAAATTTACTTTTAACTTATCATCTAAAAACTTTTTTCCAAAAGAAAAATCTAATTCTGTTAACCAATCTACCTCAATTTGTCCTTCTAAAGCACCTGTACCATAATTTCCACTTACTTCAAAATTCACATCCCAAGGCAATTGATAACTTGCTTGTAAAAACCAAATTAAGTTCCATTTATTTAAATCTACATTATATGTAGAAGACTTAAAATCGGTATTGGTAACAATAATACCAGTGTAACCTTCCAATCCTTTTACAAAATTTACGGGTGCAAATAGTCTAAAGTTCCAATTAGCATTATTTTCTACATTTACTTCTTGCTGTCGTATTTGTGCTGTAGAATTATCTTGTTTTATCAATTGAAAAATAACATCGTCTGTTTTGCTATAACCTACTGTAAAAAAAGGTTGTCCTTCGTAGGTTAAATTAAATTGATAATTATTTGTGTAAGAAGGTGTTAAATTGGGATTTCCTTCACCTGCAGAAAACGGGTCTAAAAATTGTTGAAAAGAGTTTAAACTGTTGTAAGAAGGTCTTTGTATTCTGTAACTATAAGAAATACTTGCGCCTAAAACCTCTGTTAATTCTCTACTTAAAGAAGCGCTTGGAAATAGTTTTTTAATGGGTCTTTTCTGAACTACAGTTTTTAAAACTCCGTTCTCTAAAAAGGTTGAAGTTCCATCTGTGTTACTATCTTCGTAACGCAAACCACTAGAAAAAGACCATTTTCCCATTTTTGCATTTATTTTTCCATAAAAAGCCAATATGGTCTCATCTATTACAAAGCGACTACTTGCTTCGTTAACTTTGTCAAAATTCCCAGAGTTGTTTTCTTCAAAAGTTTGTAAGTCGTTGTCTGTTTTTACATCTGCAAACCTAGAACCTGCGCTTATTTTTAAATTGTCTGAAATGGTTTTTGTATAATCTGCCCTATATGTTTTTATATTATAAGTTCCATCTTGTATATATCTTCTGTCTACAAAAGAAATTGTACTTCCAGCAACATCATATAATGTATTTGTGTTATCATTAGTAAAATCAACATAATTAAAATCTAAAACTAATTTATCTTTTTCTGTTTTGTATTCGTAATATGGGTTGATATTAAAAGTTTCTCGATCTCTATTAAAATAGTTTTCAGAAAACAATGTATTTGTAGTATTTACATCAGAAATAATGGTTTCGCTTTTTGAAGTTCTTGTAGATTTTCTGGTGTTTAATCTACCTCCAATACCTATAGAATGGTTTTTTGCTATGTAATAATCTAAACTACCAGCAATGCTAAAATTATCTGGATCGTAAGGTTCTCTTGTAGCTTGATTGTAAGTTTCTCTTCCTACTGTTCTCATTAAAAATAAATCGTCTCTCCAAGTTGGTTGCGAGTAATTTACGCTTGTTTGCCAATTTAATTTGTTTTTATAACTGGCAATAGAAAAACCAGATCCCCACTCAAAACCTTGGTCCTCACCAATCCAAGAGTTTACAGCGCCATGTGTACCTAAACGCACATTTTTCTTTAATATAATGTTGATGATAGCACCTGCACCAGAAGCTTCATATTCTGCACCAGGTTGTTCTACTACTTCTATTTTAGAAATATTATCTGCAGGAAAATCTCTTAAAAGCGTTTCAACATCCATATATTCTGTAGTTTTACCATTTATAAGGATTCTTACACCACTATTACCAGCAATTGAAATGCCATTATTAGTTACTAAAACACCTGGTATTTTTCGCATTACATCTTGCAGATTGGTGTTAATCATTTCCGATTTTTCTAAATCTACAATTAGTTTTTCTGCAGTTTGTTTAATTACGGGTCTTTTACTTTTAATTACTACTTCATTAAGCGTCTGGCTTTCTTCTTTTAAAGTAAAGTTGAAGGTTTTATTGCTACTTAAATCAAACTCTTTTACTTTTTGAGTTTCGAAACCCAACATAGAAATTTCTAGTTGATACTTTCCTGAAGCAAGGTTTTTAATTTCGTAAAAACCAGTATCAGTAGAAACAGTTCCTTTTGGGGTTGCTTTACTACCAATTTTATACAAAACAACATTTGCAAAAGTTAAAGGATTATTTTCTGTATCTATTATTTTACAAGAAATAGTATGCTGTGCATTTATTGTTAAAACGTTAATAAAAAAGATCAATAGTAATGTTGTTAAAAATTTCATTTTGGTTGATGTTTTAATAATACACTGTAAAAGTGCCTTGTTTGTTACAAGAAAAAAATTAAAATCTGACGAACTGGGATATTTTACCGACGAATAAACTTTTTTTTCTTACAAAGTACAGACGCTTAAAAACCTAAAAAGGTTTACTGAAAAGAATTAAAACTGAAGTTTTTATTAAAAAAAGAAAAGATGAAAAATGAATAAAAGAGACCATAATAAGGTACGTAGCCAATTTCTATTCACAAGAAGTTGTAAAGTGTTTTGTGTTATTTTTTCTTCTGAAATTTTAAAATGTAGCGGAGCAAAGCCCCAAAAAGTAAAAATCCACAAAAATAAAACGATACTAAAATACGGTAAACTAAAAGATAGTGATTTGTAAAATAAAGCTAAAAAAGCAAATGCTAACTGACTTGTCATTAAAGGAATAACAATAATTGCAATGCTATGGGTGTATTTTTTATGCCATAAAAATAAGTTGTCTTTGTTAAAAAATAAAAAACTAGGATACACTATTAATTGCACCATCCAAATTAAAATAACCAAACCAGCATCTATTAAAAGAGCTATTAATTCTATTTTATCCCAATAGTTTTCCATTTAATTATTCTTTAAAAGCATATTTTTTTAGCATTTCTAAAGAAGTATATTGTAAAGATTTTTTGTGTGTTGCTTCTAAAATTATAAAAGGAGCTTTGCCTGCTTTTTCTGCTTCTAACCATCTAGAAATACATAAACACCATTTGTCTCCAGGTTGTAGTCCTGGAAAATTCCAATGCGGCATTGGGGTCATTAGGTTATTTCCTCTGGAGGCAGAATACTCTAAAAACTCTTTAGTAACTATAGCACAAACAGTGTGTGTACCATAATCATCTGCGGTTGTTTTACAAAATCCATCTCTAAAATAACCCGTTAATGGTTGGTAACAGCAACTTTGTAATGATGTATTTAGTACGTTTAAATCCAATTAGTAATCATTATATCGGTAAAGGTACAAAATGTATCACCTTTTTAAAAAGAGAAAATACTCCAATTAAAATTGCAGTATTTTGTACACTAAAAATTTATTATTTACTAATCTAAAAAATATTAATCTCTACCACTTAAAATTTGCAATCCCCAATATAAAAGCATTGCTAAAGAACCTAAAGCAGCTACCAAGTAGGTTCTTGCGGCCCATTTAAGAGCATCTTTAGAACTAGCATATTCTTCTTGAGATACCATGTTTTTGTTTTTTAACCAAGCCAAAGCCCTGTTACTTGCGTCATATTCTACAGGCAAGGTTATAAAACTAAATAATGTTGCAAAACCCATACAAACCAAACCAGCAATAGCTATATAAAAACCAATGCTAGTAGCGCCAGAAGCAGCACCTAAAATTAATCCACCAATTACTAACCATTGAGAAAATTTAGAAGTAACACTTACAATAGGTACTAATTGAGAACGCATACTTAAATAACTATAGGCTTTTGCATGTTGAACAGCATGCCCAACTTCGTGCGCAGCCACAGCAGCTGCTGCTGCATTTCTTTGGTTGTAAACAGCTTCACTTAAATTTACAGTTTTGTCTTTTGGGTTGTAGTGGTCTGTTAATTTACCAGGAGTAGAAATTACTTTTACATCAAAAATACCATTGTCTGCCAACATTTTTTGAGCAATTTCTGCACCAGACATTCCGTTTCTTAACTGAGTTTGAGAGTATTTTTTAAATTTACTTTTAAGTTGATTGCTAACCAGCATGCTCATTAAAGAGATAACACCAATTAAAATATAGAAACCTATCATAATTTATAAATTTTTAAATTGTATTTCGTTTTTTGTTTGATAAATTTACAACATAAAGTATTCCATTTTATTTATAAATGCTTTTTTTTGATGTTTTTTCTGCTGAAACATTAAAATTTAATAGAATATTTAGAATTTAATGACAAAATGACAAACAAGCCCAACATACTCATCATATATACAGGAGGTACCATTGGTATGGTTAAAGACTATAAAACAAATGCTTTAAAAGCTTTTGATTTTAGTGAGATTGTACAAAATATACCAGAATTACAGCAATTAAACTGTAATATAAAGAGTATTTCTTTTAAAGAACCTATAGATTCTTCTAATATGAATACACAATATTATATTGATATTGTAGAGATAATAGAGTCTAATTACACAAAGTTTGATGGTTTTGTTATCCTTACAGGTTCAGATACCATGTCTTATATATCTTCTGCGGTAAGTTTTATGTTAGAAAACTTACAAAAACCTATCATTTTTACCGGTTCTCAATTACCCATTGGAGATATAAGAACAGACGCAAAAGAGAATTTAATTACCTCTATAGCAATTGCCTCTGTTAGAAAACAACATCAACCTTTAATTAAAGAAGTATGTTTATATTTTGAGTATAAATTATATAGAGCTAATAGAACAACAAAAATTAGTGCAGAACACTTTGAAGCTTTTGCATCGATGAATTACCCTGCACTAGCAGAAAGCGGGGTGCATTTAAAGTTTAATGAAGCGTTATTATTCAAACCAACAGAAAAAGACAAACCTCTAATTGTTAGAAAAAATTTGATATCAGATGTGGTAATTTTAAAATTATTTCCTGGAATTACAAAAGCAACTGTAGAGGCAATTTTAAGCATACAAAATTTAAAAGGGGTTATTTTAGAGAGTTATGGTTCTGGTAATGCACCTAATGAAACCTGGTTTATCAACTTACTTAAAAAAGCCATAGCAAAAGAAATTAAAGTTGTAAACGTAACCCAATGTTCTGGAGGCAGTGTAATTTTAGGTCATTATGATACTAGTGTAAAATTAAAAAAAATAGGTGTAATTAGTGGTTTAGATATAACAACAGAATCTGCGGTTGCAAAATTAATGTACTTGTTAAATGAAGATTTATCTTTAGAAATGTTTAAATACCACTTTCAAAAATCATTAAGAGGAGAAATTACTAAAAAATAGTTTTTATTAAAATTATACATCTAGAAAAAAAAACATTATTTTTACATAAAATAGATTAAATTTTTTTGAGGGACAACATTTTTTTTGTTACTTGCCACTCCATTTCAAAGAAAAAAAAATAAAATTAAATTGATATATTTTTTATTTAATTTGAAATGAAAATTTATATATTTAACCCGTTAACTATTAAAAATTAATTATAACAAAGATGAAAAAAGTAGTAAATGTCCTATCTGTAACAGGATTAATGTTTTTTGGAGCTATTCAATCAACTTTCGCACAAGAAGCAACTGAAGAATCAAGAACTTTCCACCAAGAGTTAAAACTTCGTTTTATTGAGGGTGACCCACAATTTATGGGAATTGTATTAGTAGCCTTAATATTAGGTTTAGCCATAGCAATAGAAAGAATTATTTATTTAAACATGGCAACTACAAATACTAAGAAATTAGTAGCAAACGTAGATGATGCTTTAAGTTCTGGTGGTGTAGAAGCTGCAAAAGAAATCTGTAGAAATTCTAAAGGGCCTGTAGCATCTATTTTTTATCAAGGTTTAGATAGAGTAGATGAAGGTGTAGATGCAGCTGAAAAAGCAGTAGTTTCTTATGGAGGAGTTCAAATGGGACTTTTAGAGAAAAATGTATCTTGGTTATCATTATTTATTGCATTAGCACCAATGTTAGGTTTCATGGGAACTGTAATTGGTATGATTGATGCCTTTGATAGAATTGCAGTTGCAAATGATATTTCTCCAGCAGTAGTAGCAGGTGGTATTAAAATCGCATTATTAACTACAGTATTTGGTTTAATTGTTGCAATTATTTTACAGATTTTTTACAACTATATCGTTGCTAAAATCGATAGCATTGTAAACAATATGGAGGATGCTTCAATTCAATTAATAGATTTATTAGTAAAATATAAAAAATAATAAGACAAGATGAAAAGCAATAAAATTTTAAATATTTTAATTGCAGTCATCGCCATTATAGGAGCATTTCTTTTCATAAGAATATTTATGGAGGATGCTGATCTTTTAAAAGAAGATGGTGACTTGCAAAATAAAGTAATTAGTCCAATAATTTATTTCTCTACTTTCTTGTTCTATGCAGCAGTAGTAATAGCAGTATTATTATCTCTATGGAGTTTGATAAGAAATCCGCAAAACCTTAAAAAAACTTTACTTGGTATTGGTGTTTTAGCTGTTGTTTTAATAATAGCTTACGTGATGTCTGATACTCAAGCAGTTTTAGATACACAAGGTGTTGTATTAGAAGGAGGAGAAGAAGGATCTACAACTAATAAATGGGTTGGTACAGGTATTCTATACAGTATTATACTTGGTGGAATAGCATCGCTATTTTTTGTATACGATTTAGTTAAAGGATTAATAAAATCATAAAATTATGGCAAGAAGAGAGAATCCAGAAATTAATGCAGGTTCTATGGCAGATATTGCTTTCTTGCTATTAATTTTCTTTTTAGTAACTACCACTATGAATGTAGATTCTGGTATTTCTAAAAAGTTATCAGAAAAACCACCACCAGATTATGTACCTCCAATTATTAAGGAGAAAAACATCTTCGAAGTAAATATTAATAGAAATAACGAACTTCTTGTAGAAGACGCTCGTATGGAAATTAAAGAATTAAAAGAAGCTGCAAAAGCTTTTATAGATAATGGTGGAGGTGAAGGAAAAGTAGAAAATGGTATAGCAACTGGTCCTTGTACGTATTGTAAAGGAGAAAAGAGTGAATCATCTTCCGATCATCCCAACAAAGCAATTATTTCTGTACAGAGTGATAGAGGTACTGATTATGGTACCTACTTAAAAGTACAAAATGAACTTTTAAAAGCTTATACAGAATTACGTAATAGGTTGGCAATGGAGCGTTATGGCATATCTTTTGATGAGTTAGAAGAAGCATATAAGAAAGCAAGAACTGACGAGTCTTTAAAGAAAAAAGTTGAAGATATAAAATTAGCATATCCTCAAATTATTTCTGATGCTGAACCAACGTCTGCTAATTAATTTAAAAATATAATAATATGTCTAAGTTTAGAAAGAAGAAAAAAGGAATGCCAGCAGTAAATACAGCGGCATTACCAGACATTGTATTTATGTTATTATTTTTCTTTATGGTAACTACTACTATGAGAGAAACAGATTTAAAATTAGAAGCTCCTAGGTTACCTTCTGCAACAGAAGTTAAAAAGTTAGAGCACAAAAGCTTAGTTACTACTATTTATGTAAGTAAAGCTAAAGACTCTAAATATGGTGTAGGGTATAATAAAATTCAATTAAATGATAAAATAGCATCTGCAGATGATGTACCTGCTTTTATTATGAACTCTAGAGAAAAAGTTTCTGAAGCTGAAATACCTTTTATGACAACTTCTATTAAGGCTGATAAAGAATCTAATGTAGGTACAATTACAGATATTAGATTAAAGTTAAGAGATGTGAATGCACTTAAAATTAGTTATTCTGCTTCTAAAGGAGGTGGTAATTAATTTTATATACAGTATTTAGAAAAGGGATAATTCTTAGAATTATCCCTTTTTTTTTGCTTTTTATTTTAATTATAACATATTTTTGAAATATTGTATCTTTATACTACGTTACATTTATTATGAAAATCAAAGTTGCTTTTTTATGTTTACTATTCACAGTAGTCAATTCTTTTGCTCAAAAAGACACTTTGCAATTGGGAGATAGGTACGCAGAAGATCAATTATATATTTCTATATCATATAGCCAACTAAATGAGCAACCTT
This sequence comes from Polaribacter sp. YIW18, assembly GCF_057219325.1. Taxonomy (NCBI): domain Bacteria; kingdom Pseudomonadati; phylum Bacteroidota; class Flavobacteriia; order Flavobacteriales; family Flavobacteriaceae; genus Polaribacter; species Polaribacter sp. YIW18. Next base: position 95,386 of record NZ_JBXVVE010000001.1, on the reverse strand, counting down.
CACTTATAAGCAAAAGTAATTTCTCTTATGCATTATCTGCTGGGTTCCTTAAAGATATCATTCTAAACAAACAAGGTAGCGTTTCTTTTGCTGCTGGTGTTGGTTTTGGTTACGATTATTTTAATCACAAACTAAAAGTTGATGAAGTAAATACATCTACAACCTTTAGTAGCGATAATACGATTAATAATAATATATTTAAAACTTACAATTTAGAATTTCCTTTAGAGTTTAGATGGAGAACTTCTAATGCAAAAAAATATAATTTTTGGAGAGTTTACACAGGGGTAAAGTTTATATATAATCTACAGAATACTTTTTCGTATACGGATGCCAATCAACAAAATTTTAAGTATAAGAATTTAAATGCCTATAATAATTTGCAATATGGCTTAACGTTTTCTGCAGGTTATGATGAGTTTAATGTGCACCTTTTTTATGGTTTATCACCAATTTTTAAAGATGCAACTATCAACATAGAAGCTATAAATACCAAGATTTTAAAATTTGGTCTTATTTATTATTTGCTATAGAAATAAGTAAACACTAATTGGTGCTATAAAACCAGTAAAGAAACCTAAATAAACTTCTGTTGTTGTGTGAGCGTTTAAATACAATCTTGCATTACCCAATAATCCTGCAAATAAAAAACCTATTACAATTATTGGTACGTAATTAATAGGATAAACCTCTCCTAAAATTAAGAAGAAACTGGTAGCTATGCCAATAGACATTAAATGTATACTTGTTTTTAAATTAAAACCAAAAAGAAAATAGATTAGAATTAAACCAAAACTAGAAGCGTAAAAAAGTATCCCTAAATCTCTTATTTGAGAAATATTAACAATGGTATTTCCTAAGAGATAGAATAATATAATCATTATTGCTATGGGTAATTTTCTTTCTCTTATACTTTTTGTTTTAAAACTTTTTACTAGTTTTATTTTTTTAAAAATAATTAGAATTAACAAGGGTATTAAATAAGTAGTTATAAAAACCAAACTTAAAATAGCTAGTTTTTGTTGGCTTTCTAAATTATTTGGCGTTAAAAAAAAGTATAGAAATACACCAATAGTTGGTATGACTATTGGGTGTAAAACTACAGATATTGTTTTGTAGAATTTTTCCACTAGATTTCTTTTCTTAGCCTAGCAACAGGCAAGTCTAATTGTTCTCTATATTTAGCAATAGTTCTTCTAGCAATTGGGTATCCTTTTTCTTTTAAAATACCCGCTAGTTTTTCGTCTGTTAAAGGTTTCTTTTTATTTTCTTCTGCGATTACAGTTTCTAATATTTTTTTAATTTCTCTAGTAGATACATCTTCACCTTGATCATTTTTCATAGATTCAGAAAAGAACTCTTTAATTAACTTTGTTCCATATGGTGTAGCTACATATTTACTATTGGCTACTCTAGAAACCGTAGAAATATCCATATTAATCTTATCTGCAATATCTTTTAAAATCATTGGTTTTAACTTGCGCTCATCACCTGTTAAAAAATAATCATATTGGTAGTGCATAATTGTGTTCATAGTTACTAAAAGGGTTTGCTGACGTTGTTTTATAGCATCTATAAACCACTTTGCTGCATCTAATTTTTGTTTGATGAAAAATACTGCATCTTTTTGAGATTTGGTTTTTATATTAGATTCTTTATACCCCTTTAACATGTTGTTATATTCACTAGAAACACGCAATTCTGGTGCGTTTCTAGAGTTCAAGGTTAAATCTAATTCGCCATCTATAATTTTAACAGAAAAATCGGGTACAATTTGTTCTGCTATTTTATTATTTCCAGCGTAAGAACTACCAGGTTTTGGATTTAATTTAGAGATTTCTACATTTACCTCTTTTAATTCTTCTTTAGATATATGAAATTTTTCTTGTAATTTATTGTAATGTTTTTTTACAAAATGATCAAAAGCAGTTTCTAAAATATTTATCGCTAAACTTCTAATTTTAGTTTTATCTTTTGCTTTTAATTGTATAGTTAAACACTCTTTTAAATCTCTAGCACCAACCCCTAAAGGGTCTAAATTGTGTACAGCTTTTTTTAAAACCGAGATTACTTTTTCTTCCGTTGTAAACACATTTGCAGTAAAAGCCAAATCGTCTACAAGGTCTATAATTTCTCTTCTAATGTAGCCACTATCATCTATACTGCCTACTAAAAACTCTGCAATAGCAAATTCTTCTTCATTTAAACGAAAGGTATTTAATTGGTTTTTTAAAGATTGATGAAAACTAGTACCAGCTGCATAGGGTAGGTTTTTTTCTTCATCATCAGCAGAATAATTATTGGCTTGTGTTTTGTAGTTAGGTATTTCATCATCACTTAAATACTCATCTATATTAATGTCTTCAGCCTCAATTTTTTCTGTTCCAGTTTCATCAAATTCATTTGATAAATCTTCGTCAAAAGAATCGCTTTGATCTTTACCAATATCTAAAGCCGGGTTTTCTTCTATCTCTTGTTTTAAACGCTCTTCGAAAGCTTGTGTAGGCAATTGAATTAGCTTCATCAACTGTATTTGTTGTGGAGATAATTTTTGAAGTAACTTGTATTGTAAGCTTTGTTTTAGCATATATACAAATATAACAAATAGGTTAAAATAAAATCGTCATTCTTTTAGGGGAATGACGATTGAATAAAAATTCAACTATTTTTTAAAATTCTGCATTTTGAGGTGTTCTTGGGAAAGGAATCACATCTCTAATGTTGCCCATTCCTGTAGTAAACTGCACTAACCTTTCAAAACCTAAACCAAAGCCAGAATGAACCGCTGTACCAAACTTACGTAAGTCTAAATACCACCAAAGTTCTTTTTCGTCAATATTCATGGTTTTCATTTTTTCTAATAATACATCATAACGTTCTTCACGTTGTGCACCACCAACCATTTCTCCAATGCCAGGAAACAAAACATCCATAGCTCTAACTGTTTTACCATCATCATTTAAACGCATGTAAAATGCTTTGATATTTGCTGGGTAATCAAATAAAATTACTGGACATTTAAAGTGTTTTTCTACCAAATAACGTTCGTGTTCAGATTGTAAATCTACACCCCATTCGTTTACAGGAAACTGAAATTTTTTCTTTTTATTAGGTTTAGAGTTTCTTAAAATATCAAAAGCTTCTGTGTAAGAAACACGTTTAAAGTTATTTTCTGTTACAAATTTTAGCTTTTCTAACAAGCTCATTTCACTTCTTTGCGCTTGTGGTTTTGTTTTTTCTTCTTGATTAAATCGTTGGTCTAAAAATTCTAAATCGTCTTTACAGTTTTCTAACACATAGCTTAAAACTTCTTTAATAAAATCTTCTGCCAAATCCATATTACCATCTAAATCCATAAAAGCAACTTCTGGTTCTATCATCCAAAATTCTGCTAAATGTCTTGTGGTATTAGAGTTTTCTGCTCTAAAAGTTGGGCCAAATGTGTATACTTTACCCAAAGCCATTGCATAAGTTTCTGCTTCTAATTGACCAGAAACTGTTAAGTTGGTTTCTTTACCAAAAAAATCTTTAGCATAATCAATTTTTCCATCTTCTGTAACAGGTGCTTTGTTGTCTTCAAAAGAAGTTACTCTAAACATTTCTCCTGCTCCTTCTGCATCTGAACCAGTAACAATAGGTGTGTTTACATAATTAAATCCATTATCTTGAAAATACTTATGCACCGCAAAAGATAGTTTGGAACGGACTCTCATAACAGCACTAAATGTATTGGTTCTAACACGTAAATGTGCGTTCTCTCTTAAAAATTCAAAACTATGTTTTTTGGGTTGTATAGGGTATTCATCTGGATTAGAATCTCCTAAAATTGCTATTTCTGAAACTTGAATTTCTACAGATTGTCCTTTTCCTTGGCTTTCTGCTAAAGTTCCTTTTATAGAAATTGCAGCTCCTGTTGTAATTCTTTTTAAAGTTTCTTCTGGTGTGTTTTCAAAATCGATAACACATTGTATATTTTTAATGGTAGAACCGTCATTTAAAGCAATAAAACGATTGCTTCTAAAAGTTCTAACCCAACCTTTTAAGGCTACTTCTTGTAAAATTGTTCCTGATTTTAAGATTTCATCAACGTTGCTTTTCATCATCATTAGTGTAAATATTATATTTTAAAATAGGCTTTTATTAAAAGAGTAAAGATACTTTATTGTTAGGGATTAAACAATCTAACAAAATGCTATATCCTCTTAAAAGTTAAATTGTTTTATCCTCATTTGGAGGAAAAATCTTCATTTTAGGTTCTTTAAATACTTTTTTATTAGCTATTTTCTTTTCGAAAGTCAATAGAAGAGATGGTAGCAATAATAAGTTAGAAACCATGGCTAATAAAAGGGTTACAGAAACCAAACCACCTAAAGCAATAGTGCCACCAAAACTAGAGAGTGTAAATACTAAAAATCCGAAAAATAACACGATAGAAGTATAAAACATACTTACACCAGTTTCTCTTAAAGCGGCGTAAACAGATGGCTTTATATTCCAATTATTTGCCATTAATTCTTGTCTATATTTTGCTAAAAAGTGAATGGTATCATCTACAGAAATACCAAATGCAATGCTAAAAACTAAAATGGTAGATGGTTTTATAGGGATGCTTAAAAAGCCCATTAAACCAGCTGTAATTAGTAAAGGAAGCATGTTTGGGATTAAGGATATAAAAATCATTTGTGGCGACCTAAACATCCACGCCATAAAAATGGCGATTAACAAAATAGCCAATGACAAAGAAATTACTAAGTTTTTAATTAAATAATTAGTGCCTTTTATAAAAACCAAAGCTTTACCTGTTAAAGAAACTTCATATCTATTAGCTGGAAATTCTTTGGTTATAACAGCTTTTAGTCGTTCTTGAATTACCTGCATTTTGTCTGTACCAATATCTTTCATAAACGTAGTAATTCTTGCATATCGACCAGTAGAATCTACAAACGTTTTTAACATACTGGCATCGCTATTAGAGTTTTTGGTATACGAAAAAATGTAGCTTTGCTCTTGATTGGTTGGTAGTTGATAATATTTTGGATTTCCTTTATAATAGGCTTGTTTAGAGTATTTTACGATATTGGTTACAGAAATTGGTTTCGATAATTCTGGAAAAGTTTCAATAGCTTCATTTAATTTTTCCATCTTTTTTAAAGTGGAAAGTTTCATGACACCTTTTTCCTTTTTAGTATCAATTAAAATTTCTAAAGGCATAATACCACCAAACTCTTTTTCAAAGAATTTTATGTCTTTGTAAAAAGGAAGACTTTTAGGCATGTCTTCTATTAAACTACCAGAAACTCTAATCATATAGACCCCAATAATACCTAAAATAATTACGGTTACAGTGGCAAAATAAATGGTAATTCTTTTATTTTTTACCGTTTTTTCCATCCAATCTACCACATTTTCTATCCACCTTTTTTCTAAGTGATTTAAATGTTTCTTCTTTGGAAGAGGCATAAAACTATAAATAATAGGAATTATTAATAGTGCCAGAATAAAAATACTGATAATGTTTACAGAGGCTAAAATTCCAAATTCTCGTAATAAATTACTTTTTACAAAAACAAAAGTTGCAAAACCAGAGGCTGTAGTAATATTGGTCATTAAAGTAGCATTCCCAATTTTGGCAATTACCCTTTGTAAAGATTTAGCTTGGTTACCGTGTTTTTTTATTTCTTGTTGATATTTATTAATGAGAAATACAGCATTTGGCACCCCAATTACAATAATTAAAGGAGGTATTAAAGCAGATAAAACAGTAATTTCATACCTAAATAAACCAATAAAACCAAATGCCCAAACAACCCCAATAATTACCACTAAAAGTGTAATAAAGGTAGCTCTGTAAGAACGGAAAAAGAAAAAGAAAATTACGGCTGTTATTAATAATGCACCTCCTACAAATAGTACAATTTCATCTTGTATGTTTTGTGCGTTTAGCGTTCGTATGTAAGGCATACCAGAAACACGAACGTTTACATTGTTTTCTTTTTCAAACTTTTCTATTCTTGGAATTAATACATCAAATATAAAATCTCTACGTTTTGGTGTATTTATAATTTCTTTTTTTATATAAATAGCTGTCTGTAAGGTTTCTGTTTCTTTGTTATAAAGTAGGTTATCGTAAAAAGGAAGTTTTTCAAAAAGCTGTTTTTTTATAGCATTTACTTCTGCTGATGTTGTTGGTTCTTTCTCGTAAAGTGGTTCTAAAATAAACTTTCGTTTTTTCCTATCTGCTTTTAATTTTTGTACATCTGATATTGAAATGGTAAAATCTATTTCATCTCTATCATCAAATTGTTCTGTTAATTTATTCCAAGCATTAAATTTTTGTGGTGTAAAAACAGTTGAATCTTTAATACCGAGTATTACAAGATTTCCTTCTTCACCAAAGATGTCTAAAAATTTGTTGTAGTCTATATTTGCTTCGTGGTCTTCTGGTAAGAGGTTGGCTTCTGTATATGAAAATTTCATATATTTCATTTGCGAAGCAAGTAAGCTAGTTATTATTGCAATAAAAAGTAGTACCAAATAACGGTTTCGCAATATAATACCAGCAGCTTTTGTCCAGAAATTCATAGAGAAAATTTTATACAAAGGTAACTAAATTACATAGTTCTTAAAATAAAAAAAAGGGCGTTTTAAAAACGCCCTTTTTTTTATTTTTCAGTTTTAAACTGTCATTATTTCTTCTTCTTTTACAGCTAGTTTTTCATCTATTTGTTTTACAAAACTATCTGTTAATTTTTGTATGTCATCTTCTGCAATTTTTTTCATATCGTCAGAGATGTCTACTTTTTTAATTTCGTTATTAGCTTCTTTTCTAGCATTTCTAACACCTACTTTTGCGTCTTCTGCTTCTGCTTTGGCTTGTTTAGCTAACCCTTTTCTTCTTTCTTCTGTTAACGGTGGTACATTAATCATAATAATATCACCATTGTTCATTGGGTTAAAACCTAAGTTTGCTATCTGTATTGCTTTTTCAATTTCTTGCAACATGCTTTTTTCCCAAGGTTGTATGCTTAGTGTTCTTGCATCTGGTGTATTTACATTGGCAACTTGTCCTAATGGGGTTTGAGCCCCATAGTAATCTACCATAACTGTACTTAGCATTGCAGGTGTTGCTCTACCTGCTCTAATAGAAACCAACTCTTTTTCTAAATGGGCAATTGCTTTGTTCATTGCCTCTTTAGCCGTGTCTAATATAAATTCTATTTCTTCGTTCATCTTCTTGTAAGTTTTAGTTTTTAATTATTGATTATCAACAACAGTACCAATTTTTTCTCCAGAAACTAATTTTAGTAAATTTCCGTTAGTATTCATATCAAATACAATAATAGGTAATTTATTTTCTTCACTCAAAGTAAATGCAGTCATATCCATTACTTTTAAACCTTTTGTAATTACATCTTTAAAGGTAATTGTTTCAAATTTTATAGCATTTTTATCTTTTTCTGGATCTGTATTATAAATTCCATCTACACGTGTTCCTTTTAAAATGGCATCTGCATCAATTTCAATAGCTCTTAAAACGGCTGCTGTGTCTGTGGTAAAGTATGGGTTTCCTGTGCCTGCACCAAAAATTACTACACGTCCTTTTTCTAAATGACGTATAGCTTTTCTTTTTATATAAGGTTCTGCAACTTCTTTAATTTCTAGCGCGGTTTGTAAACGTGTATAAACCCCTTCTTCTTCTAGTGCACTTTGTAGGGCTAAACCATTTATACAGGTTGCTAACATACCCATGTGATCTCCTTGCACACGATCCATACCATTTGCAGCACCAGCCACACCCCTAAAAATGTTTCCACCACCAATAACTATGGCTACTTCAACTCCTTTTACTACTACTTGTTTTATTTCTTTTGCGTATTCTGAGAGTCTTTTAGGGTCTATTCCATATTGTCTTTCTCCCATTAAAGCTTCTCCACTAAGTTTTAAAAGAATTCTTTTGTATTGCATAGTTTATTTTAAATGTTGCGCAAAATTACGTTTTTTTTTTGATTTTCTTTTTTGTTAGAAAATAAAAAACCTTGCATTTCTAAAATAGAATGCAAGGTTTAAAATTTATAGATTCCTGTTTTTACAGGAGTAACAGTTTTGTCTTATCCTAAAGTTACTCTTTTAAAAGAAGATACTTCAACATCACCATATGTTTTTACATATTCAGCAACATTTTTCTTTTCATCTTTAATAAAAGTTTGGTCTAAAAGACACTGCTCCATATCTAAAGTTGTATTGTCAGAAATGAATCTTTCCATTTTACCTGGTAAAATTCTATCCCAGATTTTTTCTGGTTTACCTTCTGCAGCTAATTCTGCTTTAGCATCTGCTTCTGCCTTTGCTAAAACTTCATCAGTAATTTGAGACATAGAGATGTATTGAGGAACATTTTTTAATGTTTTACCCAATCTACCTAACTCAATATTATCTTTTTCAATCACAGCAATTCTTGCTTCGGTTTCTGCAGCAACATAAGCAGGATCAAAATCTTTGTAAGATAGAGTTGTAGCTCCCATAGATGCAACTTGCATTGCAACGTCTTTTGCTAAAGTTTCAGCATTATCTACCACTGCAGATAATCCTACTAAAGCAGCAATTTTACCAATGTGTGTGTAAGCACCAACATAAGCAGCTTTTACTTTTTCAAAAGCAGTGATGTCTAACTTTTCTCCAATAACACCAGTTTGTTCCACTAATTTATCGGCAACTGTCATTCCATTAAAATCTGCAGCTAAGAAATCTTCTTTGCTATCATAGTTTAAGGCAATGTCTGCAAATTCGCCAGCTAATGCTACAAATTTTTCGTTTTTACCAACAAAATCAGTTTCACAAGCTAATACAATTGCTACACCTTCTGTTTTATCGTCGTTAATTTTAGTTACTGCAACACCTTCTGTAGATTCTCTATCAGCTCTTTTTGCAGCAATTTTTTGACCTTTTTTACGTAAAATATTTATTGCTTCGTCAAAATTACCTTCTGCTTCTACTAATGCCTTTTTACAGTCCATCATACCAGCTCCAGTTGCTTCTCTTAATTTTTTAACGTCAGCAGCACTTACTTTTACCATGTCACTTCCTTTTTTTATGAAACGATTGTTTCTAAATTGATATTAATTATTTTTTTTCTTCTGTTGCAGTTTCAGTAACTTCTGCTTTAGCAGCTTCCTTTTTTGGAGCTTCTTTAGCTTCTTTTACTTTTTCTTTGTCTGCTTTTCTATCAGATAAACCTTCTGCAATTGCTTCTGTAACAAAACCTAATACTTTGTCTATCGATTTAGACGCGTCATCGTTTGCTGGAATTACGTAGTCTACTTGTCTTGGATCAGAGTTTGTATCTACCATTGCAAAAATTGGGATATTTAATTTTTGAGCTTCTGCTACAGCAATGTGCTCTTTTTTAATATCTATTACAAATAATGCACCAGGTAAACGAGTCATATCAGAAATAGAACCTAAATTCTTTTCTAATTTTTCTCTTTGTCTGTTAATTTGTAATTTTTCTCTTTTAGACAAAGCGTCAAAAGAACCATCTGTTTTCATTCTATCAATAGAAGCCATTTTTTTCACAGCTTTTCTAATAGTAACAAAGTTAGTTAGCATTCCACCAGGCCATCTTTCTGTAATGTAAGGCATGTTTACTGCTTTTGCTTTGTCTGCAACAATGTCTTTAGCTTGCTTTTTTGTAGCTACAAATAAAATTTTTCTACCAGAATTAGCAATTTTCTTTAATGCTTCTGATGTTTCTTCTATTTTAGCTGCAGTTTTATACAAATCGATGATGTGTACACCATTACGTTCTGTATAAATGTAAGGTGCCATATTTGGATTCCACTTTCTTGTTAAGTGACCAAAGTGTACACCATTGTCTAATAAATCTTGAATGTTTACGTTTGCCATTTTTAAATGTGTTTACTTTCTGTTTTCGAAATCAATATACAAGTAGCTTTTTGTTAAGGTCTTGTATATTTAGATACTAAACTGTTTAATATTAATGTATTGTAATAATAACAGTTCTCAATTGTAATGTATACTGAAACAAGTTCAGTGTATATATTAACGTTTCGAGAATTGGAATTTTTTACGTGCTTTTTTCTGACCGAATTTTTTACGTTCTACCATTCTTGGATCACGAGTTAATAAACCTTCTGGTTTTAATACTGCTCTGTGCTCTTCGTTAATAGAAACTAAAGCTCTTGTAATTGCCAAACGAATTGCTTCTGCTTGACCAGTTACACCACCGCCAAAAACATTTACTTTTACATCATAAGATGTTAAGTTTTCTGTTAACATTAATGGTTGTTGTACTTTGTATTGTAAAGTTCCTGTTGGAAAATAATCTTTAAAATCTTTCTTATTAACAGTAATGTTTCCTTTACCTTCCGAAAGATAAATACGAGCTACTGCTGTTTTTCTTCTACCGATTTTGTGTACTGTATCCATTATTTATAATCGTTAAGGTTAATAGCTTTAGGTTCTTGACCTGCTTGTTTGTGCTCTGTACCTGCATATACATACAAGTTTCTAAATAAAGCGCTACCTAAAGTGTTTTTTGGTAACATTCCTTTTACTGCTTTTTCGATTAATCTTGTAGGATCTTTCTCAAACATTTCTGTTGCAGTTAACGATCTTTGTCCTCCTGGATACCCTGTGTGACGAATGTAAGATTTGTCTCTCCATTTGTTACCAGTTAAAACAATTTTTTCTGCGTTGATAATAACCACGTTGTCTCCACAATCTACGTGAGGAGTATAATTTGGCTTGTATTTACCTCTAATTAGCTTTGCTATTTTAGAAGCTAGACGACCCAACGTTTGCCCGTCCGCATCAACTAAAACCCACTCCTTGTTTACGGTAGCGCTGTTTGCTGATACTGTTTTGTAACTTAATGTGTTCATAATTACACTATTAGTTTTTGTTCAATTAATAATTTCATTTTCCTTAAAAAAGGAGTGCAAATGTACCATTATTTATTTTATTGACAAATAGACTTTTAGAAATATTTTTATAAAAATACTAGCTTTTCTTTTTTGGTAAATAATTAACATATTGTTAAGAGAATAGAAAGTTAATTTTGCACGTCTATATAAAAATGCCTGTAATCTCTTTTTTCAATGATTAAAACAACCCAAAAAAAATCAATGAAAACTTTTACTTTACTAACCTTTTTTACCCTATTCATGGTTTTTTCTGTTTATGGACAAGGCCAAACTTTAAATAAAATTAAGAAAAGGATTTACACCACTAAAAGATTGGTTAAAAAACCAATAATAGATGGTAAAATTAATGAAGATGCATGGGGTGTAGTGGAATGGTCTTCTGATTTTGTTGAGAAAAATCCAGACGAAGGAACACCACCAGCATATCAAACAATGTTTAAAGTAATGTATGATGCAAAGTTTTTATACATTGCTATTAGAGCTTTTGATGATGATCCAGAGTTGATACAGCAAAGATTAAGTAGAAGAGATGGTTTTGCTGGAGATCGAGTAAATGTAATTATTGATAGCTACCATGATAAAAGAACAGCTTTTGTTTTTACCACAACTGCAGCTGGTGTAAAAGGAGAAGAATTTTCATCGCAAAATGGTGGTAGTTGGGATGATAGCTGGAACCCCATTTGGTATACAGATGCTCATGTAGATGATAAGGGTTGGACTGCAGAAATGAAAATACCCTTTAGTCAGCTACGCTTTGGGAAAGCAAAAGAACAAATTTGGGGTTTTAATATTAACAGAACTATTTTTAGATTGCAAGAACGTTCTTTATGGCAAAGAATACCTAATGACCAAGCAGGTTTTATTAGTGAAGCTGGCGAATTGCATGGACTTATCAACCTAAAACCACAAAAACAATTAGAAATACAACCTTTTGCAGTGGTGCAATATGATACTTATGAGCCTGAAACTGGAAACCCTTATAGAGATGGTAATGATTTTAAAGTGAATGGTGGTTTAGACGCAAAAATTGGAATTACCAACGATTTAACTTTAGATTTAACTGTAAACCCAGATTTTGGTCAAGTAGAAGCAGATCCAGGAGCTATTGCTTTGGATGGGTTTCAAATATTTTTTAGAGAACAAAGACCCTTTTTTGTAGAAAATAGAAATATTTTCGATTTTGAGTTTGCAAACGGAAGAGACAATTTATTTTATAGTAGACGAATTGGTAGAAACCCACATAGAAGTGCAAATTTAGTAGATGGAGAGTTTGCAAAAGAGCCTTTAAATTCTAGAATTTTAGGTGCTGCAAAATTTTCTGGAAAAACAAAAGAAGGTTGGTCTATTGGAGTTTTAGAAAGTGTTACTGCGAACGAGTTTTCGGAAATTAGACAGACAGATGGTACAACTAGAAAAGAAATCGTAGAACCATTAACCAATTATTTTGTAGGTAGAATTCAAAAAGATTTTAACGAAAGAAATTCTTTTATTGGTGCAATGTTTACTGCCACAAACAGAAATTTAGATGGTAATTTTAACGAACTACATAAAGCAGCATATACAGGTGGCCTAGATTTTAATCATAACTGGAAAAATAGAGAATATTATTTAGATGGTAATGTAATTTTAAGTCATGTAACAGGTAGTAAAGAAGCTATAGAAGATACACAACGTTCTATAACACGTTTGTTTCAAAGAACTGATGCTACACACGTTTCTGTAGATCCAACAAGAACCTCACTAACAGGTACAGGTGGTAGAATAGAGTTAGGAAAAGCAGGGGGAGGAGATTGGCGCTATAATACAGGTTTTATATGGCGATCTCCAGAATTAGAATTAAATGATGTTGGTTTTTTAAGAAATACAGATGAAATGATTCAGTTTGCAAACCTAAGTTATTTATGGCAGGTTCCTACAGAAACGTATAGGAATATGCGTGTAAGTGCAGAGGAATTAACAGAATATGATTTTCAAGGAAATTTAAACAGAATTCGTTTTGAAGGGTCAGCAAATATAAATTGGATAAATAATGCAGATACAAGAATAGGTATAGGAGCTAATTTTAAACGTTTTTCTAACTCCTTTTTAAGAGGAGGTCCAAGATGGAGAACAGCAAATAGTAGGTATGTTTTTGCTTCTTTTAGTTCTGATAGAAGTAAACTGTTTAGCTATAATTTTAGATATTTAAATGTACATTCTGATGAAAATGTTTTGAGCAGAAATAGGTATACGATTGGTTTTGTGTATCAACCTACAGATGCTTTAAATATTTCTTTTGAAAATGAATTAGAAATTACAAAAGATAAATCTCAATATGTAACAGAAACTAGTTTTGGTAACCAAGCTAGATATATTTTAGGTAAAATTACAAATGATGAATTTTCATCAACTTTAAGATTTACATACAGTATCAACCCTAATTTTTCTATACAATTTTATGGGCAACCATTTATTTCTAGAGGTCGTTATTCTGATTTAAACTTTGTAAACAACCCAGTAGCAGCCTCTTTTAACGACAGAGTGAATTTGTATAGCAACAATCAAATTTCTTATAACCAAACCTCAGAAAGTTTTTTAGTTGATGAAAATACAGATAATACTACAGATTACACTTTTAGTAATCCAGATTTTTCATTTACACAATTACAAACTAATTTAGTTGTAAGATGGGAATATATACCAGGTTCTGAATTGTTTTTAGTTTGGGCAAGAGGCTCTTCTGGCTTACAAAACGTAAACGATTCTTTAACAGAAAGTATTAATAAACAAATTTTTGATGCATCAGCACAAGATACCTTTTTAATAAAAGCTACCTATAGATTTGTACGATAATTTTAAGCAAAAGTAGCACGTTGCAAACGATCGTTTATAGAAGTTCCTAGACCATTTTCTGGAAAACGTTCTGCTATAATTACATCTAAATGATAAGTGTCTAATAAGTGTAAAGAATTATATAAATTAGAGGCTGCCTCTTGCATAACGCCTTTTTCAGATAAAATAATTTCGGTTACACTATCATTGTTAATAGAATCTTTAAAAACCAATACACCAATTTTTTTATTCGGATGTTTTTTAAGTTCACTCAAAACATCATTTACCAAAAAAGTTTTGGTTTTTGGAGCATAATGTCTGGCTAACATTCCAGGAGCTTCAGGGTTTTGTTCCTTTTTATTTTTGATAGCTATTTTGCCAACTACTGCTTCTATATCTTCTAGAGGTAAAGCACCTAACCTATAAATAATAGGTTCCTCATTTTCGAAACCAATAATGGTAGATTCAATTCCGTTTTTACAAGCACCGCCATCTAAAACCATTTGAATGTTATTTTTAAAATAATTTTCTACATGACTTGGTTTTGTAGGGCTAATACTACCAAAAGGATTTGCACTTGGTGCAGCTAAAGGAAAAGATAACTGTCGTAAAAGTGATAAAGTTACAGGATGATTTGGTACACGAACAGCAACAGTATCTTTGCCAGCTGTAATTAAATCAGGTATTTTACGGTTCTTCTTTAAAACCAAAGTCATAGAACCAGGCCAAAAAGCATCTGCTAATAATTTTGCTTTTTTAGGAATGTGTGTAACCACATTTTCTAAAAATTCTACAGAAGGAATATGTACAATTAACGGATTGAAAAAAGGCCTTTTTTTAGTTGAAAAAATGCTGTTGATGGCTTTTTCGCTAAAAATATTTCCTGCTAAACCATACACAGTTTCTGTGGGTATTGCAACCAACTGCTCGTTAGTTAATAATTGAACAGCTTTTTGTATGTCTTTAGAAATAATGCTCATAACTTAGATGCGAAATTACAATTATTTTAAATAAATGGAATAGTTTTTGGTTAATTGCATTAAAAATATGAACTCATGAAAAATATTACCATTACTATTATTCTTTTTTGCACTTTACAAAATTTTGTTTCTCAAGAAAAATTAGGAAAACCCTTTATTACAGGAGATTTTAATTTTACTCTGGGAATTAACGAAAACTATACTCTTTTTGATACAGATGATGGAGAAGGACTCTTAGAACCAGCTGCACTTTTTTTTAGAATAGGCTTTGGGTACGAGTTTAAAAAAAGAGTTGCCATAAGTTTTAATGCTGGCTATGATTTTCATTTTAATTATGCTGTAGATGCTTTTCCTACTTATGGTGGTTTAAGGTTTAATATTGTAGAAAAAGATGATGATGCTTTTTTTACAGAAGTTAGATATGGAAAAATGTGGACACCTTCTTCACGTTATCCAGATGGTAATTATTATGGTTTAGGTTTAGGTTTTCAAATTGCAGGAGAAAAACGATGGAATACCATTGTTAGAATCGATTTTCATAGAAAAGGGATTGCAGGTTTTGAAAATAATCGATTAGATAGCGTTTCTTTTGGCTTAGGATTTTCGTTTTTTTAGAAATTTTTGCTAACCTTTAATTTTGTGAGTATTTTCAGATTTCTGATTAAACTCTTATGTATTTTGAGTGAGCTACAAGTATGGGCGTTTTATACGTATCCTCGATAGTAAATAATTTTTACCTAAAACACTGCTGTATTTTTTCAAATAGCAACTCTTTCTTTATCGGTTTAGAAATATAATCATCACAACCGGCTTTAAATGCTTTTTCTTTATAGCTTCCAAAGGCATGTGCTGTTTGTATTATTATTTTTACCTCTGTATTAAATTGTCTTATTCTTTTTATCACTTCTATACCATTGAGGCCAGGTAGTTTAATATCCATTAATATGAGATCGAAATTTGAGTTATTCTTGCAAACTTCAACAGCTTCTAATCCATTTTTGACTGTTTGTATTGTTTTAGCACTGCCTTCTAATATTTTTAACAGAATCAATGAACTGATATTGTCATCTTCAACAACTAATATGTTTAATTTCTTTATTATCAAGTTAAAGGTTAAAACCCTGCAATTTTATTGCAGTTACTTTAGTTTCTATAAATGTTTTAGTTTTGTAGAATGCCAAACTATCGTAGGAATTCACATTCGATAACCAATTTGAGTTGCCATATTGTATGGGCAACAAAATACCGATATGCTGTTTTGCGAGGCGATGTTCAAAATCGATGTCGCGATTTACTAATCCAAATATGTAATTCTGAAAATGTTCATATATTAAAAGGAGTTGTAAGCAAGGATCATGTCCATATGCATGTTGAGTTTCCTCCATCTTTGAGTATAAGTGTTTTGGTAAAGAAGCTGAAAGGTCGCTCATCAAGAATGTTACAGCAGGAATTTCCCAATTTAAATAAGCATTATTGGGGTAGGCATTTTTGGGCTGTTGGTTATGGAGCTTGGAGTACTGGTAAGATAACTGATGAAATGGTTCAGGAATATCTTGAACATCATAAGGATAAGCCCAATTCAGAAAAAGGCAACTGGATATTAGAGTAATGTTATGAAAGAATTTCATTCTTTTGTTTAAAACTATGGATTTCAAATCCATAGTGGTTTATTTTTGATTTCTTAAAAAAAACATAATTGTACAGGATAGTATATAGTATTTTAATAAATAATTTGCATTTTATTTAATAAAATATATTATAAATTATGGATTTAAAAATTAAACTAAAAATACCACCTAATTTAAAGGGTGTATTTTTTATCGCTATTGTAAGTTTCTTTTCAATAGCTATGGTAAATGCGCAGACAATTACAGGAACAGTTTCAGCAGAAGGAGTTCCACTACCTGGTGCTTCTGTTTCGGTTAAAGGAACATCAAAGGGTTCAACTACAGATTTTGACGGAAAATATTCAATTAATGTAAGCTCAGGAGCAACACTAGTTTTTTCTTATGTAGGTTATGCTGCTAAAGAAGTTCTTGTAGGTAATCAAAAAATAATAAATATTAGTTTAGAGCCTGATAATCAATTGGATGAAATTGTTGTTATAGGGTATGGTACTCAACGAAAATCAGATTTAACAGGATCAGTTTCTACTATTAAAGCAGAAAGTATAACTCAAACACCTGTTGCGCGTGTAGATCAAGCGCTTCAAGGTAGAGCTTCTGGGGTGCAAGTAACACAAGTAAGTGGTGCTCCAGGTGCAGGTACAGTTATTAGGGTTCGTGGAGGTAATTCTATTACTGGTAGCAATGAACCTTTATGGGTCATAGACGGTATTGTGGTTGGAACCAACTTTAACTTGAATAATATTAACAGCAATGATATTAAATCTATTGAGGTTTTAAAAGATGCATCTTCTATTGCAATTTATGGTTCTAGAGGGGCAAACGGTGTTGTATTAGTAACTACAAAAAGTGGGAAAAGTACTGGTAGTGGAAAACCCCAAATTACCTTAAACTTATACAACAGTATTCAATTTTTACCTGAATTACCAGACAGATTAAGTCAAGCAGAACAAATTGCGTTTACAAATGAAAGTGCTGCTTTTAGATCTGCTGCAATTCCATTTCCTAACGATCCTTCTACCTATCCTGATAATGATTGGGTTGATTTAGTATTAGGACCTGCATTAATTTATAATGCTGATATTTCTGTTTCTGGAGCATCAGAAAATGTTAATTATTACAACTCTTTTAATTATTTTAATCAAGAAGGTATTGTAAAGAGCTCTGGTTTAGAAAAATATATTTTTAGATCAAATTTAGATATTAAAATATCTGATAAAGTAAAAGCTGGATTTAGAATAAACTATTCTAGATTAGAACAAGATAATGCTTTGGCTAGCTACAGTCAAGCAGCATTTGGTATTCTTAGAACGCAACCAGCTTATAATGCTGATGGGTCATTTAATGGACGTGATGAGGTTGTAGGGGCTCCTTTTGGTAATCCTTTAGCAGCCATAGCATTAAATACTAATGAAACTTTTACGAATAACTTATTAGCTACTGCTTTCTTAGAGTATAAACCAGCAGAAAACTGGATAATTCGTTCAACATTTAGTCCAGAATTTAACAATACTAAGCAAAATAGATTTACATCTAGTCAACTACCAGGTTTTCTTGCAGATAATGTGCCTGATGGAGGTTCTGCTAGTGTAAGGTCTGTGGCCACCACTGGTTGGAATAATGAAAATACAATTCAGTATAATACAGAAATAAATGATGATCATAGTATTACAGCGCTTGTGGGAGCTTCTTTTCAAAAGGCCTCTACAGAAATTGTACTAGCAGAAGCTGCTGGGATAACTAGTGACGTTACAGGGTTTAATAACCTAGGTTTCTCTAACCCTACAAGATCTGTGGTAAGTAGTTCATTCTCTGGTTTTCAAATTGCTTCATTTTTTGGAAGATTAAACTACACTTACAAAGACAAGTACTTGTTTACTTTAGTAGGAAGAACTGATGGTAGTTCCCGTTTTTCTCCAGGGAACAAATATGAATTTTACCCTTCTGTAGCAGCAGCTTGGAAGATTTCTGAAGAAGAATTTATGGAAAACCAAGATGTTGTTAAAGATTTAAAGTTACGAGCGAGTTGGGGTAGATCAGGAAATCAAGCAATAGGACCTTATAGAACATTTGGTCTTTTAACAGAAGCAAATACTACCCTTAATGGTGTAGAGGTTCCTGGTGTAACATTAGGTAGACCTTCAAATCCAAATTTAAAATGGGAAACTACAAACTCATTTGACATTGCATTAGAAGCATCTTTATTTGAAGGTAGAATTTTTACAGAATTTAACTATTACTATAAGAAAACTGATGATTTATTATTAGATGTTACTATACCAAGACAGACTGGTTTTTCAAGTCAATTGCAAAATGTAGGGTCTCTTCAAAATAAAGGTTGGGAACTTTTAGTGAATACTAAAAATGTTAGAACAGATAATTTTAATTGGAATTCTACTGTAACATTGTCTTCAAATAAAAATGAAATTTTAGATCTTGGAGGTGTAGACTTTATTGATGTTGTTGTAGATCCAATTATTGGATCTGGTAATACTCGTTTAATTGTAGGAGAATCAGTTCCAGTATATACTGGAGTTAACTACTTAGGAACATGGAAAAATCAAGCAGAAATTGATGCATCTGGATTAACAGCTCAAGTAGTTGGAGGGTCAAGATTTGAAGATCGTAATGGAGATAAAATTATTTCAACTGAAGATAATGTAGTTTTAGGAAGTCCTTTTCCAGATTTAATTTTTGGATTTGAAAACTCATTTTCATATAAGAACTGGGATTTTTCATTTTACTTTCAGGGTACTTTAGGAAATGAAGTATTTAACTTAAATATGCGTAATAATTATTTTAATCGTGGTGAATCTGTGAAATTTGGTGATTTACGTGATCGTTGGACAGTAAGCAATCCTTCATCAGATATCCCAAGAGCAGGTGCAGATTCTGTAACAAATACACCACCAAACTCACAATATGTAGAAGATGGATCTCATTTACGTCTTAAAACAGTAAGATTAGCTTACAATTTCCCAGTTGATGAAATGGACTTTTTAAAAGGAGTAAAAAATGCAACTTTTTATATGTCAGGTTCTAACTTATTGTTATTCTCAAAAACTAGATTAATTGATCCAGAAGCAAGTAATTTTGGTAGAACAGGACTAGGAAACATAGCACAAGGTTATTTAAGTGCTCAATACCCAAATCCAAGAGTTGTAACATTTGGATTAAATATAACTTTTTAAAAAACATAGATATGAAAACAAATAAAATATTCTTATATATCTTCATCGTTTTCACAAGTATAAGTTGTGAAAGCTTTTTAGAAGAAGATCCTAAGTCATTAATATCTCCTGACACCTTTTTTGCCTCAGAAAACGATGCAAGACAAGCTGTCCAAGGGATGTATGCTATATTAAAAAACAACTCCATTTATGGGCAAGTAGGTTTAGATCATTTTTACGATAATGGAGCTGATATTATTGAACCAAATCGTGCTGCAAATTTTGTGCAACCTATTGGGAATTACACTTTAAATGAGGCTTTAGCAGATGTGTCTGTACAAAAAATGAGTGTCTCTGATACTTGGAAAGATCTTTACAGAACGATTTTAAATGCAAATGTAATTATAGATAGAGTTACAGGTAATGAAAATATAGGTGTACAAGCAGTGAGAACAGAGATTATTGCAGAAACTAGATTTATCAGAGGATTATGTTATTGGCATATTACAAACCTTTGGGGAGCTGCACCTTATTATACAGAAGTTCTTACTCTAGAAGAGATTAGTAAATTGGGTAGAACTGATGAAGCTACTATAATTACGGGTATTTTAGAAGATTTACAATTTGCACAAGATAACTTACAGAATTCTTATTCAGGTGATCAAAGTGGTAGAGCTTCAAAATGGGCTGCAGCTATAATAATGGCAAAAATTTATATGAAGCAAAAACAGTGGCAATTAGGTTTAACGAAGTGTGAAGAAATAATAAATCAATCACCTCATACTTTATTGGCTAATTATAATGATGTTTTTGACCCTTTTAATGAGTACAATGCAGAAATTATCTGGTCTTTAGATTTTGCTAAAGATATAGAAGGAATATTTGATCCAGCTTTCCCAGGACGATCTTTTGCAGGAAATAATAGTTGGAGACCAAGTATGTTTAACCCTCGTTTAAGAGATGAACCTAAAAACTCTGATGAGAGAGATGCTTTAGGAGCAGCTTTAGCAGCAAGAGGTGAAGCTTTTAATGGAACTGGTTTGCAAGTAGCGTCAAAAGATTTTGCAGCGAAGTTTCCTTTAAACGATAAGAGAAGAGAATTAAATATTGTAGATAATTATTTAGGCTTTGATTTGGTTTTTCCATATATGGCTAAATTTTGGAACTTAGAATTAGATCGTTCACCTCGTTTTAATCACTCAGATAATAGAATGGTTTTCCGTTTAGGGGATGTGTATTTAATGGCTGCAGAATGTGAAAATGAATTAAATGGGCCAACTGCAAAAGCTTTAAATTATATGCATGCTATTAGGAAGAGAGCTTATGATGATCAAGCTGATTGGGATATTACTGGTGTAAATCAACAAGAGTTTAGAGAAGCGATGTATGATGAACGTAAATGGGAATTAGCTGCTGAATGTCATAGAAGATACGATTTGATTAGATGGGGAATTCTGTTAGATGTGGTACAAAATTTAGAATACCGTTTCTGGCAGCCAAATGTAAATATTAAACCTTATCACGTTAAATTACCTATTCCTTTACAAGAATTAGAATTAAACCCAGCGTTATTGGAGTCAGATCCAACAAATAATGGATACAGATAGAATTAGTTTGAATTGATTTATTTGGATTAAAACCGAAAGAAATTTTTCTTTCGGTTTTTTTATTCAATCTAATATAGGATAAGTTTAGTCGGTTTTTAATGTTAACTATTAAGCAATACAAATTAGAGTAAGAATTAACAATTAAGGAATTTAATTGGAATTAGACAAATTAAGTGATATCCCTAATTGCATAAGGTATGCAAAACTAGTATCATTAAGTAGAATTCATGATATAATAAAAGAGGATTTAAGAATGATTGTTATCTTTAGATAAATTTGTGTGATAGGGTTTGGAAAAAATAACAACGATAAACAATATAAATTTAGACCTCTAAGTTCTATCTACATCCCACTTTTTTGGTCTGTTTTTCATCCTAATTAAGAACGTCAAATACTTTGTGATTAGGTGTTTAAAACATACTGGTAACTTTTATAGTAAATTAACTGAAAATAAAATAAGTTGATATTACCACTATACAAATTACTACACCTACAACTTTTACATGTTTCCAAGGAGTTACATCTACTTGCCTAGTATATTCTTGAACATAATCTGTTTTTCTTGGTTTTATTTTTGTTATCACTAACATTAAAATTATAGTTAATACAAATGCCGCAAATTGAAAATGCAGAAAATGTGGTAAATCCATTTCGAAACCTTTCGATAAAATAATGTAGGTTACATAAAATACAAATGCAAATATAATACCTGCTTTTGCAGCAATAGCAGGAACTCTTTTTGTTAAAACTCCAACAATTATAACTGTTAAAATAGGTACACTATAAGCACCATTTACAGTTTGTAAATATCCAAAAAGACCATCTGAAGCATAGTATAAAAAGGGCGCTACAAACATAGAAAATATCGCTAAAAAAATACCAAAACTTTTACCAACTGTAACTACTTTTTTCTCTTTTGCTTCTTTATTAATGTATTGCTTGTAAATATCTACACCAAATAAAGTAACACAACTATTTAAAGCAGAATTAAATGAACTTAAGATGGCACCAAACATGACTGCTGCAAAAAAACCAATTAAATATGTAGGCAAAACTTCTGCAACCAATCTAGGGTAAGCAATATCGTTGTTTGTTAAAACTTCTCCTCCCCATTTATGGTATGCAATAATACCAGGAAGTACCACTATTATTGGTCCTAATATTTTAATAAAAGCAGCCAATGTTAAACCTTTTTGACCTTCTGATAAATTTTTAGCACCCAATGCTCGTTGAATAATTTGTTGATTGGTACCCCAATAAAATAACTGAACTAACATCATGCCTGTAAAAATAGTTGCAAAAGGTATTGATGAATCTGCGCTACCAATCGCATTTAATTTCTCAGGATATTGACTGGTTAGTTTAGAAATACCACCAAAAAAAGTATTGTCGTCACTAATTGAAATTAATCCGAAAAAAGGAATTAATAAGCCTCCAATTAATAATCCAACTGCATTAATAGTATCTGATACTGCTACTGCTTTTAAACCACCAAAAATGGCATAAATAGAACCGATAACACCTATGCTAATTACACAAATCCAAATAGATTGCCATTCTGTTACCCCTAATAACTCTGGTAAATTAAACATACCACTAATACCTAATGAACCAGAATAAAGAACTATAGGTAATAAAACTATTGCATATCCAGAGAGAAATAAACCAGAAGTCATAGCTTTTGTTGTAGTATCAAAACGACGTTCTAAATACGTAGGAATTGTTGAAATACCACCTCTTAAATATCTTGGTAATAAATAAATAGCGGTAATTACCATAGCAATTGCAGCTAAGGTTTCCCAAGCCATAACCAAAATACCATCTGCATAGGCATTACCATTAAGTCCAACTATTTGCTCTGTAGAAAGATTCGTTAATAATAAAGACCCTGCAATTACTGTTGCAGTTAAACTACGACCTCCTAAAAAATACCCATCAGATGTACTTTCATCTGTTTTTCTGGTTGATAAAAAGGCGATAATTGCCACAAGTAAAGTAAAGCCAACAAATGAAAAAATTCCTAGCATAGTGTGTTTTGGTTTTTAAATTAGAATTGAAAACCTTCAAATTTAACTAATTTATTTTATAAAATATTACTATATATATTGGTTAATGATATTTTCAAACAATTCCTGTTTTCCACTTTGTAAACTCAATTCTCCATTTTCTTGAGCAATGTTATATAAGTCTTTAAGCTCTAATTTACCAGCTTCAAAATCCTTTCCTTTACCTGAATCAAAAGAGCTGTACCTTTTTTCTCGAAGTGCCTTATAAGAAGAAGATGTCATAATTTTATCTGCAGTAATTAGTGCTCTTGCAAATGTGTCTGCTCCACCAATATGTGCTAAGAAAACATCTTCTAAATCTGTAGAGTTTCTTCTGATTTTTGCATCAAAATTAACACCACCACCTTGTAATCCACCTGCCTCCAAGAAAACCAACATAGCTTCTGTGGTTTCTTGAATATTATTTGGAAACTGGTCTGTATCCCAACCATTTTGATAATCTCCTCTATTAGCATCAATACTTCCTAACATTCCTGCTTTTGCTGCAACTGCTAGTTCGTGTTGCATTGTATGTTGTGCTAAAGTTGCATGGTTTACCTCAATATTCATTTTGAAATCTTTGTCTAAACCATATTCTTTTAAGAAACCAATTGCAGTAGCTGAATCAAAATCATACTGATGCTTCATTGGCTCCATTGGTTTTGGCTCTATAAAGAAAGACCCTTTAAAACCTTGTGCTCTTGCATAATCTCTTGCCATTGTAAGGAATTGACCCATGTGATCTAATTCACGTCCCATATCTGTGTTTAATAAAGACATGTAACCTTCTCTTCCTCCCCAAAACACATAGTTTTCACCACCTAATTTAATTGTCGCATCTAAAGCCAATTTTACTTGTCCTCCAGCTCTAGCAACTACATCAAAATCTGGATTTGTAGCAGCACCATTCATGTAACGTGGGTTTGAAAAACAGTTTGCTGTGCCCCATAACAGTTTCACACCACTTTCTACTTGTTTTTCTTTAATGTAATCTGTAATAGAATTTAATCTAGATTCAGATTCAGCAAAAGTTGCACCTTCTTGTACTAAATCATAATCATGAAAACAGAAATACTCAAAGCCCATTTTGTGGATGAACTCAAAAGCTGCATCTGCTTTATCTTTTGCTGCTTGAATTGGGTCTGAAGATTTATCCCAAGTAAAGTTTTGCGTTCCTGGTCCAAAAGGATCTGAACCTTGACCACAGAATGTATGCCAGTATGCAATTGAAAATTTAAACCAATCTTTCATTTTTCTTCCTGCAACAACTTGCTCAGGATTATAGTACTTAAACGCTAGTGGATTGTCTGATTCCTTTCCTTCAAATTCAATTTTATCAATTTCTTTAAAATATTCCTTATTTGCCATTTCTTTTTTTATTTTGTGTTAAGTATAATTTCTAATTCTTTTTTCCAATCTTTGTACGCTTTTAAATAAGGTTGTTTGTCTTTAGAAGGCATAAACGTCATAACATGGTCGTTATCCATTATTGTTTTGCCAAAAGAAGTAAAATCACCAGTATGTAAATTGGCTGCTCTTGCAGCTCCAATAGCTCCAGTAGTATTATAGATTTCTATTTCTTGTTGAATTAAAGTTGCCACTGTATTTGAGAAAATTTCGGAGCGAAATAAGTTGTCGTTTCCTGCCCTGATTACTTTTGGGTTAATGCCATCTGACTTTAAAATCTCCATTCCGTAATAAAAAGAAAACGCAATCCCTTCTAAAGCAGCTCTACAAAGGTGTCCTTTATGATGATTATTAAGATTCATATTTACGATTCTTGTACCAATTTCTTTATTATTTAGCATTCGTTCTGCACCATTACCAAAAGGAATTATGCATACCCCATCTGATCCAATAGGAATATTCGCTGCTAAATTATTCATTTCTTCATAAGATGATACATCTAAATTATTTAATAACCATCTGTATTGGATTCCTGCACCATTGATACACAACAACTTTCCTATTTTTGTTGATATTCCTTTCTTATAATTTACATGTGCAAAGTTGTTTACTTTAGCACTTTCTTTGACAGATAAATTATCAGTAACTGCATATACAACTCCAGAAGTACCTCCAGTTACAGCTACTTCTCTAGAATTAAAAACATTTAAGGATAATGCATTATTTGGCTGATCTCCTGCTCTGTAATAAATTGGTGTACCTGCTGCAATGCCACTTTCTGCCTCTCCTTTTTTATCGACAACAGATTGAATTCCGAAGGTTTCCACGATGTCTGGAACTAGCGATTTATCTATCCCATAATATTCTAATAAAAAATCTGCAATGGTATCTTTTTTAAAATCCCAAAAAATCCCTTCTGATAAACCAGAAATTGTAGTGTTTATTTTGTTTGAAAATTTATAGGCGATATAATCTCCAGGTAACATAAACTTATATATCTGTTTGTAAATAGCAGGTTCATTGTCTTTTACCCATTTTATTTTTGATGCTGTAAAATTTGCTGGTGAATTTAATAATTGATTAGCACATTTTTCTTCTCCAATTTGTTTAAAAGCATTATTACCAATCGAAACTGCTCTACTATCGCACCAAATAATACTTTTACGTAAAGGATTACCTTGTTTGTCAACCAAAACTAAACCATGCATTTGGTATGATATACCAATTCCTTTTATTTGACTTTTGCTAATATTATATTCTTTTTTTAGTTTTGTAATGGCATTGCATATATGCAACCACCAATCGTTCGATTCTTGTTCTGCCCATCCGTTTTTTTGAGCAAACATGCTCATTTCTTCTTTTGGTTCTTGAACAACGCCTAAGCTTTTACCTGTTTTGGTTTCTACTAAAGCTACTTTTATAGAAGAACTTCCAATATCTAACCCTAGATAATAATTCAT
Source organism: Polaribacter sp. YIW18 (assembly GCF_057219325.1). Taxonomy (NCBI): domain Bacteria; kingdom Pseudomonadati; phylum Bacteroidota; class Flavobacteriia; order Flavobacteriales; family Flavobacteriaceae; genus Polaribacter; species Polaribacter sp. YIW18. Next base: position 69,338 of record NZ_JBXVVE010000001.1, on the reverse strand, counting down.
TTTATTTTTTAATTTGCTAATTTCATTTTTTTTATGAAAATTTATATCCTGTACTGTCATGATAATTTTATCGAAAATTACGAGTTGTTTTTGTGGGTGAATTCTTAAGCCACACAGTAGTGTGCAGGATACTTAAGGTAGCTGATCATTGTATTTTTATCAAAAATTATGATGTATTATGAAGAATTTTCTTTTTAACTTACTGTTCTTAACTTTTACAATAACAAGTTTTTCTCAAATTAAACACGCTTTAAGAGACGAACAAGGTAGACACATTATTCCAAGAGGTTTTGTTATTAATACCAACGATCATAAAGGAGAAGTCTTTTTTAATAGTGATGATTATGCGAGACAGGTTAGAATGGGAGCGAATTACCAAGTTATCCGTTTAGAACTAGGTAGAGTTAGCGAATTTCCTGGAGGACAAGTAGAACAAAAGTATTTACAAAAACTGGATGAGTTGGTTGCTTTAGGGAAAAATCACGACATAAAAACAGTTTTTAAAATGACGGTTTATGGGGTTGATAAATTTGTTTGGCAAGAGTTTTGGGACAATAAAAAAGACAAACAATACACGACTTACATCAATGCTTGGAAAGTAATTTGGAAACGTTTTGCAAAAGAACCCTATGTAGTTGGTTACGATGTTGTAAATGAACCTAGAAAGCTAGAGATGGATATTTCTTACAAAGATTTAACCGATAAATATTTGGTGCCTTTGTATCAAAGAATTATTGATGAAAGCCAGAAAATAAATCCAGACAAAAAGATTTTATTCCAGTCTATTTTTATGAATAAAGGGGAAAAGATAGACAACAATCAATATGCTGAAATTACATCAGCTATAAATCGAAAAAACATTGTTTTTGCGCCACACATTTATCAAAACAACATTAATTATATTCAAAAAAATATGGATCGTTTTGATAAAGAATCAGATATGTTAAAAGCACCAATTTTAATTGGAGAATGGGGTTTCCCAACTTTTGCAAAAACAGATACTACAATTGTTGGTAAATTAGGTCAATTAGAATATAGAAAGTTATATATCAAAACAGCAGAGGTTTTTGATAAAATGGGTGTAGGTTCTATAAAAGCTTGGTTTTTAGGAAACAGAACTATGCAAAATTTTTTACCAGGAGGACCATCAACTTGGTCTATTTTTAGTGATAAAACAGATGCAGGTACAGTTGAACGTAAATACATTACAGATGTCATTTCAAGACCTTTTCCACAAGCAATTGCAGGAGATATTCAATATTTTCTATTTAATTTTGCAAAAAGAGAATTAAATTTACACATCAAATCGGATAACAGTAAAGGCGCTTCTATAATTTTTATTGGAGCAAACCGACATTATCCAGATGGTTTTTCTATTATTGTAAATGATGAATTTATAATGTATTACAATCCACAAAAAAATGTTGGATTAGAAGTTTATAAAATAACTAAAAACTCTAATCCTGCAGATTTTATTTGGGATACTAAAACCCAAAAACTAATTGTCTTAAAATGGGGTAAAGACAATACAAATTATAAAATTAAAATAGTACCCGGACTTCGAAATTTTTAAATTTATATAAAATTAACAATGATCAAAAAGAATTTAATATTACTTTTTTTAAGTGTTGCATTTTTAGCAAATGCGCAACAAGTAAGACACATAGAAACTATAAACGATGCGTGGCATTTTTATAAAGGGAAAATCGAACATCCTTTTTCTAATGACGCTTCTCGTTCTTGGGAAAAAGTAACCATACCTCATTCTTGGAATACCGAAGATATTTTAGATGATGAAAAAGGCTATTATAGAGGAGAAGCCTGGTACAAAAAAACAATGACGATTCCTCAAATTCACGAAAATCAGCAAGTGTTTTTAGTATTTGAAGCAGCTAACCAAGTTGCTTCATTATATGTTAACGGAAAGCCTGTGGGAGAAGATCACATAGGAGGATATACCACATTTGCAAGAGACATTACCTCAGCTTTGAAAAAAGGAGCAAATGAAATTGCCGTAAAAGTAGATAATTCGCACAATGATGAAATTGTACCACATTCTGCAGATTTTTCATTTTATGGAGGTATTTATAGAGATATCCAATTAATTATTACCAAACCAGTGCATTTTGAAGTGGCTAATTTAGGAGCTAATGCTGTATTTATAAGAACACCAGAAGTTTCAGAAACTTCAGCTAAAGTTACTGTACAATCGAAGTTGGTAAGACCCAAAAAAGGAAGGTATTATGTAAAACAATCTTTGTTTGATGCCAATAACAATTTAGTAAAAGAAGTAAAAACAAAATCAAAATTTCATAAAGATGTTTTTAGTTCTTTTTCTGTGCAATCGCCTAAATTATGGTCGCCAGAAAATCCATATTTATACAAAGTAGTTACTGAAATTGTTGATAAAAAAGGAAATATTTACGATAGAGTAGAAAATCCTTTAGGTTTAAGATGGTTTAGTTTTGATGCAAAAAAAGGATTTTTCATCAACGGGAAACCAACCAAGTTAATTGGTACCAATCGCCATCAAGATTTTTTAGGAAAAGCTAATGCAGTAAGCGATGAAATTCATAGAAACGACATCAAGCTATTAAAGGATATGGGTTCTAATTTTTTACGTATTGCGCATTATCCACAAGATCCAGCAATATTAGAAATGTGTGATAAATTAGGCTTGGTAGCTACGTTAGAAATCCCTTTTGTAAACAAGGCAGCAGCTAATGAAGTAGGTAAACAAAATACGGTTAACATGCTAAAAGAAGCTATTCGTTTCAATTACAATCATCCATCTATTGTTGCTTGGAATTTAGGAAACGAAACAACAATGAAAGCTCCTGATACATTTGGCGAAGCGTACATAAAACATTTTGTAAGCACACATGAGGTGTTGGCTAAGACCATAAAAGAAGAAGACGAGACTCGTTATTCATATTCAGTGTTTTTTAGAAACCCTAATTACCAAAACAAATTGGGAATCCGTTTTACTGAATTGGTGGGTTACAACAAATACTTTGGATGGTATATTGAAGAATTAGAAGATATTGATAAAAATTTAAGAAAATTAGTAGATAAATCATTAGAGTTAGATCCAGATAAGCCTTTTATTTTAAGTGAATATGGTGGTGGAGCAGATCCAAGAATCCGTTCTTACAATCCAACTCGATTTGATTTTAGTGTAGAGTATCAGTTTTTATTACATAAAGCGTACATGAAAGCTATTTTAGAAATACCTGAAATTGTGGGTGCCAATGTTTGGAATTTTGCTGATTTTCAAGTGGAACATAGAAAAGATGCAGTACCGCATATCAATAGTAAAGGAATAGTTTCTGCGGATAGAAAAAAGAAAGATACGTATTATTTGTATCAAGCTTTATTGAAAAAAACACCGTTTTTAGCAATAGCTTCTAAAGGATGGACGAAAAGAGCAGGAATAGCAGATAAAATTGATGGAAAAGTAGCTACCCAACGCATAACAATTGTAGGAAATGCTGATGAAGTAGAATTGTTTATCAATGGGAAATCATTGGGTAAACAAACGTTTGATTTTGCAACTACCACCTTTAATGTACCATTCCAGCAAGGTCAAAACTTAATTGAAGTAGTTTCAAAAAAAGAGGGTAAAGTTTTAAAAGACTTCGCCAACATAGAGTTTACGCTTCAACCTAAAAACTTAAAAAGTGAAATTAATCCTTTTAAAGAAATTGCCATAAACGTTGGTTCTTACTGCTATTTTATAGAAACCCATAATGTAGATTATTTATGGATGCCAGATCAAGTTTATAAAAAAGGAAGTTATGGTTATGTTGGTGGAGATTTATTGAGAACTAAAACCAGACGAAGAAATAATGTTGGCGTGGATGTTAGTTTAAAAGGAACCGAAAACGACCCGATTTATCAAACTCAAGTAATTGATTTAGAAGCCTACAAATTTGATGTGCCAAAAGGAACGTATGAGTTGTCTTTATTCATGGCAGAATTAAAATCTAGAGGGGAAAATGTGATGAACATTTTAGTAAATGGTAAGAAAGTTTGGGAAAATCTAAATCTTAAAAAACAGTATGGAAAAGACAGAGGTGTAACCAAACGTTTTTTAGTTTCTGTTGATAATGAAAACGGAATTACCATCGACTTTAAAGCTTTAGAAGGTAAAACCAGATTAAGTGGAATCAAGTTGAGAAAAGTGAATTAAAGAATAATTACCTTTTTGTAATTTTTCTTAACCCTAAAAAAGTGTTATTTTATTCTACTCGAGTAAAATAACACTTTTTAACGTCACATGAAAGTGCAGGATAGTTTCAAGAATTCTTATTTGTATATTTTTCAACGAATTATTAAAACAATATTTATGAAAAAAATTACATTTAAAATTAGTGCATTTTTGCTTTTTGCAATGGTCGCTTTTAATGGACATGCACAAGTAACAGAAATAGTTGAAGGTACTAAATATAACCTTCGAAATGTTGGTACAGGTAAATATTTACAAGCTGCAAGCGTAGATGGAAAATCTACATATACTACTGTTGGTGCTCTTGTGGATGGTGAGGTAACCTTTATTTTTTCTTTAACCACAATAACACCATAGACCCAGGAGGTGATGGTGTGGTAGGAACTGATGATGATGTAGTGCACAATTACACAGATGATTGGAACATTGGTAATGATACTAGAGGTATTATGAGGTCTGATAATACTGCTCTTGTGCATACAAATTTTAAATATAATATATGGAATGCTAATGGTGGTCATAAAACAGATAAGAGATGGGTTGCTACAACAATAGAGTCAAATGGTATGACTTTATTTAGATTTGCTGCACTTGTATCTGGTGCTACTAGTACAAGGTATTTATTTGATGATGTAACTGGTACTATGTCTAATATTACAGAGGCAGACATGGGAAATGCTACAGATGCGAGCTACTGGGTGCTTTCTGAAGCTACAGACACATTGTTAAGTACTAAAAACTTCCAAACAAGTTCTATAATCATTGCTAATCCAGTAAACAACGAGTTAAGAGTTCAAGGTCTTAATGAGGATATAAATAAATTAACTGTATATAATCTTTTAGGTAGTAAAGTGTTATCTAAAAAGTTAAATAAAGAAACTTCTGTAAACTTAAATGTTAGCGGTTTAAATGCTGGAATGTATATCGTAAAATTAGAAGGATCACAAGGAGCTTTCTCTAAGAAAATAATTAAAGAGTAAATTTAAAAGTTTAATTAAATTATAAATCACTCTATTTTTAAAAATAGAGTGATTTTTTTGATAGTATGGTATATATTTTGCGACTTTTTATTAAACTAGCACTGATGAGATTCTAAGGCTAACCTAAAGTTTTAAGATGAACTAGAATCTCTTGTGAAAATTTTAGATGAAACAATAAAGTAATCTTTATTGTTTAGCCTAAAATTGTAGTCAAAAATTGACCAATACTTTAGTTATTTCAAGGCAGACATTACAAGATAGTTGTTCAATGATAAAAAGGTATTTTTACGAACTTATTTATTTTTTGTTGTTTGAATTCAAAACCAAACTATTTGGATGAATATGGGTCTAATAAATATGTGTAACTTATAATAAACATAAATACATGAATAAATCAAGAATTGTATTAGTAAATAGCGTCTTATTTTTACTAGTGTTTACGTTATCTGTAAATGCCCAAGTAACCTTAGAAACAGAAGTAAAAATCTCTGATTTGGGCTTGCATTTTAATGGAAGTAAAGTGTCAAGTGGAGCATCAAATACTGGAGATAATGCACCTTATGATTATTTCTTTGGACGAAATATTTCAGCACATGGAGATGCAGTAAAGGCATTTGGAAATTTTGTTTTTATGACTTGGTATCGTGGTGGAAAAGGAGATCGTCATATGATGTTGTCTAGGTATAATAAAACAACAAGAGTTGTTGCTACAATAGAGTTTCCTCATAGTCACACAGGTTATCAAAATCGCTATTGGATAGGTGAATCACATAATACAATCGCTGTAGGTATCAGTCCTTTGGATGGGACTGTTCATTTGTTGTACGACATGCACGCCTATAGTGCCTCTAAACCTTCTAATGGTAGTTTGGCAAACGACTATTTTCGATATTCCTATTCTGTTAAAAATGCTGCAACATTGCCAGACTCAGAATTTACAATAGATAAGTTTGTTTTAGATAATGGAGTTGCAGGAGATTATAAGCATTTACGTACACCAGGTAATGTTCCTCAATCAGAGTTTGTGGCCTTAACATACCCTACATTCTTTTTAAATGATCAAGGAGATTTATTGTTTTTTATGCGTGAAGGAGGTAACAACAACGGAATGTATAAATTCAGTAAATATGATGCCAGCAAAGGAGAATGGCAGAATTTTACAGATTTTAATAGGTTGAATGCAAGAAGTCAAGCAGGTATAACCTATAATTGGGGATTATATGGTGATATTAAATATGTGAACGGAAAAATAAGAATAGGGTTTCAAAGAAGATTATCAAATAATAATGATAAGTACCAATACCAAAATGGTATTTATTATGCTTATTCAGATGATCCAAGTGGGGCTACTCAATGGAAAAATTATAAAGGAGAATCGATTAACTTACCACTATTAGATGCAGACGATATAAAAGTAATGGAACCAGGAGATTATGTAGCAACAACACAAGCAAATAAAGTGCATATTGTGGGTAATTTTGATTGGACTGTTACTGCAAATGAAGACATTCATTTTATTAGTAGAGTAAAAGATAATGAGAATAATGTAACCAAATTTTTACATACTTATAAGCCATCAGGTGCTTCTGATTTTACAACTTCAGAAGATTTTGCTGGAGGTACAGCTTTGTATACTTCAGGGAACGATGTTTATCTAATAGGTTTGAATAATGGACGCGTTTTTGTAGATAAAACAGCTGGAGGAACTCATAATTTCGAACGTGTTTACCAACAGACTGGTGGTAAGCAATTCGACCATGGAGTTGTCCATATTTATAATGGAAAAGCTTATTATTATCTAATGGAAGATACTTCAGGTAGTGCAATGCCCTTGTATTTACAAATTATTGATTTAGATTTACCTCCTACAGATCCAACATTACCCAACAATTTCACAGTTCAAACCATTGGAGAAACGTGTCAAGACAAGAACAATGGACGCTTGATTATAGAAAGTGCAGCCGTAAATGATTATGTAGCTACAGTAAACGGAACAGATTATAGTTTTACAAAAAATACAACTATAGAAGATTTAAATCCAGGAACCTATACTTTATGTATCTCTGTTGTAGGTATGGATTTTACGACATGTTATGAAGTAGTGATACCAGAGGCAGAAAACTTATCAGCAAAAATAAGTGTAAGTAAGAAGTCAGCAGCAGTGTCTGTAGACTCAGGGACAGCCCCATACACAGTTTATAAAAATGGAGAAGTAGTTTTAGAAACTTACTTAACCAGTTTTAATATAGCTGTTGATCATGGAGACCAAATAGCAGTAAAGAGTAAAGAAGCCTGTCAAGGAGAGATGTCAAAGACCATCAACTTATTAGAAGATGTAAGAGCATATCCCAATCCTTCAAATGGAGCTTTCGAGTTCTTTATACCAAATGATATAGAAGAAATAGGATTAGAATTATACGATATACAATCTAGATTAATCGTCTCAAAAATATATAAAGTAACTAAGGGAAGAGTAGCCATAGATATAAAGGATAAACCAAGTGGAGTCTATTTTGCGAAGATCAATTCAAAGAATCCAGTATTTGTTAAATTAATAAAGAATTAAGATGAAGAAGCCATATTTATTTACACTATTAATCGTAATGTTCACGATGCTGTCATGTGGAGGAGGAGGAAGTGAACCAGGAGGAGAAGAAGAAGAGGAAAACCTTAATACAGCTCCAACTGTTCCTAGTCAAGTATTTCCATTAAACAATACCATTTGTACAGATAACAATGTCATATTTGAATGGAATGCTTCAACAGATGAAGAAGGTAATAGAATTACGTATACCATTGAGATTTCAGAGAACAGTTCATTTTCACCACTAACAAAATCAGAGACAAGTTTTTCAGAGTCAAGATTGATAAGTTTAGAGAAAGGAAAGGCCTATTATTGGCGCATAAAAGCAGTAGATAGTAGAAATGCAGAGAGTGAATTTTCACCAGCGATGCAATTTGTAACAGAAGGAGAAGGAGTTTCGAATCATGTACCTTTTCCACCAACTTTGGTATCACCAGCTCAAGATTCAGAGGTAGATGGAACTAGTGCAGAATTAAGTTGGACAGCCTCAGATGTAGATGGTGATTCATTGACGTTTGATGTTTATTTCGACACGAATGAAAATCCAACTACATTAGTATCAGAGAATCAGACAGCAACAACCTACACAGCATCAGGTTTATCAGCAACAACGAGATACTATTTTAAGATAGTGGTTAAAGATGATAAAGGTGCATCAAGTATAGGCCAAGTCTGGAGTTTTACGACTAAGTAATAAATACTTTTAATTTCAAGGTTGAATTCTAGCAACAATTAATGCAATAACATTATACAAGTTTAACATGAAAAGATTGGCTTTTAAAATGAAGTTAAATTCAGGGCAAAAGGAAGTTTATAAAAAAAGACATGATGAAATTTGGCCTGAATTAAAAGAGTTGTTAAAGCAGAATGGCGTTAGTGAATACTCAATTTTTTTAGATGAAGAAACAAGTACTCTTTTTGCTTTTCAAAAGGTTGAGGGGTCAAAAGGTTCGCAAGATCTATCTTCTAATGAAATCGTAAAAAAGTGGTGGAATTTTATGGCAGATGTTATGGAAGTCAATCCAGATAATTCACCTGTTACTAAGGTTCTTGAAGAGGTGTTTTATCTTCCTTAGGAATCAAAATTATAAATTTATCTTATGCATATCATTAAAAATATTTACAACATAGCAGGATACCTCAAGATGGTTTAAGAACTATTAGAACCTAAATTTATGCCAATCTCAAAATAATAAATGAATCAAGTTAAAAGTATATATAAATTACCTGTTTTATGTGCCTTAATAATCTTATTATGCCGTTCTTCTTATGCTCAAGTTAAGCTTGAGAAGGAAATAAAAATTACTGATTTTGGTTTGCATTTTGATGGGAGTAAAGTATCAAATGGAACTCCAAACATAGGAGATAATACGCCCTATGATTATTATTTTGGAAGAAATATATCTGCTCATGGAGATGCAGTTCAAGCCTATGGAGATTATGTGTTTATGACTTGGTATCGAGGTGGGAAATCTGATCGTCATATGATGTTAACACGTTATAACACTGTTACAAATACATTAGCAACAATAGAATTTCCACATAGGCATACAGGTTTTCAAAATCAATATTGGATTGGAGAATCTCATAATACCATTGCAGTTGGTATCAGTCCTTTAGATGGTACAATTCACTTGTTGTACGATATGCATGCCTATAGTGCCTCAAAACCTTCAAATGGTAGTTTGGCAAACGATTATTTCAGATATTCTTATTCTGTAAAGAATGCAGCTACATTACCTGATGAAGAATTTACCTTAGATAAATTCATTTTAGATAACGGATTATCAGGAGATTATACACATTTACGTTTACCAGGAAACATTCCTCAACGTGAGTTTATAGCATTAACCTATCCTAGTTTCTTTCTGAACAATCAAGGTGATTTGCTGTTTAAAATGCGTGAAGGAGGAAACAATAATGGTATGTACAAATTTAGTAAGTACGATGCTACTACAGGGACTTGGAATAATTTTACCGATTTTAATAGATTGGGAGCAAGAAATCAACCTGGTATTAATTTTAATTGGGGATTGTATGGAAGCATTAAATACGCCAATGGAAAAATACGTATTGGTTTTCAAAGAAGGTCTCAAAACAATAATGATAAATACCAATACCAAAATGGGGTGTATTATGCCTATTCTGATGACCCAAGTGGAGCCACAGGCTGGAAAAATTATAAAGGTGAACCCTTTTCTGTACCTTTAAACGATCCAGATTTTATAAAAGTCATGGAACCAGGTGATTATGTGCAAACAACTCAAAAAAACAAAGTACATATTACAGGAAATTTTGCATGGACAGTTACAGAAAACGAAGATGTTCATATAATAAGCAGAGTAAGAGATAATCAATTTAATAAAACAAAATACTTACACACCTATAAACCTTCAGGTGCAACAGAATTTATAACTTCAGAAGATTTTTCAGGAGGTTCTGCGCTATACACATCAGGAGGTGATGTTTTTTTAATTGGATTAAGTAATGGACGTGTTTATATAGAAAAAGCAGAAGGAGGAACCAATAACTTTTCAAGAGTATATCAAGCAACAAGTGGTAGAAGATTCGATCATGGTGTAGTGCATATAAAAGATGGTAAAGTATACTATTATCTAATGGAAGATAAATCTGGTAATGCACAACCTTTATATCTTCAAATTATAGATTTAGATATCGATATTACTCCATTTAGAGTGTCATTATCAACTCCATTCAGTGGACAAAATTTTAACATTGGAGAAACAGTTAATATTGCTGCAAATGCCATAAATACAGAAGGTTCAATTTCAAAGGTAGTATTTAAATTAAATGGAGAAGTCTTGGGTGAAGATACAACTTCACCTTATGCATTAGAATGGAATCCAACAGCAGAAGGTACTTTTAGCATTCAAGCAATTGCTTATGATGAAAATAACGAATCCGTTTCTTCTTTAGATAGAAGTGTATCTATAACCGTTCAAGACCCTAATGATATAACAGGTGTGTTTTACAGATTAAAAAATGTTGAAACAGGAAAGTACCTAAAAGCTTCGGGAGGTCAGAGTGCATTGCAAGAGAGCGAATATGTTGCAGGTTTGGAAGATTTCGAATTTCAATTTGTAAAAACGACTTTTGATGGTAAAGAGTACTACAGTATAGATCCAAAAAAAAGAGGAGTATTAAGAGCTACAGGTGCTAACTTTTCTACAAAATATGCAGTAATATCTTCTGGAGCAGAACCACCAAATCAAGATTCAGATAAAGTTTGGAAAGTGCACTTTAATGAACAAGAAGGAACCTATAGATTTGAAGCTAGAGCGTCTAATCGTTTTTTATACAATGCAGATAATGGCGGTTTTTATAATCTTATTGCTGATGAAAATAACAACAGATCAAAATGGATTTTAGAAACTGGGGTGCTTGGTGTTGATGATTCTGAAATAAATAATCAAAGTATAAGCATCTATCCTAATCCAGCATTAAATAATTTTACGGTTAGTTTAAACGGATTTCAAAAGGCAACAATTATGATTAATGATGTTCTTGGAAAAGTTGTTTTTAGCCAAGATATTTCATCAAATAAAAGCTTAATTGAAATAGATAATCGTTTTAAAACTGGTGTTTATTTAGTTAGAGTTGTTGATGGTTTTAATAATGTATATCATAAAAAATTAATAATAAACTAAGTTCTTAATTTAAGTTTAGTTATTACAATTCAAGTAAATAATAAAGGTTAAATTATGAATAAAGAACATGTTTTTAAGTTTGGTAAGAAAATTCTTTATAGTTTTTTCTTTTTGTATTTTTTAACAACAGTTACAAACGCTCAAGTTACCCTTGAAAAAGAAGTAAAGATTACGGACTTAGGTCTACATTTTAATGGAGAACGTAAATTTAACGATCGAAATACAAATATACCAGATAATGGAAATCCAGATTCTTATGACTATATTTTTGGACGTAATATTTCAGCACATGGAGATGCAGTAAAGGCCTATGGAAAATATGTGTTTATGACTTGGTATAGAGGAGGTAAATTAGACAGACATATGATGTTATCTCGTTACAACACTGAAACAGGAACCTTAGCAACCATAGAGTTTCTTCATAGGCATACTGGTTATCTAAACAAATGGTGGTTAGGAGAATCTCATAATACCATTGCAGTTGGTATTAGTCCTTTAGATGGAACAATACATCTATTATTTGATATGCATGGTTATAGACCTACAACTGCAGGTGGTAGTCTTTCAGATGATTATTTTAGATATGCCTATTCTGTTAAAAATGCAGCCATTTTACCAGACTCAGAATTTACTTTAGATAAGTTTGTGCAAGATAATAAAGGTCGATACAAACATTTAAAGTTAACAGGTAACATCAATCAAACTGAATTTCACGGATTAACTTATCCTTCGTTTTTCTTAAATGATCAAGGAGATTTGTTGATGAAAATGAGAGAAGGAGGTGATAGAAATGGAATGTATAAGTTTACCAAATATGAAGCTAATACTGGTAATTGGACAAACTTCACAGATTTTAACAGATTAAACGCAAAAAGTCAACCAGGTATTACTTACAATTGGGGATTGTATGGTGATATTAAATATGCAGCTGGCAAAATAAGGGTTGCCTATCAGCGTCGATCTGAAAATAGAGATGATAAATTCAGTCATCAAAATGGTATTTATTATGCCTATTCAGATAATCAAGATGGTTCTGATAGTTGGAAAAACCACAAGGGAGAACCAATCTCTGTTCCTATTTATGATTCTGACTTAATAAAAATAGCGGAACCTGGCGATTTTGTGCAAACTACAAAAAAAGATCAAGTACAAATTACAGGTGGACTCGATTTTACAGTTACAGATAGAGGTGATGAACATTTTATTAGTAGTGTTAGAGATGCTGAAAATAATGTAAGAAAGAATCTACATACCTATAGACCAGCAGGTGAAACAGATTTTATAACAACAGATGATTTTGCAGGTGGGTCTACGATTTATACTTCTGGTAACAGCATTTTTATAATAGGCTTAAATAATGGTCGTGTTTATGTAGAAAAAGCAGAAGGTGGAACCAATAATTTCGAACGTGTTTACCAACAGACTGGTGGTAAGCAATTCGACCATGGAGTTGTCCATATTTATAATGGAAAAGCTTATTATTATCTAATGGAAGATACTTCAGGTAGTGCAATGCCCTTGTATTTACAAATTATTGATTTAGATTTACCTCCTACAGATCCAACATTACCCAACAATTTCACAGTTCAAACCATTGGAGAAACGTGTCAAGACAAGAACAATGGACGCTTGATTATAGAAAGTGCAGCCGTAAATGATTATGTAGCTACAGTAAACGGAACAGATTATAGTTTTACAAAAAATACAACTATAGAAGATTTAAATCCAGGAACCTATACTTTATGTATCTCTGTTGTAGGTATGGATTTTACGACATGTTATGAAGTAGTGATACCAGAGGCAGAAAACTTATCAGCAAAAATAAGTGTAAGTAAGAAGTCAGCAGCAGTGTCTGTAGACTCAGGGACAGCCCCATACACAGTTTATAAAAATGGAGAAGTAGTTTTAGAAACTTACTTAACCAGTTTTAATATAGCTGTTGATCATGGAGACCAAATAGCAGTAAAGAGTAAAGAAGCCTGTCAAGGAGAGATGTCAAAGACCATCAACTTATTAGAAGATGTAAGAGCATATCCCAATCCTTCAAATGGAGCTTTCGAGTTCTTTATACCAAATGATATAGAAGAAATAGGATTAGAATTATACGATATACAATCTAGATTAATCGTCTCAAAAATATATAAAGTAACTAAGGGAAGAGTAGCCATAGATATAAAGGATAAACCAAGTGGAGTCTATTTTGCGAAGATCAATTCAAAGAATCCAGTATTTGTTAAATTAATAAAGAATTAAGATGAAGAAGCCATATTTATTTACACTATTAATCGTAATGTTCACGATGCTGTCATGTGGAGGAGGAGGAAGTGAACCAGGAGGAGAAGAAGAAGAGGAAAACCTTAATACAGCTCCAACTGTTCCTAGTCAAGTATTTCCATTAAACAATACCATTTGTACAGATAACAATGTCATATTTGAATGGAATGCTTCAACAGATGAAGAAGGTAATAGAATTACGTATACCATTGAGATTTCAGAGAACAGTTCATTTTCACCACTAACAAAATCAGAGACAAGTTTTTCAGAGTCAAGATTGATAAGTTTAGAGAAAGGAAAGGCCTATTATTGGCGCATAAAAGCAGTAGATAGTAGAAATGCAGAGAGTGAATTTTCACCAGCGATGCAATTTGTAACAGAAGGAGAAGGAGTTTCGAATCATGTACCTTTTCCACCAACTTTGGTATCACCAGCTCAAGATTCAGAGGTAGATGGAACTAGTGCAGAATTAAGTTGGACAGCCTCAGATGTAGATGGTGATTCATTGACGTTTGATGTTTATTTCGACACGAATGAAAATCCAACTACATTAGTATCAGAGAATCAGACAGCAACAACCTACACAGCATCAGGTTTATCAGCAACAACGAGATACTATTTTAAGATAGTAGTTAAAGATGACAAAGGTGCATCAAGTATAGGTCAAGTCTGGAGTTTTACGACTAAATAGTAGTGTGTTAATAAAATCTAATTTATGAAAAGTAATATAGTAGTTGTATTTTTTATGGTTGCCTTTGCAACTTTAAATGGGCAACAGAAAGAAGCCCCTTCATGGGTCGATTTTGCAGAGAAAAAACTAACAGGAAACTTGGCAACTGCAACCTTAAATGATTTTTCATTTACAGGGTATCATTTTTCGGAAAAAGAAATCCCTGATGTTTCAAACTGGAATACGATAAGTGTAACAGATTTTGGGGCTACCCCAAATGATACCACCTTCGATGATAATGCAATTCAAGCTGCTATAAATGCTGCAGAGGCAAGTGGTCAACCTACAGTTGTTTATTTTCCTGCAGGTAAGTACTGGGTTTCAAGTGAGACCACAAAAACACAACCAATTACTATTAGTGGTAGCCATATTGTTTTAAAAGGAGCAGGTAAAGGAGATGGAGGCACTGAAATTTATGCAGATAAATTCAATGAAAGTAAATTTGGTAGCGGCTCTACTCATTATCGATTTATGTTTAAACCAACCAATACAGATTCAAATGACATTACTCAGGTAACTGCAGAAATAAAAAAGGGTGACTTTGAAGTTCAAGTAGCAAGTACAGCAAACCTATCAGTTGGGCAATATGTAGATTTGTTTCAAAAAACAACAGATAATTTAGAGGCTAATATGCCTGGATTAACGCCTAATACAAGATGGACTATCATTAATAGAGATGGTATTCGTCCGTTTGAAAAACATATTATAACCAAAATATCTGGTAATACAGTTACCTTTAAGAATCCTGTACAGCTAAATATGCCATTTTCTTCGACAACTGTCCTAAAAACTTTTCAAACTATAGAAGAAGTTGGAGTTCAAGATATTTTATTTACAAGTGGTTGGAAAGATTATCCCGAAAATTTTGTACATCATGCCAATGATATTGTAGATTATGCATGGCAAGCTGTATTCTTTACAAATGTTGTAAATGGATGGATTAAAGACTGTCATTTTAAAGATTGGAACGAAGATATTTTTATTGATAGAAGTATGGCGGTAACTGTTAAGAATATCGACATTTCTGGTAAGAGAGGGCATACTAGTTATTTTTCTAGATACAGTTATGGGGTGCTGTTCGAGAATTGTTTTGATAATGCAGATCAAGGCCTTGTCAACGGTAGAAAAGGTATGTTGCATGGTCCAGGTATGCGTTGGAGTACTACAAGTTCAGTTTTTTTAAATTGTCCAATGCAACCAGATCAATCTATAGATGCTCATGGTTCTCATCCTTATGCCAATTTGTTAGATAATATTCAAGGTGGAAAGCTTTTAGGAAATGGAGGAGCAGAGACATCCTATCCAAATAGTGGGCCTTATTTAACATTTTGGAATTTTAAACATGATGCTAACTTTACCAGTAGACTCTACGATTTTTGGTTTATATCTAATACAACAGAAAGAAGAACCCATACGTTTCCTAATCCATTATTTATTGGTTTTCAGCCTGGTCCTGGAGAGAATAATATAAGATTTAAAAATGAGGGTGTTGATGAATTGAGAGGAGAGCAAGTTTATCCTAATTCTTTATTCGATGCGCAACTACAGTTACGTTTATATAAAGGATTCATGTCTGCATCTTCATCAAAAGATAATGCAAAAGCAGTACTTGCAAACGATAAAAAAACCGCTACATTTTGGGAATCTAATGGAGCAGGTACAGGAGAATGGTTAATGTTAGATTTAGGTATTTCAACCTCTATAAGCGATATTATTCTAAGAGAACAAAATTCAAGTATTAAAGATTGGAAAATCGAATACTGGAGTGAAAATGAATGGAAAGAAGCAGCATCTGGCCTAGAAATCGGTTCAGAAAAGAAAGTTTCTTTTAATACGATTTCAGCAAGAAAACTACGTTTAAAGATAGAGAGTATGCTTGCTGGTCAAGAGAATAATCCAGCTTCTATTTCAGAGTTTAAAATAGATAGAGGGCCATTACAATTGGCTGCAGATAATTTTTCAATTCAAGGTGTTGGAGAAACATGTTTAGATAAAAACAATGGTAAAGTAATTATAAGTGCAGAGGCTGTTTACAATTACATAGCTACAATAAATGGTACTTCGTATAATTTTACACAAACCACAACAATAGAAAATTTATTACCTGGAAACTATGAATTATGCATCACTGTAGATGGTGAGGATTTTAAACAATGTTATAATGTAAATATTGAGAAAGGAGTTAGTTTATTAGGTAAAATAGCTGTTTCAAAAAAATCGGTAGAGGTGTCAATAAATTCTGGAACAGCACCTTATACAGTGTTTAAAAATGGTCAAGAACTATTTCAAACATATCTAAGAAATTTTTCTATCAATATTAGTGATGGAGATATTATTCAGGTGAAAAGTAAGAATGCATGTCAAGGAGAAATGGAGAAGAAGGTTGATTTATTGGAAAACATAACAGCTTATCCAAATCCATCTAATGGTAGTTTTGAAGTTTATATGCCAAGCACCAAAGAACCACTTAAAGCAGAAGTATATAATATTCGTTCTCAATTGTTAAACGTAATTTATAAAAAAGAAAATTCAGATAAAATACATGTAAACCTAGAAAATAAACCAAATGGTGTTTACTTTTTAAAGTTAAATTTTAAAAGGCCGGTCTTTATTAAGTTAGTAAAGAAATAGTTCAAGGTCATTTTAATAACTTTTTAAACCAGAAAAAATTTTTATTTTTTCTGGTTTTTTTGTCAGATACCTCAGGATAGTTAAACTCAAAAAAAGATAGATATTAGGTGCGTTGTATATTATTATCTTATGAAGAAGTATAACTATATTTTTACTTTCCTTTTTTCTGTTTTTTGGGTGTTTAGTTGTGCAACAAAAAATGAAGAACTTATCCAAAAACCAATACAATTAACCATTTCAGAAGGTTTTAAAAATCCTATTGGTTTTTACAACCCTAAACCAACTTTTTCTTGGAAATTGCCAGTTTCAGAAGGCATAGCATCACAAGCTGCTTATCAAATTGTAGTAGCATCATCAGAAGAATTATTACCAAATAATGCTGATTTATGGGATTCTGAAAAGCAAAAAAGTTCTCAGTCTACTTTTGTGAATTATAAGGGTAAAGCATTGCAATCTCGTCAAAAAGTATTTTGGCAAGTACGTTTTTGGAACCAAGACAACAATGTTTCTGCATGGAGTAATGTCAATCACTTTGAATTAGGTTTATTAAAAAACTCAGATTGGAAAGCAAAATGGACAGGATTAGATACTGCAAAAGATAGTATCAAAGGAGTTCGAAAATTTTTAATGCACAGACCACAATATTTACGAAAAGGATTTGACTTGCCATCAGACATAAAATCAGCAAGATTATACATCACCTCAAAAGGTGTTTTTGATGTGCATTTAAATGGAACAGACGTTAGTAATGATGAATTAACTCCAGGTTGGACACCTTATAATAAAAGAATTGAAACACTAACCTATGATGTCACCTCCCTTCTATCTCAAGGAAAAAATGCCATTTCAGTAGAACTAGCTTCAGGTTGGCATTCAGGAAGAATTAGTAGAGGAAAAGCAGTCTACGAAAATTTTGCTTCACCTAAAGTTTTATGTCAATTAGAAGTTACTTTAAAAGATGGTTCTAAAAAAACAATAATATCTGATGAAACTTGGAAAGGAATAACCAACGGACCAATTCGATTGGCAAGTTTGTACGATGGAGAAGTATATGATGCCAATCTAGAAATTCCAAATTGGAAAACCCCAACTTTTAAGGATTCCTTTTGGATAAATACAGAAGTAGAAGAAATTGCTGATAGTGTAAAATTAGCACCAAAACGCCATACTCCTGTTAAAACAATGGCCGTTTTAGAGGATGTAGCAATGGTATCCAAAACAAAATCTTCCGTAATTTTTGATCTAAAACAAAATATGGTGGGTGTACCAAAAGTAACGGTACCTATGAAAAAAGGAGATACTTTAAAAATTCGTTTTTCAGAAATGTTATTGTCTGATGGTACTTTTTACACCAAAAATTATCGTTCTGCAAAATCTACAGATTATTATATTGCTGCAAAAGATGGTGTTATCGAATATACTCCAAAATTTACCTTTCACGGTTTTCAATATGTAGAATTATCAGGTTTTGATAATTATGAAACACCAAATACAAGTTGGGTAAAAGGGTTGGTTCAACATTCAAATTTTTATAAAAACGGAACATTTAGCTCTTCTCACGATAAATTAAATCAATTACAAAGCAATATTACTTGGGGTTTACGAGATAATTTGCTAGATATTCCTACAGATTGCCCACAAAGAGACGAACGTTTAGGTTGGACAGGAGACGCACAAGTTATATCGCCAACAGCAATGTATAATTTTAAAATGCACGCTTTTTGGACAGCTTGGTTGCAAAGTATGCGCGAAACGCAATCTGAGCACGAAAATGGTTTGGTACCTTTTATCATACCAGATGTACTTCAAAATAACAGCGCTAGTTCTGGTTGGGGAGATGCCTGCGTTGTAATTCCTTGGGATATTTATAGTATTACTGGTGATAAAACAGTTTTAGAAGAAAACTACGAAATGGCTAAAAAATGGGTGGGTTATTACCAATCTAAGTCAAAAAATTATATACCCACTATACATTCTTTTAGAGATTGGTTGCAACCCTATCCCACAAAAGGTGGGAAAATGGGAAATAGAGGTGACACACCAGGAAGTTTTGTAAATGCTGCTTACTTTGCGCATTCAGCGCATTTGGTATCTAAAATTGCAGGAGTTTTAGGTAATGTTGATGATGAAAAGAAATACAAAAACTTATATAAAGAAATCGCTTTAGCTTTTGAAAACAAGTTTTTTGATAAGAACGGAAAATATAAAAACAAGATACAAACTCAAACCGCATATTTACTTGCTATTTATTTTGATTTATTACAACCAGAAACTAAAGTAAAAGCGCAAAAACACCTATTGGAAACTATTAAAAATGCAGATAATCACTTAGGTACAGGTTTTTTAGGTACTCCAATTTTACCAAAGGTTTTAGATGATATGGGCGAGATAGATTTGATGTATGAAATTCTGTTTAAAGAAACGTATCCATCTTGGTTTTATTCTATAAATCAAGGTGCAACAACGATGTGGGAACGTTGGAATAGTTATAGTAAAAAAGACGGTTACAATCCACAAAGTATGAATAGTTTAAATCATTACGCTTATGGTGCTGTAGGGCAATGGATGTACGAACGTATTGCAGGATTGTCTTCCTTAGAGCCAGGTTACAAAAAAATAAGAATTGCACCCATACCAAGCCAACAACTAACATCTGCAGAAGCAAGTGTAAATACACCTTTTGGTAAAACATCTTCTTCTTGGAAAATTGAAAATAATGTGTTTTATTTAGAGGCAACTATTCCACCAAATACAACCGCAGAAATTCATCTTCCAAAAACATCTAAGAATAATAAAAATGATGTGAAAATTGTAAATGCTGGGACGTATACATATCTAATTAAAATATAATTTAATGAATAATAAACAGAAACAAAAGATATTTTTACTATCACTTTTATGTCTTGTTTTTTTTAGTATAACTTCTTGTGAACAAAAAGAAACTTTAGAAAAAGCAAATGATTTAACGATATCTGAAGGATTCAAAAACCCGTTAGGTTTTTATGATGCAACACCAACATTTTCTTGGAAATTACCTACTTTAAAAAATAATAAAAGTCAATTTGCTTATCGAATTATTGTTGCAAGTAGTGCTGATTTGTTACCTAATAATGCTGATTTATGGGATTCTAAAAAACAAGAATCAGACCAGTCTGCTTGGGTAAAATACGAAGGAAAAGCCTTACAATCGAGACAAAAAGTGTATTGGCAAGTCAAGTATTGGAATCAAGATATGGAGGTTTCTTCATGGAGTGAAATCAATCATTTTGAATTAGGATTATTAAACAATTCTGATTGGCAAGCAAAATGGATAGGTTTAGATACCAAAGCCGAAAAAGTTATTGGAAGCCAAGAGAATATTCTTCATAGACCTCAATATTTAAGAAAAGATTTCGAGTTGTCTAACGATGTTTCATCCGCAAGATTATACATCACTGCAAAAGGTGTTTTTGATGTAGCCATAAATGGCGAAGATGTTAGCGATGATGTAATGCCTCCTGGTTATACGCCTTACAAAGAAAGACTAGAAACCATTACCTATGATGTGAGTAACTTTATAGAATCTGGCGCAAATACAATAGGAATTGAAGTTGCTGCAGGTTGGCATTCAGGACGTTTGGGTTGGATGAAAACCTATTGGCTTGATACTGAAACACCTAAAGTTTTAGCTCAATTAGAGTTGCAAATGAAAGACGGCTCAAAAGAAATGATTCTCTCTGATGATAGTTGGAAAGGAACAACAAATGGTCCAATTCGTCTTTCAGAAATTTATGATGGAGAAACCTATGATGCCAATTTAGAAATGCCAAATTGGACGACCAATAATTTTAATGACAACAATTGGAAATCAGTAAATACATTTCCTGTTACTAATGCTATTCGTTTAGAACCTAAAAGACATACTACAGTAAAGTCAAAAATAAAATTAGCAACCAAAGAAATTATTAAAAAAGATGGTGCTGTAATTTTTGATTTAGAGCAAAACATGGTAGGTGTTCCACTAGTAAAAGTGCCAATGAAAAAAGGGCAAACATTAAAAGTTAGATTCTCAGAAATGTTATCACCAGATGGTACTTTTTATACCGAAAATTATAGATCTGCAAAGTCTACCAATTATTATACAGCATCAGAGGATGGAATTATTGAGTATATACCAAAATTTACATTTCACGGATTTCGATATGTAGAATTGAGTGGTTTTGATACTTCAAAAGAACCTTCAAAAGATTGGGTTAATGGTTTGGTTCAATATTCAGATTTTGAAAAAAACGGAACATTTACTTCATCAAATGAAAAACTAAATCAACTGCAAAGTAATATTGTTTGGGGTTTACGAGGTAATTTTTTCGATATTCCTACAGATTGTCCTCAGCGTGATGAAAGAATGGGATGGACAGGAGATGCACAAGTATTTGGACCAACATCTATGTTTAATGCAGATGTTTATAAATTTTGGGCAAGCTGGATGCAAAGTGTAAGAGAATCGCAATTTAAAGATGGAGGAGTACCTTGGGTTGTGCCAGATGTATTGTTTAATAATAAAGTAAGTGCAGGTTGGGGAGATGTGTGTACTATTATTCCTTGGAAAATTTACCAAAGAACTGGAGATAAAAACATTTTAGAAGAAAATTTTGAAATGATGAAGGGTTGGGTGGCTTATCATCAAAAAAATTCAAAAAATATGATTTCTAAAATGGGCTTTTTTGGAGATTGGTTACAACCGTATCCAGAAAATGGAAACAATAGAGGAGATACTAAACAAAGTGTAATTGGTACAGCATTTTTTGCACACTCTGCAAAGTTAACCGCAAAAACCGCAAAAGTTTTAGGAAAAGAAAAAGAATATCAAAAATACTATGATTTATATAAAAAAGTATCAAAAAGCTTTGCGAATCAATTTTTTGATGAAAATGGAAAGGTAAAAAATGCTACAGAAACCCAAACAACGTATTTGTTGGCTTTAGCATTCAATATGTTGCCAGAGCAAAAGCAAAAAGGAGCAAAAGAACAATTGTTAAAAAAGATTGCAGAAGCCGATACTCATTTAAGAACAGGTTTTTTAGGAACGCCATTATTATCGGAAGTTTTAGACGAGACAGGAGAAATAGACTTAATGTATACTTTGCTATTTAAAGAAACTTATCCATCTTGGTTCTATTCTATAAATCAAGGAGCAACTACTATCTGGGAACGTTGGAATAGTTATAGTAAAGCAGAAGGGTTCAATCCTCAAAACATGAATAGTTTAAACCATTATGCTTATGGAGCTATTGGTGAGTGGATATATGAGCGAATTGGAGCAATTGCCCCTTTAGAACCAGGTTATAAAAAAATTAGAATCGCACCAAAACCTAGAATTCCGTTAACATCTGCAGCAGCAGAATTAAACACACCTTATGGAAAAGTAGCTTCTGCTTGGAAAATTAATGAAAGACAATTTACACTTAGCATTACAATTCCACCAAATACTACAGCAAAAGTGCTTGTACCTGGAGTAAATGTTAATGCTGATGAAAAGGAGAGTATTGAACAACTAAACGAAACCAAAGAAAGTAAGGAGTTTTTAGTGCAACCAGGTACCTATAAATTTACATCAAAATTATAATCGTATGAAAATTAAATATATTTTAGTTTGTGTTCTAACTGTTTGTTTAAGTTGTATAACCAATAAAAAAGAAACCAAAACAGAAGAAAATTCTAAAGAAGAGGTTACAGAAGTTTTGGAGAATAACCCTGTCATTCGTCATGTAAGAACAGCAGATCCATCTGCCCATGTTTGGAAAGATGGTAAAGTATGGATGTACACTTCTGGAGATAAGGAAGGTGCTGTGAATTATAACACTATGGATGGCTATAGAGCATTTTCATCAACAGATATGGTCAATTGGAAAGATCACGGAGAAGTTTTGCATTCAAAAGATATTTCTTGGGGTGTTCCTGGATGGATGTGGGCACCAACAGCCATTTATAAAAATAACAAGTATTATTTATTATATCCACATTCTGTAAAAGGTAATAAAGACGATATGCGATGTGGAGTTGCAGTAAGTGATGTTCCAGAAGGTCCTTTTAAAGATATGGGTTGGATTGATGGTGTGGAAGGCCAATGGCTAGATCCCTGTGTTTTTACAGATGATGATGGAAAAACCTATTTATATTGGGGTGTTAGAGAACCAAAAGTCGCTTTACTAAAAGACAATTTGTTAGCATTGGCAGAAAAACCGAGAACTATAGATTATGGGTATAAAAACTTTTTTGAAGCGAGTTATATGCACAAATACAATGGAAAATATTATTTTTCTTACAACGCAGGTTTAGGCGGATTTTATGCGATGGGAGATAATCCTTATGGACCCTTTGAATACAAAGGAGGATTAAACCCGAAACAAAGACAAGATCATCATTCAATAGTAAATTATAAAGGGCAAGATTATTTCTTTTACCATTGGCAAAATTGGAATGGAGGTTCTAAGTTTAGCAGAAATACCTGTATAGAATATTTGTATTATAATGAAGATGGAACCATAAAAGAAATTTATGCCACAAAAGAAGGCGTTCAAAAAATAAAGTAACAAATACACAATCAAACCAAAAAATGAGAGTCAAATTATTTTCTAGCTTAGTATTAGTGGCATTATTGTCATTGTCAAGTTGCAAAAAAGGAACTAAATCAGAAATAGTTGCAGAAAACACAAAATCTACATCTAAAAAACCAAACATTGTTTACATTCTTACAGATCAATGGAGAGGTTCTGCTTTAGGGTATGCAGGCAACCCAGATGTAAAAACGCCTAATTTAGATGCTTTTGCTAAAGAAGCTGTAAATTTTATAAATACCGTTTCAGTTACACCAGTTTGCACACCTCATAGAGCGGCTTTGTTTACAGGTAGATTTCCTACTACAACAGGAATGTTTTTAAATGATATTTATTTACCTGCAGAAGAAGAAACCATGGCAGAAATCTTTAAAAAGGAAGGCTATAGCACTGCTTATTGGGGAAAATGGCATTTAGATGGTCATGGGAGATCAACATATATTCCAAAAGAAAGACGACAAGGTTTCGATTTTTGGAGAGGATTAGAATGCTCTCACAATTACACCAAAATGGCTTATTATGATAATGATGATCCTAAAATAAAACATTGGAAAAAATATTCTCCATTTGCAATTACAGAAGATGCGAACCAATATTTAGAAGCTCATGCTAAAGATAAAAATCCGTTTTTAGCCGTGATATCTATTGCCACGCCACATTACCCACATGGCACTGCGCCTAAAAAATATAAGGCTATGTATCCACCAGAATCCTTGACATTAAATCCTAATATTTCAGATAAATTCAAAGAAAGAGCACGTAAAGAATTACAAGGCTATTATGCACACGCAACAGCAACTGATGAAGCTATTGGAAATGTGATTGATAAAATAAAAGAATTGGGTTTACTAGAAAATACCATTATTGTGTTTTCTGCAGATCATGGAGAAATGATGGGTGCTCATGGCGTAAAACCTTTTGTAAAACAATTGGCTTGGGACGAAGCTGTTCGCGTTCCTTTTTTAATTAGATACCCAAAAATTAAAGGTAATAAAGGGAAAGTTGTAAATGCGCCTTTAACAACGCCAGATATCTTACCATCTTTATTGGGGTTAACAAACATCAAAATTCCAAAAGAAATTGAAGGAGAAAATTTAACGGAATTAATTAAAAACCCAGATCCAAATGCAGATAGAGCTGCTTTGGTAATGAATGTGGCACCTTTTGGAGCCAATTATAAAGATCAACCTTATCGCGGAATTAGAACCAAACAATATACGTACGTGGTTACTCCAAAAGGACCAAGTATGTTTTATGACAATGTTAAAGATCCTTACCAACAAAATAATTTATTAGGAAAGTCAGAATTTGCCGAAATTCAACAAGATTTAGATGGTAAATTAAAGAAAGAACTTCAAAAAATCGGAGATCAAGTAAGACCAAGAGCGTATTATATGAAAAAATGGGGCTACAAATTTGACGATAGCAGAAGAGCTATTAATTGGTGGGATTGGAAAACAGGAACTGGTACAGTACAGACACCAAAAAAACTTTAAAATAAATTTAAAATGAGAAAATTACTAGTATTATTTTATTTAACCTTTTGCGCATCAATCTCTTTTTCTCAAGAAGAAAAACCCAACGTATTAATTTTTTATGTTGATGATTTGAGGGCAGAATTAGGTTGTTATGGAAGTAAAACAGCAATAACTCCAAATATTGATAAATTGGCTAAAGATGGAGTTTTATTTGATAAAGCCTATACGCAACAAGCCATTTGTGCGCCTTCTAGAATGAGTACCTTAACAGGTTTACGACCAGAAACACTAGGTATTTACAGTATTTTTACACCACTTCGAAAAATACATAAAAAGGTAGTTTCTATGCCTCAATTATTTAAAAAAAATGGTTACAAAACAGTTAGTATTGGTAAAGTATATCATCATAGTGTAGATGATAAAAAAGAATGGACAAATTATTTTGCAAAAGAAGCCAATAGTTATGTAAAGCCAGAAAGCATAGAGTTAATGAAACGTTTAAAAGCAGAAGGTAAAAAACCATTAAAAGGGCCTGCTTTTGAAGATGCCGATGTTACAGATGAGGCTTATAAAGATGGAAGAGTATCAAAATATGCTATCGAAACCTTAAAGAAAATTAAAAACGATAAATTTTTAATGTTTGTGGGTTTAAGTAAACCTCATTTACCTTTTAACGCACCTAAAAAATACTGGGATTTACATGATAAAAGTAAATTTAAAATTCCTTCGAGAGAAAAACCAGATGGTATGTATCGCTTGGCATTAAGTAAATGGGGCGAGTTAAAAGGCTATCATGGTATTCCTAAAAAAGGAGATCTAGATGATGAGTTAACTCGAAAGCTAATTCACGGTTACCATGCTTCTGTAAGTTTTATTGATGCTCAAGTGGGTAAAGTAATGCAGACTTTAGAGGCGTTAGATTTACGTAAAAACACCATTGTTATTTTTATGAGTGATCATGGGTATAAAATTGGCGAATATGGTGCTTGGTGTAAACATTCCAACGTAGAAATTGATGTGAGAGTACCTTTAGTTATTAGTAGAGAAACCAATTATAAGAAAAGAAAAACGGGTAAAACTTCAAATGCTTTGGTAGAAAATGTAGATATTTTTCCAACTTTAGTAGAGTTGTGTGGCTTAGAAGGACCAAAATCTGATGGTAAAAGTATTTTGCCAATCATAAACAAGCCCAACAAAAAAGGAGATAAAATTGCTACTAGCGTTTATGCTAGAGGTAAAAATATTATGGGGGTTACCGCTACAGATGGTAAATGGAGATATACAGAATGGAGAAATTCTGTAACCCATGAAATTTTACAAGCAGAATTGTATGAACATAAAAATAGCTTATTGTCTTTTGTAAATCTTTCTGGAAATAAAAAATATGAGAAAGTAGAACAACGTATGAAGACACTCTTAGAAAATCAATTTCCAAGAAATACTCCTTTTTTACAAA
Organism: Polaribacter sp. YIW18; assembly: GCF_057219325.1. Classification (NCBI taxonomy): domain Bacteria; kingdom Pseudomonadati; phylum Bacteroidota; class Flavobacteriia; order Flavobacteriales; family Flavobacteriaceae; genus Polaribacter; species Polaribacter sp. YIW18. The sequence goes on along the minus strand of NZ_JBXVVE010000001.1, from coordinate 42,713 downwards.
ACGATCAACCAAGAAAATAGATAACTCTATTAAAACTATCAATATAGAATAGAAGAGTGTTAAAAAACTTTTAGTTACCCTATTTCAGATTTTTTATTTCTAATAGTAAATTAATTTTACCATGGTAAAAAGAACGTAATATGGTAGACTTAATTAAATTAGATCCCAACTCTGTTGTTCCAAAATATTTACAGATTATTGATGCAATATTGCATAATATTTCTGTGGGTAATATTAAAATTGGTGATAAAATGCCATCAATTAATAAACTGAGTAAAGATATTTACCTATCAAGAGATACTGTAGAAAGAGCCTACAGTATTTTAAAAAAACAAAAGGTTGTCGTTTCTGTTCATGGAAAAGGAACTTATATCGTAGAAACAGAATCTATATCTAAACCTAAAATTCTTTTTTTTGTTAATGAGTTGAGTCCTTACAAAATGAAAACCTATAACTCATTTTTAAAAACAATAGACAATAGTTCAAGAGTAGATTTACAAAGCTATCATTGCGATGAAAGTTTGTTTCTAGAATTGATGCAAAAATATAAATCGTTATACGATTACTTTGTGATTATGCCACACTTTAGAACCAAAAATTTGGCACACATTAGTACTACTGAAAAAGTAACAAAAGTTATCAGTAAAATACCAAAAGAAAATTTGATATTATTAGATAATGGCGAACATAAAATAGAAGGTAATTTTAATGAAGTGTATCAGGATTATGAAAATGATATCCATACAGCATTAAGTAAAGGTTCAGAAAGTATATCAAAATACCATCAATTAACAATTGTATACCCAAAGACCTCTTTTTATCCTTATCCTAAAAGTATTTTAGATGGATTTAAAAAATATAGTGTTCAAAATAATTTGGAATTTAAAATTATTGAGGAGGTTACAGAGCAAACAAAAATTACTCCAAAAAATATATTTATAACCTTAGAAGATGATGATTTGGTAAAGGTTGTAAATAAAATAAAAAGCAGTACATATGAGTTAGGTAAAGATATTGGTGTAATTTCTTACAATGATAGTCCATTAAAACAACTGTTAGGCATTTCTGTAATCACTACCAATTTCTCCTCAATGGGAGAACAGGCAGCAAATATGATATTGCAAAAGAAAAAAGAAATTGTAAAAATTCCAATTAATTTTATCGAGAGAACATCACTATAACAACTATATTTGAATTATTTTTTTTTAAAAAAGGGAGCCTAGTTTAGGTTTCCTTTTTTTTATAAGAACTATGCTACCAATTAAAATGTATTTTTTATTTTAGAACAACTATTTTAGCTCAAAACTTTAAATGGGTTTTTTTATGAAACAGAAACTATTTTTATTATTATTCATATTCGCTACTAATTTTCTGTTTGCACAAATAAGCAACTTTAACTTTAGAAATATTAATATTTCAGACGGATTATCTAACAATACTATTTCTTCAATAACCGAAGATAAATTTGGGCAAATTTGGATTGGAACAAGCAATGGATTAAACAAATACAATGGTAAAGAATTTACTATTTACAGAAATACTCCAGGTAAGAGTAATAGTATTAGTAGTAGTGAAACCATAAATGTTTTATCAGATAAAGAAGGCTATATTTGGATAGGTACCTTTAACGGGTTAAATAGGTTTGACCCTAAAACAAATACCTTTAAAAGATTCTATAAACGTCCTACTATTAAATATTCTTTAAGTCATAGTTTAGTGAGGTGTAGTTTAGAAATGCCGGGTGGAAATATATGGTTCGGAACAGAAAACGGTGTTTCTATCTATGAAAAAAAGAAAAATAGGTTTCTAAAGTTTTTACAACGCGATCCAAAAAAAGGTATTAGATCTATAAACAACATGATTCTAGATCATAAAAAAAATGTTTGGTTAGCCACAAATAAAGGAATTGTAAATGTTGAAAGAGGTAAAAGGTTTACGATTAATGATTACAGCTTAACAACAGAAAAAAATAATTTTGTTGTTAATAGCCTTCTCGAAATAACTCCAGGAGTTATCGGTGTTGCTACTAGAAATAATGGTTTCTTGTACTTTAATACAACTACAAAAGAATTTAGTAGACCAAAAGAAATCAATCTTCCTGTAAATATAGATGTAAGAGATATGGAGATTGATGATGACAATAATATTTGGCTGGCTACAACAAGTGGGCTTTACATTATAACTCCATCAAAAGAAACAATTTATTTAAAAGAAAATCAAGTAAATAGTAACGGTATAATTCAAAATTTTATTAAAACTATTTATAAAGATAAAAATGGGATGATGTGGTTAGGAACAGAAAATGGGGGAGTACTTACTTGGGATAAATCATATCAAAATTTTTTGCACCACAAAAATTACAAGCTATCTAACAATATTACAAATAGTATTGTAGCAGGTAAAGATGCTACTATTTATGTGGCTACAGAAGGTGGTGTTGTTAATACGTTTAATAAACAAAAAGAACTTTCTACTTTGTTTAAAGTAGAAAGTTTAGATAAAAATATCAATCATCCAATTCGTTCTTTATACTTTCAAAACCCCAATTTATTATTTGTTGGAACCTTAAATAAAGGACTAATAGTATATGATGTAAATACGAAGAAAAAACGTGATGATGTTGTTTCCGAAGAGCTTAAAAACTATATCGCTACCACTGCCATTTACGATATAAAAATAGATTCCAAAGATAATTTATATCTAGCTACTTTTGGTAAAGGGTTGGTTAAGTATAACTTAAGTAGTAAAAGATTACGTGTTTTTAGTAAAAGTCACATAACAATTACGTATTTAAAGACAATCTATATTGATAAAAATGATAATTTGTGGGTTGCTGGTATTGGAGGCGCAACAGCAATAAAATTTAATAATCAAGGAAAACTTTCAAGAAAAAACTTCTTTAGAAACAAACCTTTCAAAACCTTTAATATAAACTATATCTATAAAGATAATAATAATGAAGTTTGGGCTGGTTCTAACACTCGAGGGTTGTATAAGTTAGTAGGAAATGTTTTTAGAAAAGTAAGATTTTCCAAAAAAAACACGTTTTCTATGGTCAATTCAATCATAGAAGATGATGATGGAATTTTATGGTTAAGTACTGACAAAGGAATTGTCAAATACAATTCAAAATCAGATAAAAGTTTTATATACAATCAAAATAATATTATAGGAAACAACGATTTTAGACAAAACTCAGCATTAAAAGTTGACAACCAAATCTATTTTGGTCATTTGTATGGGGTTACTAGTTTTAATTCTAAAAAGCTTATCAAAGTCAATAAAGTACCAAAAGTAGTATTATCAGAATTAAAAATTAAAAATGAAATTGTTACTATAAAAGGAACTGATAGTATCTTAGCTAATGGTTTAAATTTTGCGGATCATATAAAACTAACGCATAATAATTCTAATTTTTCAATAAGTTACGCGCTTCCAAATTTTATAAACCCAACAGAAAACAGATATGCATATCGTTTAAAAGGGTTAGATGACTCTTGGACGTTTACCAAACAAACAGAAGCTTTTTTTACGCTTCAAAGTGCGGGTACTTATGAGTTTCAAGTTAAAGCAGCAAATCATGATTATGTTTGGAATAATAACCCAACCAAAATTAAGATAATAATTGGTCCTGCTCCATGGAAAACTTGGTGGGCTTATACCATATATTTCTTGTTGCTTTTTGCTATTTTTTATGGATTTAGTTGGTTTGTACAATCCAAATCTAGATTAAAAGATAAGTTAGAATTAGAATATATAGCTAACAAAAAAAACGAAGAATTAAACCAAGTAAAGCTTCAGTTTTTTACAAATATATCTCACGAATTTAGAACTCCATTAACCCTGATTATTGGTCCTCTTCAAAATATTTTAAACAACTATAAAGGCTCTAGTGAAATACATAAAAAATTAAAAATTATTGAAAGTAGTACCAATCACCTTTTACGATTAATCAATAGATTAATGGATTTTAGAAAACTAGAGAGCAATCAATTCCAATTAGAAGCTGCTGAAGGAAATATTGTTAAGTTTTTACAAGAGATTTTTTTATCGTTTACAGAACATGCTAAAGATGGTAATTACAACTACCAATTTATACCCTTAGAAGATGAAATCTTAGTGTATTATGATCGCTACAAATTAGAGCGTGTTTTCTACAATTTAATATCAAATGCCTTTAGATATACAGAAAAAGGAGGAACCATTTTGGTAAAATTAAAACAAGAAAATGAACAAGTAATTATTGAGGTTGAAGATTCTGGAGTTGGTATTGCTGATGAATTTTTAGATAAAATATTTGATCGTTTTTTTGAAGTTGCTGTGCATAAGCAAACTGATGAAAATCATCTAAAAGGTACAGGTATTGGATTATCGATCGCAAAAAATATTGTAGAACTGCATCATGGAGAAATAACTGTTGTTAATCTAAAGCCACATGGAGCAAGATTTTCTGTAGCACTTAAACTTGGTGTAAAACATTTATCAGAAAAAGAAATTATAAAAGATTTTAAGAAAAGTGATGATGTATCTCAATATGTTACTCAAATAAATTTACCAGAATGTGAAAATAAACAAGTAGAAGATTTAATATTAAAAGAAAAAAAGTATACCATTCTTATTGTTGAAGATAATGTGGTGCTTAGGTCTTTTATGAAAGAAATCTTAAAAGAAAAATACAATATTCTTGTTGCTGAAAATGGCCAAGTTGCATTAGATAAGGCAATTAAACATATGCCAGATTTAATTGTAAGTGATGTAGTAATGCCAAAAATGGTGGGTACCGAATTGTGTTCAAAAATAAAAACCAACATAACTACTAGCCATATACCTGTAATATTATTAACCTCTAGATCTTCATTAATCTATAAGTTCGAAGGTTTAGAAAGTGGAGCTGATGATTATATCACCAAACCTTTTGTTCTAAAAGAATTCAAATTAAAGATTAAAAATATTTTGGATTCTAAACAAAATTTAAAAAACAAATTTATTTCTGATAGTAGCTTTGAATCTTTAGATATTTCTTTAACATCTATAGATCAAAAATTATTAGATAAAGCGTTTAAAATAGTAAAAGAAAATATTGCAAATCAAGAATTTAATATTGCACAATTTGCTGAAGATTTAGGCGTAAGTCGTTCAATGTTATTTACAAAGATAAAAGCTTGGGCAAATGCAACACCTAATGAATTTATTCAAGAAATACGTTTAAATCACGCAGCAAAACTACTGGAAATTAATGAACTAAACATTTCAGAAGTAAGTTATCAAGTAGGCTTTAAAAGACCAAAATATTTTAGTCAATGTTTTAAGAAAAAATACGGATTAACACCCTCAGAATTTTCCGATAAATTTAATAGTAACAATATTTAAAAAAGTTTTCCTCAGCCATAACACCACAGGATTATTTTTTGATTTTTTAAGATTATGTTTGATTTTTATTACTAAAAATTAAAACACAAAATGAAAAAAACATTCCTGTCGCTCTTTTTATTGATTTATACTATTCAATATAATGCACAACGTGCAGAAACCAACTTCAATAATAATTGGAATTTTATTCTAGAAGATAATCCTTCATTCTCAAAAGAAACTTTTGATACTAAAGGATGGAAAAGTCTTAATGTACCTCATGATTGGTCTTTTGAAAAAGGCGTAAGAAAAGGTGGTGACCAAGGTCAAGGTGGTGGTTATCACGATGGTGGAATTGGCTGGTACAGAAAACAATTCAACGTAAATAAAGAAAGTCTTTCAAAAATTACCTACATCAATTTTGATGGGGTGTATATGAATTCTGAGGTTTGGGTAAATGGCAATCATTTAGGTAAAAGACCTTATGGCTATATCAGTTTTAGATATAATATTTCAAAATATTTAAAAGAAGGAAAAAACACAATAGCTGTTAGAGTTGATAATTCTTTAGAACCTTCTGCACGTTGGTATCACCCATGTGGAATTTACGCACAAGTAAAATTAATTGAAGTAAACCCTACTCATTTTAAACCCAATTCTATTTTTATAAAAACCCCATCTATTACTGATAAAAAAGCAACAGTTGCAATTGATGCAGAAATCAATGGAAAATTAAAAGGATTAAAATATGAAGTAAAATTATTTTCTCCAGAAGGAAAAGAATTGACGAGTAAATGTGAGAAATTATCAAAAAGAAATCCAACATATCAATTTGAAGTAAATACACCACAATTATGGAGCCCAGAAACCCCTACTCTATACAAAGCGGTAACTCAAATTTTAAAAGGAAAAAAAGTTATTGATGAAATTGAAACCACATTCGGATTCAAAACTGTAGAATGGAAAACTGATACAGGCTTTTGGTTAAATGGAGAAAACGTAAAGTTAAAAGGTGTTTGTGAACATTGGGAAGGTGGCCCTGTTGGTGGCGCTTGGACAAAACCCATGTTACGTTGGAAATTACAGAGTTTAAAAGATATGGGTATCAATGCCATTCGTCCTTCTCATAACCCTACTCCACCCATGTTTTACGACATTTGTGATGAAATTGGTTTGTTAGTAATGGATGAAATTTTTGACGGTTGGCACAAAAAAGCACCACAAGATTATGGAAAACAAGCTTTTAATGAATGGTGGCAACGTGATGTCACAGAATGGATAACAAGAGATAGAAATCACCCTAGTATTTTTGTGTGGAGTTTGGGTAACGAAACCCACAGCCCAATTGGACCAGAATTGGTAAAATTCGGAAAAAGTTTAGACCCAACACGATTATTTACATCTGGAGCAGGAAATCCAGAAGATATGGATATTCAAGGTGTAAATGGAGGTTCTGAAACCAAATCGTTTATAGAAAGTAAAACTTTTGACAAACCATTTATTTCTACAGAAGCGCCACATACATGGCAAACACGTGGATATTACAGAACCCAAACGTGGTGGAGAGATAATGAATTACCTGGTACATATCCGTTACCAAATTTAACAGAAAAAGAAATCTTTTTTTACGAAGGCATCAATCCTAAAAACTGGAGAAATAGAAAACAAAGTTTCAATTCTTCCTATGACAATGCAACTGTAAGAGTTTCTGCTAGAAAATATTGGGAAGTAATGCGAGACAATCCTTGGCATAGTGGTCATTTTAGATGGACAGGTTTCGATTATTATGGAGAAGCTGGTTTGGTGCACGGAGGTTTACCTTTCAACTTATTTATGGGAGGAGCTTTAGATGTAGCTGGTTTTAAAAAGGATTTATTTTATTTCTACCAAAGTCAATGGACTAAAGAACCTATGATTCATATGTTGCCACACTGGTCGCATCCAAGAATGAAAAAAGGAACTGTTATTCCAGTTTGGGTGTATTCTAATGCTGATGAAGTTGAATTATTTTTAAACGGAAAATCGTTAGGAAAAGACAAACCAGGTAAGGTTTGGAACGAAATGCAATGTGAGTGGATGGTGCCTTACCAAGAAGGAAAATTGGAAGCAATTGCGTACATTGATGGAAAAGAAGTGAAAAGAACTTCATTTAGCACAAGTAAACAACCATCAAAATTAAAAACCAACATTCAAAAATTAGAGGCTGAAGGTTCTTTTACAACAAGTTACATCATTACCTCAGAAAGTCTAGATGAAAATGATAATTTGTATCCTTATGGAGAAAATAAAATCTACTATAACATTCAAGGAGATCTAAAAAAGATTTCTATGGAAAATGGAAATCCTATTGATCCTACAAGTAGAACAAAATCAGATTTTAGGGAATTGTTTTTTGGTAAAAACAGATTGTTTTTAAGAGAAAAACCAAATGCTAAAAACGGTACAATTGTTACTGCTTCAATTTTAGGAGACAAAGCCTTGTATATTTCTAATGAGATTTCAATTGATGCAGAACTGGTAACTCTTTTTGGAAATAGTGGTGCATCTAATTTAGAAATAGCATATACCATAAATGGAGAAGATCCAAAAACCTCTGGAATTAACTACACAAAACCTTTTACGGTTAAAGATGGAACAACAGTTAAAGCTATAGTAAAACAAAACGGAAAAGTAGTGTTAACTCTAAAAGAAACTTTTGGTAAAAATGAAGGCTTATTTTGGGGTGATGAACACTCTAAAGATATGTGGATTGGAAGAGGAATTAATATTTCTGCTGAAGATGGTATTTTAAAAGGAACTGCAACTGCAAGTAGAAACGCAAGACGTTTTAAAGGGTCTGGTTTTGTAGATTTTAAAGGTGGAGAAGGCTCTGTAGAATTTTATCAAGAAAATGATGGTGAAGAGGGCGATTACAGCATGCGCTTTAGATATATGCACAATAATAAAGGAGAATTGCATCCTATGAAATTATTTTTAAATGACGAATTTGTAAGGATGTTAGAGTTTAAACCAACAGGTGGTTGGGAAAAAGAATGGAAGTTTGTACCAGCTATTTTAAGATTAAAAGCAGGTGCAAATAGCATAAGAATTGAAACCACAGGAAAAAGTGGTCCTTATATTGATGAGTTGTTTATAGATTAAGTTATTTTAAAAGAAATATTCTTTTATCAGACCTTTCAGGTTTTAAAACCTGAAAGGTCTGCTTAAATAAACAGAGAACTAATTTTAATTACTACTCAAAAAAAGTTTAATGATGAAACTATCGGTATTTTATAAACTAACAGTTCTTATACTTCTAATAAGCATATACAGTTGTACGAATTCCCAAAGTAATATTAAAGAAGATAAGCAACTGCTTCATAAAGCCGATTCATTATTAACTATAAAACCATTTTCAGTAGTCAATAAAAAAGTATTACCACCAAGTGAAGACAAACACGATTATATGAGCATTGGTCCATATTGGTGGCCAAATCCAGATACACCAGATGGTTTACCATACATTAGGAAAGATGGAGAAATAAATCCTGAAACAAGAAATAATCATACCGATTTTGTCGAAAAAAGCAACTTCTTTTCAGCTGTAAAAACATTAAAAAAAGCTTATACTATAAGTAATAAAAAGAAATACGCCAATAAAAATATAGTACTTATTAAAGCTTGGTTTTTAAATGATGAAACCAAAATGAATCCAAATGTGAATTTTGGGCAATATTTACCTGGTGACTCTGAAGGACGGTGTTTTGGTATTATTGAATTTGGAGGACTAACAGCAGTATTGCAATTTTTAGAAATCGCAAAAGCGAATAATTTTCTTGATTCAGAAACAGAAAAGTGTATGCACATTTGGTTTACTGAATACAGCAATTGGTTAAAAAACAGCAAGCTTGGTATGGAAGAAGCCATAAGGAAAAATAACCATGGTACGCATTACGATGTGCAATTGCTAAGTATTTTAATCTACCTAAATCAAATTGAAGAAGTCAAAAATTATCTATCAACCACAACAAAAGCTAGAATTTTTAGCCAAATAGAACCTGATGGAAGTCAGCCACTAGAATTGGCAAGAACAAAATCGTTTTCTTATTCAGTAATGAATTTACACGGATTTTTAGAATTGGTTAGACTAGGAAAAAAAGTAGATGTTAACCTTTGGGAATTCATTTCTAACGATGGTAGCAGTATAAAAAAGGGGTATCAATTTTTAGTGCCATATCTACTAAAAGAAAAAAAATGGCCATACAAACAAATAAAGAGTAGAAGGTCTTCTGAAGAAAAATTAATTACTGATTTAAAATACATCAGTAAAAACTTAAAGGATACCTCTTTTGATGACGTACTTGAGCAATTAAATCAGAAAAACAACAACAATTAATCATTCAATAAAAATGAAGAAAGTAATACTCTCACTAATTTTTACCCTTACGATTTTAATATCCTGTCAGAATTCCAAGATTTCTAATGGTCCAGAAAATAAAGTCAGTCTAGAAGAAGGTTTTATAAATCCACCACAAGAAACCAAACCAAGAACTTGGTATCATATTAACAGCGGAAACGCTTCAAAAGAAGGATTTACCAAAGATTTAAAAGCTATAAAAGAAGCTGGAATTGGTGGTGTTTTAGTGTTTAACGTATCAATGGGTTTGCCAGAAGGTGATGTAAAATACAACTCGCAAGAACATCGCGATATTTTAACCCATGCAGCCAAAGAATGTGAAAAATTAGGTTTGAGTTTTGGGGTGCATAATTGTGATGGTTGGACCTCTAGTGGAGGGCCTTGGGTAACCCCAGAAAATGCGATGAAAGTTGTAGTAAATAGTCAAGTCATTGCAGAAGGTGGAAAGGAAGTAAATATTCAACTACCACAACCTCCAGCAAGACATAATTATTATAAAGACATTGCTGTGGTGGCATATCCAACTTTAGCAACCGAGTTAATTGATGACAGTGCAAAACCTATAATCACATCTTCAGATAAAGCCTTTAATGTAGCTTTAGCAACTGACAAACAAACCAACACACATGCGGATTTAAAGGCAAAGGGTTGGGTGCAATATGATTATGGAAAACCACACAAGATTCAATCTATAAACGTTTTTATTAATAAACGAAAAGGACGATTAACTTTATTAAAATCAGACGATGGCGTTCATTTTACAGTTGCTCACAAACCTAGAGAAGAACGTATTGGTAAAGACGAGTGTTATTTCTATGAAAGTTTTAAACCTGTTACAGCACGTTATTTTAGGATAGAAACTGAAATGGATGCTGGTTTCTATGAAATGCAACTTTCTGCAAGTCCTGTTTTAGGAAATATTATGGAATACACGTCGTATAGAAAAAATAGACGTCCTATTAGAAATACTGCATCAGAAGCATTTATTAAAAAAGAAGACATTCTTATTTTAAGTGATAAAATGGATGCTAATGGAATGTTAAAAACAACATTACCAGAAGGAAATTGGACAATCATGCGTTTTGGATTTACAGCATCAGGCGCAACAAACGAACCCTCATCAGTTGAAGGGAAAGGATTAGAAGTCGATAAATTTAGTAAAAAGGCATTAAAAGTACATTACGATGCTTTTGTTGGCAAACTGGTAGAGCAAGCAAAAATTGATGCTCCAAATGCCTTGCAATATGTAGAAATAGATAGTTACGAAGTTGGCCCGCAAAACTGGACAGACAAGATGGAAAAGCTATTCAAAGAACGTTTTGGTTACGATTTCACTCCGTTTTTATTGATGTATGCTGGTAAAAGCATAGAAAATAATGAAACTGTTGAAGCCGTTTTTTGGGATATGAAACAATTGGTAAGTGATTTAATGGTTATCAATTATTTCGATTATTTTACAGAATTATGCCATCAAGATGGTTTGATATCCTACATCGAACCTTACGGATTTGTGGGGCCATTTAATAGTTTAGATGCTGGTAGAAAAGCTGATATTCCTATGGGAGAGTTTTGGTTAGGTAGAGGAAATAAACACAAACGCGCACCAGTTTCCTCTGGTCATATTTATGGTAAAAATGTAATTTCTGCAGAAGCTTTTACAAGTACCAAATTAAACTGGGGATTTCATCCGGCTTTAGCCAAACAAAAAGGAGATTACGAATGGACTAATGGAATTAATGAATATATGTTTCATCGTTTTGCGCATCAATCCAATACGCACGTAAAACCAGGAATGAGTATGAGTTTTGTAGGATCTCATATAGATCGTACACAAACTTGGTGGGACAATGCAGGTCCAGAATGGTTCAATTATTTGGCAAGAGGTTCATATATGTTACGTCAAGGAAATCCTGTGTTAGATGTGTTGGTTTTTGTGGGCGATAGAGCACCAAGTCATGTTATTCACTCTAATCAAATACGTCCTAAACTTCCTGCAGCTTATAAATACGATTGTGTAAATGCCGATGTAATTGTAAATCGACTAACGGTAGAAAACGGAAAATTAAAATTACCTAATGGCATTACCTATAGTGCCTTGTCTTTGCAGAGAAATGATATTATCAATATAGAAACCTTAAGAGGAATTCATAAACTCTCGCAACAAGGCGCTTTAATTGTTGGAAAGAAACCAAAGAAACTTGGTGGTTATAAAGTAACTGAAGCCATGCAAGCTGAATTTGATAAATTAGTCAACGATATTTGGTCGAGTAAAAAAACATACAGTACAGGCGAATGGGGACAAATTTTAGAGGAAAATTCAATTCAAAAAGATTTAATTGTAGAAGGACAACCAGACTTTAACTTCTACCACAGACGTACTGAAAATGAAGATATTTATTTTGTGTATAATCATAATTTAGATAAATCCGAAACCCTAAAATGTAGCTTTTTAGTGGAAGGAAAAGTACCAGAATTATGGAATGCAGAAACTGGAGAGATTACCAAATTAGTGGAGTATACCACCAAAAACGGACGAACCGATATTTCTATTCCAATGCATCCGCAAGAATCGGTTTTTGTGCTTTTTAAAGAATCTGAAACAACTCAACCTAAAGTTACTTTTACACCAGTTAACAATGTGGCTAAACCAACATTTAGTCTAGATGAAAATAATAAATTACAAGCTGAAGTTTATGCAAACGGAAACTATACAGCACTTGTAAACGATTCTGAAAATTGGACTATGAATGTAAGTGATTTTCCAAGTGAAATTGAAATAATAGGCAATTGGGAAATCAATTTTAGAGCAGAAGACTTTTATGAAGCCTCAATAAAAACAGATAAATTGTTTGATTGGACGATAAGTAAAGTAGAAGAAATAAAACACTATTCAGGAACCGCAATTTATACAACAACATTCAATATAGAAAAAGGAATGTTGCAACCCGATAGACAATTTAAAATTGATTTAGGCAAAGTTAATGTGATTGCAAAAGTACTTTTAAACGGAAAAGATGTTGATGTAAGCTGGATAGCGCCGCATACGTTTAATGTGACAAATGCTTTAGTAGAAGGAGAAAACGCGTTAGAAATTCAAGTAACCAATCAATGGACGAATCGTTTAATTGGCGATGAAAAATTACCCAACCAAACGGAATATGATGTAAGAAGAAGTAAAAAAGGTTTTGGCTCTGAAGATTATAGAGGCAAATACAAAAAAATGCCAGATTGGTACATAAATAATCAACCACTTCCAGAAGGACCACGCAAAACCTTTAGTGCCTATTCATTCCAAAAAGCAACGGACGAATTATTACCTTCAGGATTGTTAGGACCTGTTACAATATCGACTTCAAAAATTATAAAAAGACAATAATATACAATGAAGAATTTAGCCATTTTAGTTCTACTATTTTTAGGTTTTGGATGTAGTCCATCTTCAGAAAAAATGGCGCAAGCTCTAACCTTAGAAGACGGATTTAAAAACCCACCAAACGAAGCCAAAGCAAGAACTTGGTGGCATTGGATTAGTGGTAACGTTTCTAAATCAGGAATCACAAAAGATTTGGAAGCAATGAAAGCAGTTGGTATCCAAGAAGCACAGTTGTTTAATGTGCATCTAGGGTTTCCAAAAGGACCTGTGAAATATTTAAGTGAAGAATGGCTAGAGTTATTCAAGTTTTCTGCAGAAGAAGCCAAACGTTTGGATTTAGAATTGGCATTTCACAACAGCGCAGGTTGGTCGTCTTCTGGTGGTCCTTGGGTTACCGAAGAAAATGCGATGCAAACAGTCGTTTTTAGTGAGCTTACAATTGAAGGCGGAAAACAAATTAAAACACAACTACCAAAACCAAAAACGAAGTTTGAGTATTATAAAGACATTGCAGTTTTGGCTTTTCCAAAACCTAAAGCAACGAAAAAGATAGACGGATTAGATTATAAAATATTATCTGAGCGTATACGTAATCATCTATTACCAGATACCAAAACGATTCCACAAGAATCAATTATTTCAAAAGAAACTGTTATCGATGTAACTTCTAAAGTATCTGAACAAGGAATCTTAGAATGGAAAGCTCCAGTTGGAGAATTCGTTATTTTAAGATTTGGACACACACCCATTGGAACTACAAATCGTCCTGCACCACCAGAAGCCAAAGGTTTGGAAGTGGATAAAATGAGTAAAACAGCAGTAGATGCCTATTGGGCAGGTGGCGTACAACCTATCATTGATAAACTGGGAGATTTAATAGGAACCACCGTTAACAAATGTTTAATTGATAGTTATGAGGTAGAAACCACCAATTGGACAACTGGTTTTGAAACACAATTTGAAAACTTAAGAGGTTACGATTTAAAATCCTTTTTACCAACTTTAGCAGGCTATTATATAGAAAGTGGTGAAGTATCCGAACGTTTTCTGTGGGACTTTAGAAGAACTATTGGCGATTTAATTGCTGAAAATTACTACGCACATTTTGCAGAATTATGCCATAAAAACGGAATGAAATTCTCTGTTGAACCTTATTGGGGACCTTTTGATAATATGCAAGTAGGTGCAACAGGAGATATTGTAATGTGTGAATTTTGGAGTGGAGGATATCCGTTTTTTGATTCGGCAAAATTTGTTTCTTCAATTGCACATTTAAATGGAAGTGCTATTGTTGGTGCAGAAGCATTTACAGGAATTGGTGGTTGGGACAAACACCCAGCAGACATAAAATCAATTGGAGATCAAGCTTGGGCACAAGGCATTACACGTTTTATTTTTCATTCTTATGTACATCAACCTTGGGATGTTGCACCTGGTTTGGCATTAAGTTATCACGGATTTGATTTTAATAGAAATAATACTTGGTGGAATCAAGGAAAAGGATTTTTAGATTATATAGCACGATCTCAATTTTTATTACAACAAGGAAAAAATGTAGCCGATGTTTTAGTGTTTACTGGAGAATCATCACCAAATACGGCTTTTCTAAAACCAGAAATTAAAAAAATGGGTTTTGATTATGATTTGATTGGCGCCAATAAATTGAAAGACTTAACTGTTAAAGATGGAATAATTTACTCTTCAGTTGGAAATGCTTATAAAATTTTGGTATTGCCAGAATCTAGTTTTATAAAACCAGAAACCTTACAAAAAGTAAAGGAATTGGCTGAAGGTGGAGCAATAGTTATTGGTAAAAAACCAACACAATCGCCAAGTTTAACTGGTTATCCAAATAATGATAAAGTTGTTGAAAATTATGTTGATGAATTATGGGGAAAAGATTTGGTAAAGGAGAATTCAATTGAAGCTGTGTTAAGCAATCAAATACCAGATTTTAAATTAGAAACTAGCGATAACTCAGATCTAAGTTTCATCCACAGAAAAACAGCTAATGCTGATATTTATTTTATCGCCAATGCTAGAAAAGAGGCAAGAGATATTGTAGCGCGTTTTCGAGTTTCAGGAAAACAACCAGAACTTTGGAATTCGGAAAAAGGCACTATGAAAGATTTGGTGGTTTTTAAAGAGAACAAAGATGGCACAACTACAGTTCCGTTATCTTTAGGTGTGGAAGAATCGGTTTTTATAGTATTTAAAAAGCCTATAAAAGCAAACCATTTAACATCCGTTAAAATGGAATTAGAACAACCAAAATCGGAGGCTCTTTCGAATTTAGAAATCATAAAAGCTGAATATGGTACGTTTCTTCAAGAAGGTTTAATAGATATTACAGATAAAGTAAATGATGCCATAAAAGATGGCAAATTAGACTTTAAAATGTCTCGAGCGTTTTGCGATTGCGATCCTGCAATGGGCTATAAAAAAGAGTTTAGAATGGAATACCAAATAGGAGAATCTATTCATCAAATTTATGCAGAGGAACGCGAGCATATAGAAATTGATGCAGAAGGTAAAACTTTAAAAGTGTTAAAAGCTGTATTCGGGAAGTTTAAAGCGGAAACCAAGGGTATTCCTCAAAATTATAAAACCTATGAGGTTACAAATAAAATTAAAGAACTAGTTGCAAACAATACTTTTGATATTCTGATTTCTGATACATTGATAGATAATCAAATTCCAGAAGGTAATAAAACCACCTTAAAAATTACTTACAAAACTGATGGTGAAGAACGCACTATGTTTATTCCTAAAGGACAAATTCTAAAACTATCAAAAGACACATCAAAACCTGAGTTAATGTATAGTGAAGATGCTATAAATTGGATAACACTAAATACAGGTAAAATTACTTATACCAATGCATCAGGAAAAACAAAAACTGCAGCAGTAAGTGCAATACCAGAACCCATTGATTTGTCAAATTCTTGGCAGGTTGATTTTCCATCAAACTCAGGTGTTCCAGAAAACGTAAAATTTAAGGAACTAATATCGTGGTCAAATCATAAAGACGAAAATATTCAGCACTTTTCTGGAACTGCATCTTACAAAAAAGAATTTACGATTTCTGATGATTTATTGCAATCAGATAAAAGTTTAGAACTCGATCTAGGAAGCGTAGCTGTAATTGCAGAAGTATTTATCAACGAAAAAAAGGTAAGTACTTTATGGAAAGCACCTTTTAGAGTTACTATTGATGGCTTTGTAAAAAAAGGAACAAACACTATAAAAATTAAAGTAACCAATTTATGGCCAAACAAACTAATTGGTGATGAAGGTTTGCCTTTAGATTATGAACGAAGAGGAGATAAACTAAAAAAACTACCAGATTGGTTGTTAAATAACACAAAACGACCATCAAAACGAACCACATTTTCATCTTGGAGACATTGGAGAAAAAACGATGAATTACTTACCTCAGGTCTTCTTGGTCCAGTTAAATTAAGAGTTTCAAAAATAATACCCATAAAATAATGATAAAAAAAATAATAATTCTCAGTATCTGTTTTTGCTTTTTCCTAGTGGGATGTAATGGCAGTAAAAAAGTAACTTCAGAAGAGAAGAATAAAGACATAATGGTAGATTATTTTGCTGATAATGGTTTTGGGAATACAGTGGCTATTGTGCAACACCCTTCAGGAGTGTATCACAAAGGAATTACGTATGTGGCGTATCAAGGTCCTTTAGAAGATCCTTATGTAGTATCGTACAATCATAAAACCAAAGAATGGAAAGGTCCTTTTAAAGCCGGTATTAGTGAAATGGGTAAAGACCCGAATCGTAAAAAGAAAATAGATAATCATGGTAAACCTGCATTACTTATTGACAATGAAGGCTATATTCATATTACTTTTGGAGGTCATGGAGGTATGCGTAAACATGGAGAAAATCCCTTAGGAAACCATGGTTATGGTAAAAATTTACATGCAGTTTCTAAAAAACCTTTAGATATTTCTAGTTGGGAAACCTTGGATAATGTTTCATTGTTTGGGACCTATAGCCAGTTTGTAAAAATGGACAATGGAGACATCTACTTTTTTTATCGCCATGGAGCTCATAGAAGTGATTGGGTGTATCAAAAGTCAACTGATAATGGAAAAACATTTGGAGAACCGGTTTCCTTTTTAAAACACAAACGCAGAACAGATATAGAAGCCGAAGATTCATGGTATCCTTGGGTGAGTAGAGGTAATGGAGGTGATATTATTGTTGCATTCGATTACCATATTTGTAGAGACAAAAATAACCCTCAAGATACACGTGGGCACATTCCAGAACGTCACAATTTGTATTATATGCTTTTTGACACCAAGACAGGCGAATGGAAAAATGTTAAAAATGAACTTTTAGAAATACCTTTAACCAAAGAAATGGCAGATGAAAAAACTCTGGTTAAAAAAATACCTGATGATTGGACTTTTCAAGCAATCACTGATGTAGATCCAAATGGAAATCCACATGTAGGTGTCTTAGTTGGTCCAGATATTGGAGCAAAAAGAAGCGGACCAAAGCGCATGCAACATTTTAGGTGGAATGGAAAAGAGTGGTTACAAAGTAAGAATACTAACCTTCCAAGAGGAAATGGAGATATAGAAGTAACATCAGCAAAAGAAGTTAGTATTTATTTAGAGAGTGAAACCAATAATGATGTTGGAGAAATTGCTAGGTGGGATAGTTTTGATTGTGGTGATACTTTTAAAAAGAACAAGGTTTTTTTACAAATAGAAAACTCTGGCTTTGTGATATCTGCTTTGATTGATAACCCTCACCCTGATGCTAGAATCATTGTAGGAGAAAAAGAAAAAGGTTCAGATTTTAGAAAAATGTATTTGTTAGGAGATAATGGACCAATTAAAAGAGTTAAGAAGAACTTTGGTAAAATTAAAAAATAAAAAAAATAAAAAAAATGAAAAAAATACTTGTAGGAATAGTTTTGTTCAAAGTTTTGTTCTTGTCAGCACAATCTTTACAACACCCTATCATTCACATAACTACTGATGAACGTACAGAGCTACTAGATAAAATAAGTAAATATGGTTGGGCTCAATTTGCACAGAATGAACTAAAGAAAAATGTAGATGCTAAGGTTGCTGCTCATAAATCAAATCCAGCACAAACCATAAATGCAATTATTGCTTTGGCAAATGATGATAATTTAAGTGAATCTCAAACTAGTAGTGCAAATTCAGCCCATTTTAAAGTATTGAGTTCAGCAGCAAATGCAGGGATGCTTTATTATTTAACAGAAGATGAAGATTATGCTCAATATGCAGCTGATATAATTTGGCATTATTTTCAAGAATTAGCACCTAGAACTCCAGAAACTACAGCAATTTGTGGTAACTACTTTTACGATCCTAGAAGTACGTATCCTCATTTGGCATATGCCTATGATTTTATTTATAATTTTTTGAATACACAAGGTAGGCAAGTTTACGATAAAACTGCAGGAAAACGTATACCTTACAATAATGAAACAGCTCAAAAAGCGATGAAAAACGTTGTAGGAAATGCATTGTTAGAATCTGGAGGGAGAGATACTAAATATGGTAAATTGGTTTCCAATCACCCAATTCTTACAGCTCCTGGAGCTTTAGCAGCAATTTTATGTATTGATGATGATACAGAACGAGAGCGTTTATTTAATGTGTTTTGGAATACAGGTACAAGAAGACAAAATTCTTTCACCAAAACTGTAATGCCAATCTTTGGAGAGCAAGGTATTTGGCCTGAGTCTACAAGCTATAGCTTTATGTCTCGAATTCAATTGGTGTTAAATATGGTAGATCGAATTAAGCCGGAATTAGACGTTATTACGAAATACAGAAATGTTTTAGATGGTGTGTTTTTGTTTGAAAACCTTCGTCATCCAAATAGATCTTATGTTCGTTATGGCGACTCAAAACGTTATAACGATGGTTCTAAATCTTTATATAGATATGTATTAAGTATTGCTAAAAGAAAAGGATTAACGGATTTACAAGATAAAGCAGAAACAGCATTAGCACAATATTACAATGCCGAAGGTGGACGAAATCAAGCTTTTGGTACATCAGCCTTTGGTGGTCTAGATCATCTTGGTTTATTTTGGGGAGAAGAATTTCCATTGAATTCAACTCAGGAATTTGATTATAAACCTACTGTTATCGTAAAACATGCTGGTGTAGCACTTCAACGAAACTATACAGAAAATAATAACGAGTTATACGGTTTGTGTGGTATTATTGGTGGCGCACATTATGTCCATTCACATGCAACAGGTATAACAATGGAGTTGTATGGATTAGGTGATATTATGGCGCCTAATGGAGGTATGCCTAAAACCGTTGCAGAACGTAAAATACCAATGCACACCAATTATTTTAGGCTTTATGCTGGGAACAACACTGTAATTGTGAATGGTACTTCTAAAGGAAGACAGCAAGGGTCTTGGGCAAGCAATTCTTATGTATGGCAAAATACTACTGTCAATATTTCTTCAGAACCAGCACATCTTGAAGATCCATTAAGTCCAAATTTTAGTTTCGCAACTCAGTTTTTAGATGATAACATAAATAATAGCGACCAACAACGGACGTTAAGCGCGATTAGAACCAGTCCAACAACGGCTTATTATTTTGATATGTTTCGTTCAAAGTCATTAAATACAAATAATTTTCATGACTATATTTATCATAATATAGGCGATGCTACAACAATTAAAACCATAGATGGTTCAACCCTTCCTGTTTCAACAACAAACCGTTATCAAAATGATATTGGAGATCCAGTAGAATCTCCTGGTTGGCGCTTTTTTGAAAATACCAAAGTAACAGAACCAACCAGTGATGCTTTGTACATTCGTTTCGATTTAGATGCAACCAATTCTTATATGAATATGTTTGCACCTGCTGGAGTTACTCGAGAATATACAAAGGCATTAGGTCCTGCAACTCGAGAAGCATTAAACGGATATGTAAATAAGAAAACACAAATTGTTGCTGTAAGACAACAAGGAGAAGCTTGGGATAAACCTTATGTGTATATTTTTGAACCTTCAAAATCTACGAATACTAGTGTTAAATCGGTTTCACATATTATGAATGGTGATGTTATTGCTGGAGCAAAAGTGGTTTCAGAAGTGAATGGTTCTAAAATAATAGATTATATATTTTCTAACGATTCCAATACCTCTGTTTCTCATCTTGATATAGATTTTACAGGTGAATTTGGAATTGTGCGTACAGAATTAAAGGATGGAAAAACTAATGTTTCTTTGTATCTAGGAAAGGGAAGTTCTTTACAATTTCTTAATGAAACGATAGTAGGAGATGCAGATGGAAAAGCATATAAAGAGTACACATTAGACTTTGAATATTTTTCTGATATAGCAAATAATAACTTTACCATTGAGACAGTTGGTGAAACTTGTCAAGAAAAGAATAATGGTAAAATAACCATCAACGCCTTAGAAAAGTTTAATTATCAAGTTACAATTAACGGTGTAGATTTCAATTTTACTGATGAAATTACAATTGAAGATTTAGCTCCAGGAACCTATGATTTTTGTATTACTATTAAGGATTCAGATTATAAACAATGTTATCAAGTAATTATTGAAGAGGCTATTAAACTTTCTGGTAAAGTTAACATAAATAATGGTAAAGTAGCTATTACAGTAGATAAAGGAATGGCACCATACAAAGTATTTAAAAATGGAAAATTGGTTTTAGAGACCAATGCAAATCAGTTTTTAATAGATGTAACTCAAGGAGATGAAATAGAAGTAAAGACAAAAATAGAATGTCAAGGATCTATGTTCTCAAAAATAGATTTTCTATCGGATATTAAAGCTTATCCAAACCCTACAAAGAATTCATTTACAATACAATCAGGCAATGCTTTTTGGAGAAACTTAACCATTTATAACACATTAGGTGTAAAAGTGTATTCAAATAACACCGTTCAAAACAAGTTGACCATCAATGCCAAAGATTACAAAATGTCAAGTGGATTATATTTTATAGTGATTAGCGATGATAAAGGGAAACAGTACTCACAAAAATTAATAATTAAATAATAATTAAACTAATAAAACATTTAAAAATGAAAAATAAATATTTAGTATTAATTGCATTAAGCATTTTAATTTCCTGCGGAAAAGGAACTAAAAAAGAAACAGAAACAGGTTTAGTAAAAGCTGAAAATCAACCAAATATCGTTTTCATCTTATCTGATGACCAATCTTGGACAGATTACAGTTTTATGGGTGATGAAAACATTGAAACACCAAGAATAGATCAATTTGTAAAAGAGAGTTTAACGTTTACAAGAAGCTATGTGCCAACACCTTTATGTTCGCCTTCTCTAGCTACAATCATTACAGGTTTGTATCCAAAAGATCATGGAATTTTAGGGAATGATAAGGTTTACGAAAAAATAAGAGGAGATCGTAAAACAAGTATGGCAAATAGAGCAGAAGCCTATAAACCAGTTATAGCTGCTTTTGAAAAGCAAACTACTCTGCCAGATATGTTAAAAGAAAAAGGCTATCTATCATTTCAAACTGGAAAATGGTGGCATGGTAACCATAAAGTAGGTGGTTTTGATGATGGCATGACGCATGGAGATCCTAAAAGAGGCGGCAGACATGGAGATTATGGATTAAAAATTGGAAGAGACGGTTTAGATACTATTAATAGTTATGTAGATTTAGCACTAAAAGAAAAGAAACCTTTCTTTTTATGGTACGCTCCTTTTTTACCCCATAGACCACATAATCCACCAGCGCGTTTGTTCGAAAAGTATAAAAAGAAAACAGATTCTGAGCATTTGGCGAAATATTGGGCAATGATAGAGTGGTTTGATGAAACTTGTGGACAACTATTCGATTTAATTGATGATAAAGGCTTAACTGAAAATACTCTTTTTGTGTATGTTTGTGATAATGGTTGGAGACAAAACCCTAAGAAAAGTGGTTACTTGTCAGACTCTAAACGTGCACCTTACGATATGGGAATCCGTACACCAATCATGTATAAATGGGCAGGTAAGATAAAACCAGAAATGAACAAAACAACCATAACAAGTAGTATAGATATGGTACCTACTGTATTAGATATTTTAGGAATTGAAAAACCAGCAAATTTATCAGGAGTAAGTGTTTTAGACAAAAAAGCAATAGAAGCTCGTAAAGGAATTTTTGGAGAGGTATATGCACATGATTTTGATACTATAGAAAATAGTATGTTTTATAATATGGCAATTTTTCCTCCATATAAAATTATCGTTCCAGATCCTGTAAGAAAGAAAAAAGAGGTAGTACAGTTATTTAATATTGATGAAGATCCGTTTGAAAAGAATAATGTAGCTGCAGAAAATCCAGAAATTGTAAAGGAGTTACAAGAAAAGATAGCCGCTTTTAGATCAAAATAGAACAAGCATTACATAGGTATATCAAAAACTAGTTTTAATATTTTAGAATATGAAAAGAAGAGACTTTATTCAATTGTCTACCCTAACAGGTTTAGGAATATCTTTATCAGCTTCAGGTCTTTTAAGTAGCTGTAAAACTGCTCCAATCGCAGAACACTCTTCAGAATATAAAAAACTAGTTTTTAATTTATTAAAAGAATGGTGTGATGGGATGATTGAAATTCAAATCATAAATCCATCAGATCCAACAATACATGGACAGTTTAAATGTCCAACAGGATGGATGCATGGTCGTGTTATTGATGCTGTGTATCCATTTTTTTGTATGGCAAAAATTACTGGCGAACAAAAATATATAGATGCTGGTATTGCTGTTTTTGAATGGGGTAAAAATGTAACCAAACCGAATGGCGCTTGGACAAATGATGTAGATCCAAAATCTTGGGATGGAACAACTGTTTTTGCAGCTATTGCACTGGCAGACACTTTAAAATTTCATGGCGATTTAATTGATGAGACTAGAAAAAAACGTTGGTATAAGCGTTTGGAACAGGCTATGGAGTTTGTGTATAATAGGTTTTATGTTGTAGGGAATTCTAATATTAATTACAGTGCTACCACAATTTATGCCTTACATTTAGTTGGTACCATGCTTAACAATAACAAGTATCTAGAAAGAAGTAAGGAAATGGCAAATCAGATTAAAAGTCATTTTTCTGAACCCAATGCTTTGCTTTTTGGTGAAATTCAAAATAAGAACAAAAAAGCGCTCAGTCCAAAAGGACTTCCGGGTATAGATTTAGGGTACAATATAGAAGAATCTCTAAATAATTTGGTAATGTATGCCATAGAAGCTAAAGATGATGAACTTTTACAAATTCTAAAAAAGTCTTTAGATGCTCATTTACAATTTATACTACCTGATGGTGGAATAGATAATAGTTTTGGAAACCGAATGTTTAAATGGACCTATTGGGGTAGTAGAACAAGTGATGGTATGCAACCTGCTTTTTCTTTTATGGCTGGTCATAATCCTGCATTAGGAACTGCAACATTTAAAAATACAGAATTGTTGCAACAATGTACCAAAGAGGGTTTGCTTTATGGTGGGTTACATTATGTTTCTCATGGCATTGAGGCTAGTGTACATCATACCTTTGCCCACGCTAAACCTTTAGCAACCATTTTAGATCATTGGGAGCATCTTCCTAAAATCAATAAGACTGCACCACTTCCAAGAGCAGTAGCTAATGGAGAAACCTATTTTAAAGAATTAGATGTTTCTTTATTTGGGAAAGGTGATTGGAGAGGAACGATATCTGCTTACGATTCCATTTACAGTACTAGAAATGATGTAAGACAAGCAACAGGTGCATCATTATGTACATTATATCACATGAAAGTGGGCTTACTTTGCACCACAAGTTTGGCAAAGTATAAGTTGTTAGAGGCGCATAACCAACAGGAACAACCTGGAGAAGATTTTGCGCTAACTCCAAGAATAGAGACAGTTAAGGATGATGTTTGGCATACAAATTTATTTGATTTAGAAGCCACTTTTACATCAAAAGATAAAACAGATCGTTTGGAGTATCATGCTAAAGTGCAGCTTAAAAATGAAGAGTTTGAAGAAGTAACTGAAACGGCTTCAAATTTCAATTTAAATTATAAGGCCACTACTGAAAAGTTAGAAATTATTGCAACTACAAATGAGGCTATAAAAACACCAACTGTTTTTGTTTTGCCTATCGTATCTCCAACAGGAGAAAAAGTAACCCAAGTTTCAGAATATGAAATCACTATCAAAAAACCAGAGGGGACTGTTAAAATTTCATCAACTACAACTTTAAAAATAAAAGAAACACCAAAAGAAAGGTTGTTTAATATGGTACCTGGCGTAGAAGCAGTACCAATAATTGCTTCTTTAAAAAAGAAACAAGTAACTTTAACCATTGAAATTATATAAATAAGAGAAAATAAGTATCACTTCATTATGAAACAAATTATCAATCTAAGTCTACTATTCATTTCCATACTAACATTTGCAAATGAACCATTATTACAAAATAGTTATTTAAGAAAAGGTCAGAGTTTAAATGGTAGATGGCACTACATTGTAGATGTTTACGAAACTGGATATTATAATTACAGAATGGAACCACATGATGGTACAGAAAATCCTGGTTCAAGTGCTTATTTTCTAAACAAAAAACCTAAAAACAAAACAGATAGAGTAGAGTACGATTTTGATGCTGCACCCACTATGGTTGTGCCTGGAGATTGGAACTCACAAAAAGAAAAACTGTTTTATTATGAAGGTACAGTTTGGTATAAAAAATCGTTTAATGTAGAAAATTACGATGCATCCAAACGTTACTATGTACATTTTGGGGCAGTGAATTACAGAGCAGATGTGTATTTAAATGGTAAAAAACTGGGAGTGCATGTAGGTGGATTTACGCCTTTCAATTTTGAAATGACTCATCTTTTAAAGGAAAAAGATAACTTTTTAATTATAAAGGTAGATAACAAACGTGCTGCAGACGAGGTACCAACATTAAGTACAGATTGGTGGAATTATGGAGGTATTACCAGAGATGTAACTGTTTACGAATTAGATCAAACATTTATTGAAGATTATAAAATTCAATTAACAAAAAACAACAACAAAGAAGTTTCAGGATACATTCAATTGAATGGGGAAAATAAAGGAGCTCAAAAAGTAAACCTTACCATTCCAGAATTGAAAGTAAACAAAACCTTTACAACAGATGCAAACGGATTTGTTCAAGTGAAGTTTCCTGTAAAACGCGTAAAATATTGGAGTGACACCAATCCAAAATTATATGAAGTAAACATTGCTATTGCAAAAGATGAAGTAAATGATAAAATTGGCTTTAGAACAATTGAAACAAAAGGCAAAGAAATTTTATTAAATGGTGAAAAAATATTTTTAAAAGGAATTTCCATTCACGAAGAAAATGTAATGCGAGGTGGTAGAGCTTGGTCTATAGAAGATGCAAAAGTGTTGTTAGGCTGGGCAAAAGAATTGGGCTGTAATTATGTGCGTTTGGCACACTATCCTCACAACGAAAACATGATTCGTGTTGCAGAGCAAATGGGGATCTTAGTTTGGGAAGAAATACCTGTGTATTGGACTATACAATGGACAAACCCTGAAACGTACAAAAAAGCAGAAACACAGTTGAAAGAATTGATAAGTCGTGATAAAAATAGGGCTTGTTCGATTATTTGGTCTATGGCAAACGAAACACCAACTTCTCAAGAACGTTTAACATTCTTAACAAACTTAGCAACTACTGCAAGAAAATTAGACGACACTCGTTTGATTAGTGCAGCCTTAGAAGATCATGGTAAAAAAGAGGACAAAAACATCATGATTGTTGAAGACGAATTTGCAAAAGTAGTAGATGTATTAAGCTTTAACCAATACTATGGTTGGTATGGTGGTAAAATTGATAACATCAAAAATATTCGATGGGAAATTGATATTGACAAACCAGTAATCATTTCAGAATTTGGAGCAGGAGCATTGCAAGGCTACAATGCTGATAAAATGACACGTTGGAGTGAAGAATTTCAAGAATTGTTATACGAAGAAACCTTACCAACTTTAGCTAAAATCCCTGGGATAAGTGGCATCACGCCTTGGACTTTAGTCGATTTTAGATCTCCAAGAAGAATGTTAATTCCTTACCAAGATGGATGGAACAGAAAAGGCTTAATTTCAGAAACAGGGAATAAGAAAAAAGCATTTTATACCTTACAATCGTTTTATAAAAACATCAACAAATAAAAAACACAACCATGAGAAGAATCGTTTATATAATAGCTGTTTTTAGTTTGTTAATTAGCTCTTGTAAAAATAAATCAACACAAGGGCAAGTAAGCAAAGTAGACAATACCAAACCCAACGTATTGTTTATAGCCGTAGATGATTTAAACAATATGATTGGCCCAATAGATAATTTTTCAAACATAAAAACGCCAAATTTTGATAGATTAGCTAAAATGGGCGTAACTTTTACCAATGCACATGTACAAGCGCCATTGTGTGGGCCATCAAGAGCATCTATTATGACTGGGTTAAGACCATCAAATACCGGTATCTACGGTATGGCGCATGATAATGATGTAAGAAGAAATGGAAACCCAGCAACGAAAGATATTACCTTTTTACCAGAATATTTCGGTGAGAATGGATACCATACTATGGGGATTGGCAAGTTGTTTCATAATCACGCTCCCGATAGTGTATTTCACGAATCTGGAGGACGTGTTAGAGGATTTGGACCGTTGCCTAAAAAACGTTTTGTTTGGGATGGCTACGGAAAAGGTATCAAAGGTGTTCATGGCAGAACGAGTACGGATTGGGGAGCTTTTCCAGAAAATGATAGCTTAATGCCAGATTATGCTTCTGCAAATTGGGCTATAGAACGTTTACAAAGAGATTATGAGAAACCATTCTTTTTAGGCGTTGGTTTTTTGCGTGTGCACGTTCCTTTATATGTGCCACAGAAATGGTTCGATTTGTATCCTTTAGAAGACATTCAAACTCCACCTTATAAAGCAGATGATTTAAATGATATTCCAAATGTTGGTTTGCAGATTAACGATTTACCAATGATGCCAACTACACAATGGGCAAAAGAAACCAAAAATTGGAAAAAAATTGTACAAGCTTATTTGGCCTGTGTTAGTTTTGTAGATCACCAACTAGGTCGTGTTTTAGATGCTTTAGAGAATAGCGAATATGCAGAAAATACTATAATTGTTTTATGGTCTGATCACGGGTATCGTTTGGGCGAAAAAGAAACGTTTGCAAAACACGGTCTTTGGGAAACTGCTACAAAAGCACCTTTAATGTTTGCTGCACCTAACTTACCAAAAGGTAAGAAAATTGATGCACCTGTAGAATTCTTATCAATTTATCCAACATTATTAGAGCTAAGTGGATTACCTGCTTACTCCAGAAATGAAGGTAAAAGTTTAGTGTCAATGATGACTGAAGATAAAGGTGTTGATGAATCTTATGCGTTAACTACGTATGGTATGAACAATCATGCAGTAAGAACACATCAGTATAGATATATTCAGTATGAAGATGGTAGCCAAGAATTGTACAACCATAGTACAGACCCTAATGAATGGACAAATTTAGCTGGTAATTCAGAATACAAAGAAACTATAGAAGAGTTCAATAAGTTATTGCCTACTAAAAATGCCAAGTGGGATGAAAAATCTAAATATACCTTTCAGCCTTATTTTGTAGAGCAAAAGGCAAGAGTTAATGCAGAAAAATAAAAGCATATAAATTCTACAAATAGAATGTTTATCAAACAAAAACACATAAAAAAACATCTCATTATTTTATGTGTTTTTTTGTGTAATACTCTTTTTTCTCAAAACCCAATTTTAAAAGGATTGGGTGTTTCAGATCCACATGTTAGGGTATTTAATGACACTATTTTTTTGTATTCTGGTCATGATGCAAATCCTAATGATAAAACTTGGGTAATGAAAGATTGGCGAGTTTTTTCATCTATAGATTTATTAAACTGGTCGCTTCAAACTACCATAAGCCCCAATGATAATTATATGGACGATAATAGCACTGATTGTTGGGCAAGTGATGCTGCAACAAGAAATGGAAACTATTATTTCTACTTTTCCGATAGAAAACGAGGTGTTGGAGTAATGTCAGCTAAGTCTCCAACAGGAAATTTTAAGGACGTACTAGGGAAACCATTAGTAGCTCCAATGCATGATCCTACCATTTTAATTGATGATGATGCTAATAAAACTCCCTATTTAATTTATGGTGATAAAGAAGGTGGTGGTTTTCACATCACAAAATTAAATGAGGATATGGTTTCTATTGCAGAAACTCCGAAACCAATACAAATTATTGGTAATGCTTGGGAAAACGCACCACATTGGATGGATAAGAATTACATTTTCAAGCACAAAGATATTTACTATTTAAGTTGGGGTAGAAATTATGCCATTTCTAAAAATATTTACGGTCCCTATGAATGTTCAGGTTCAGTAGGAAATGGTTATCAATTAAGTGAGTACGCACACGGAAGTTTTTTTAAATGGAAAGGTCAGTTTTATCATATTTGGTGTTATTATATCAAAAAAGGTTTTAAATTTAGAGAATCGATTATTACCTATTGTCATATGGATGATGATGGAAAAATTGTAACAGATACTAATTTTTTAGATCAACATTTCAGCAATGGAGTTGGGCAATATAATGCTTCTTGGGGAAAAATTGAGGCAGAATGGTTTTACGAAAAGTCATCAGAAGAAATACTTAAAACAGGAAGTAAAGAAAAAGGTTTTGCACTTACGAATATCAAAAATGGAGATTGGATAAAGTTTGCGAATGTTACTTTTGATAAGAAATATGAAAAATTAATATCAAATCTAATTTTTAAAGGTAAAAAAGGAACCTTAGAAATAAGAACGAAAAGCCCTAAAGGAAAATGTATTGGCAAGTTTAAATTAACATCCAAAAATCAATCTAAAGTATTCCAGAAAATGGAATTTAAAATAAATAATAAAATAAGAAAAATAGACATATATCTTGTATTTAAATCAACTGATGATAGTAGTACTTTACAGTTAGATTGGATAAAATTTAGATAATCTAAAAAAGTAGTTATTCTCAACTATAAATTCAAAGTGATTACTTTTTTTTATTTGAAACTAATTTGATCAATTAAACACAGGAGACTTCAGGACATTTATTCATAAATAGTAATAACTTGTATTACATAAAGCTAAAATAAAAAACAACGACAAAATGAAGGTTGTATCTCAAATATCAAAAATATTTTTTTTAATACTCATTTTATGGGGTTGTAGCACATCAAAATTAACAAAAAAAGAGACGAATCAAAAAAAGCCGAATATCGTACTTATTTTTGCTGATGATTTGGGTTGGGTAGATATAAGCACAGGAAATACAAATGGAAACAATGGGTCAAAAATTTATGAAACTCCTGTAATAGATAAGTTGGCATCCCAAGGAATGTCTTTTACAAATGCCTATACCAACCAAAATTGCGCACCATCAAGAGCTGCATTAATTAGTGGGCAATACGCCACAGGTGTAGATAATCAGGTGTATAATGTGGGTTCTTTAAAAAGGCAAGATAAAAGAACCAAAGGTTTTCCTAATGTTCTTATTGAGCCATTTAAGCAGAAAAAGGTTATTAATGAAGACGGAATTAATATTTTTGATGTACTAAAAACAAAAGGTTATCAAACGGCCTTTGTAGGTAAAAGTCATGGCACGCCTCATCCTTTACAAGGCGATTATGGTATAGATTTACCAGCAGATATTCATCATATTATAGCAGCTCCAATTAATGGAAAAAGAACAAAATCGTATTATTTAGCTTTAAATTCAGACAAAAAAGGATGGACGTTTAATTCAGAATTTGTTGATGAATTGGCAAAGCCTTATGATGATAAATATATCAATACAATTTTAAAACCTTATGCATCTCAAGGAGATCTAACGCTTTTAAAAGGAACTCCTAAACACCTTACAGATGCTATTGGAGACTTCTCGGTAAATTACATTAAAGAAAAAGCGAATGATGAAAAACCATTTTTTTTATATGTACCATTTCATGCAGTACATACTAAAGTTACTGGTAGAAAAGATTTAACCGAAAAGTATTTAAAACAAGGTTTAAAACCTAGAGTAGCAGAATATGCATCTATGATTGAGTTGTTAGACCAAAATGTTGGAAAAATAAATAACGTATTAAAAGATCCAAACGGAGATGGTAATTTTTCTGATGATATAACCCAAAATACTATTTTTATTTTTTATTCTGACAATGGAGGATTAAGAGAAAATAATCCTTTAAAAGGTAGAAAAGGAAATTTAACAGAAGGTGGTCTTAGAGTGCCTTTAATTTTCAGATATCCAAATGTGATAAAAGAAAATTCGGTAACCAATCAAGCAGTTCATTGTATAGATTTTTTACCAACCTTAGCAGAATTTACAGGTGTAGATGTTACAACACTAAAAAAGAAAGATGGAAGCGCTCCTAAATATGATGGTGCTTCTTTTGCAAAAGTGCTAACAGGTGAAGCAAAAAGAATTTCAAGAGAAAATTTGTTTTGGCATTTGCCAGGGTATATGGATAGTCGTTTTTCGCCATCAACATTAATTCAGAAAAGGATTGAAAATGAGTATTACAAACTCTTTTATTTTTATGAATCAGAAGAATTTGAAATGTATAACATAACTAAAGATATTTCTGAACGGCGAAATATTTTAAAGAATCCAACATCAGCAGAAATGGAAATTGCTTTAAAGATGAATGCAGATATGTTAGCGTGGTTAAAAATAAATAAAGCTCCAACAGGGACTTGGGTAAAAAATGGAGAAAAAGTACCTTACCCTAAATTAAATGAAGTAAAAAAATATATAAATGAATAAAAATTTAAAATACTTAGTTGGTTTATCCATCATTTTTTTGTCTTGTAAAACTCAAAAAAAAGAAGCTATAAATGCACAAAACAACAAACCCAAAAACATCTTATTTATTGCAGTTGACGATTTGCGTCCAGAATTGAATTTTTATGGCGCAAATCATATTAAATCTCCAAATTTAGACAAACTTGCTAGTGAGAGTTTGGTCTTTAATCGTGCCTATTGCAATGTGCCTGTTTGTGGGGCTTCCAGAGCAAGTTTGCTTTCAGGTATGCGTCCTACAAGGCATCGCTTTTTAGACCATAAAACTCAATTGGATGTAGATGCTCCAAACGTGGTTTCATTACCAAAACTTTTAAAGCAAAACGGTTATACCACAATTTCTAATGGGAAAATTTACCATCATAAGACAGATGATAAAAACGCATGGGATGAACTTTGGCAGGCTGATGGTTTGTGGAGCTATGCTTTACCTGAAAGTCAAAAGATAAGAAAGAATACCCGTAAAGGCTTGCCAGTAGAAATGGCAGAGGTTCATGATTCTGTTTACAGAGATGGAAAGTTGGCGTTAAAAATCATAAAGGATTTGCAAAAATTGAAACAAAGTAAACAGCCCTTTTTCTTAACAATGGGTTTAATGAAACCACATTTGCCTTTTACAGCGCCAAAAAAGTATTGGGATTTATACGATAGAGAAAGTATAGAATTACCAAAAAGTTATATACAACCAGAAAGTACACCAAGGCAAGCTTTTCATAAATATGGCGAATTAAGAAACTATGAGAATGTTCCTAAAGAAGGTCATTTGCCAGATGAATTAGCAAAAGAGTTAATTCATGGTTATTATGCTTGTGTAAGTTATATAGATGCACAAATTGGTTTGGTTTTGGATGAGTTGAAGCGTTTAGGGTTAGAAGACGATACCATCGTCATTTTATGGGGAGACCATGGTTGGAATTTAGGAGATCATAAATTGTGGTGCAAGCACGTTACTTTTGAAACAGCTTTAAGAACACCACTTATCATAAAAGTGCCAGGTAAAACAAGTGGACAAAAAACAAATGCCATAACTGAATACATAGATATTTATCCAAGTTTAGCTGAATTAGTTGGTTTGGATAGTCCTGAAACTGTTGAAGGACAAAGCTTTGTTCCTATTATTAATGGAGAAACTTCACAAAAAGACTGGGCGGTTTCAAAATTTAAAGATGCTGTAACTTTAATTAAAGGCGATTTATTTTACACAGAATGGATAAAAGATGATGGTGTTGCTTATGCTAGAATGCTGTTCGATCATAAAATAGATCCTTTAGAATTAAATAACTTAGCAGAAAAACCAGCATATCAAGAAAAAATAAAGGTTTTAGCGAAAGAATTGAGAGAAAAATGGGGTAAAAATTTCTTAAATAACTAATTATGATGAGGTCTTTTTTCGGTTTTGTTTTGATTTTTATCTGTTTTTCTTCGTGTAAAATAAGTAAAACTACTAATGCTTCAGATGCAAGTATAAAACAAAATTGGACTTTAGTTCTTAATGATGATTGTACACAAGATTGGACAAAAAAATGGACTTTAGATGGTTTAATTGCAACAGTTGAGAATTCGAAAGAAGGTATGCATTTTAAAGCAGGGCCTGAAGCTTATAATGATGCGCATCATGCTGTCTTATGGACAAAAAATTCTTATAGAGGAGATATAAAAATTGAGTTTGATTATATCAAAACAGATGATGAAAATCGATTTGTGAATATACTATATATTCAAGCTACTGGAGATGAAGAAGGAGTTCATGAAAAAGACATTTCAAAATGGCAAAAAAAGCGTGAAGTTCCTGCTATGAGACAGTATTTTGAAAATATGAACGTATTTCATATCAGTTATGCTGCCTTTGGGAATAATGGTGATGGGTTTTATTATGTTAGATCTAGAAGATATCCTAAAGCAAAAGGGCAACCATTTAATTCCATTGTAGTGCAACCTTCTTATGATAAACAAGGCTTTTTTGAAAAAGGAAAAAAGTATCATATTACTACCATAAAAACCAAGAATTTGTTGTCATTCGAAATGGAAAATGATGGAAAAATAGAAACTTTTCAATGGGATATTTCTCAAGTAAAACCAATACAAGAAGGTAAAATTGGAATTCGTCATATGTATAGGCGTTCTGCAATTTATAAAGATTTTAAAATTTACACCAAGTAATCAGGATATTTTAAGAAAATTACTTGACTCACAAGCAATAATTTGTAAATTGTAATTACTTTATTATATTATTCGTAAAGT
Source organism: Polaribacter sp. YIW18 (assembly GCF_057219325.1). NCBI lineage: Bacteria > Pseudomonadati > Bacteroidota > Flavobacteriia > Flavobacteriales > Flavobacteriaceae > Polaribacter > Polaribacter sp. YIW18. Next base: position 9,398 of record NZ_JBXVVE010000001.1, on the reverse strand, counting down.
TGATTCAATAAAATAAAAAGAATACACTTTAATTAAACATTAGCAAAATGAAAATAAGAATTAATAAAAGATCAACCTTAATTGTAATATTCTTTGCAATATTAACTTCATGTAAAAATATAGCTCCAAAAAAAGAGGCAATTCAGCAAAACAAACCAAAAAATATTTTATTTATTGCTGTAGATGATTTGCGTCCAGAATTAAATTTCTACGGAGCAAATCATATTGTATCACCAAATTTAGATAAATTGGCTACTGAAAGTTTGGTATTCAATCGTGCCTATTGTAATGTGCCTGTTTGTGGTGCTTCTAGAGCAAGTTTACTAACAGGGGCAAGACCCACACGTCATCGTTTTATTGATGCGCGTACAGAAAAAGACCATGATTATCCAGAAGCAGTTTCATTGCCAATGCTTTTAAAACAAAATGGCTATACCACAGTATCGAGTGGTAAAATATATCATGGAGGTAAAGACGATAATGCTGCCTGGGATAAAAGATGGTTCCCAAAAGGAAATGTTAGAGATTATCAATTAGCTGAGAGTGCAAAGCATGCAATTGAAAAAGGTTATGGGCCAGCTTTTGAAAATATAGCTGTTGAAGATGATGCCTATTTTGATGGAAAAATTGCTAAAAAGGGAATTGAAGATTTGCAAAAATTAAAAGAGAATAATCAGCCTTTCTTTTTAGCGTTAGGTTTTATGAAACCGCATTTACCTTTTAATGCGCCAAAAAAATACTGGGATTTGTATGATAGAAATAAAATTGAATTGCCAGAAAGTTATGTGCAACCAAAATCGACTCCTAAACAAGCTTTTCATAACTTTGGTGAACTGCGTAAATATACTGGTATTCCTAAAAAAGGAGATGTACCTAAAGAATTGGCTTTAGAAATGATTCACGGTTATTATGCCTGTGTTAGCTATGTTGATGCACAAATAGGATTGGTTTTAGATGAATTGAAAAGATTAGATTTAGAAGATGATACCATAGTCGTTTTATGGGGAGATCATGGTTGGAATTTAGGAGATCATAAATTGTGGTGTAAACACATCACTTTTGAAACCGCCTTAAGAACTCCTTTAGTTATAAAAGTACCTGGGAAAACTAAAGGGACAAAAACAGATGCTATTACAGAATATATAGATATTTACCCAAGTTTGGCTGAATTGGTAGGTTTAGAAGTTCCTAACACAGTTGATGGTAAAAGTTTTATACCCATTTTAAATGGCGAAAAACCAAAAAAAGACTGGGCGGTTTCAAAATTTAAAGATGCTGTAACTTTAATTAAAGGCGATTTGTTTTACACAGAATGGGTTAAAGATGATGGCATAGCATATGCACGCATGTTATTTGACCATAAAACAGATTCTTTAGAACTAAATAACCTTGCTGAAAAGGAAGAATATGCTAAATTTGTTCAAAATCTTTCTTTAGAATTAAGACTAAAATGGGGTAAAGATTTTTTAAGTAAATAATTTATAAATATGATAAATACAAACAGATTTATATATGCTATAATAGGCTTACTAATTTTTGCATCATGTAACGCTAATTCAAAAGAAAATTTTAAAAGAAAACAAATAAACATTAATAATGATTGGTCTTATCTTGAAAACAATACAAAAGATATAAAAAAGGCATTAAATAATGTTAATTGGAAAAAAATAAATATACCTCATTCTTGGAATAGTTTAGATGCTACAGATACAGAACCTGGATATAGAAGAAGTGCAAGCTGGTATAAAAAAACAATAGAAATCTCTTCATTTAGTAATGAAAGTATTTATTCTTTATATTTTGAAGGTGTAAATATTGTAAGTGAGGTATTTCTCAATGGTAAAAAAGTTGGTGGACATATAGGAGGTTATTTAGGCTTTAATGTAGATATCACAAATGATATTAAATCTGGGGAAAACGAAATTTTAGTTCGAGTTGATAATGGATATGATCCAGAAGTTGTCCCGTCTCAAAAAAGTGATTTCTTTATTTTTGGAGGAATTACAAGAGATGTTTGGCTTGTTACAAAACCGAAAACAAATATAAATAATATAAAAATATCAACGCCAACTGTTTCAAATGAAAAGGCGGTACTAAAGATTGAAGCTAATATTGAAAATTTAAATATTGCCAGTAATTTAAAAATTAAGGCAATTTTAAAAGACCCTAAAGGTGAAATTGTTGCAAGCCAAAGCAAATCAGTTTCAAAAGCAACATCAACTATTATTTTCAATGAAATTCTAAACCCTGATTTATGGGACACTAAAACACCTAATCTTTATAACGTTTCAGTTTCTTTAATTGAAAACGAAATTGTTAAAGATAAAGTAGAAGATAAAGTAGGTTTCCGATGGTTTAAATTCGAAAAAAACGGTCCATTTTACTTAAATGGAAAACGTTTATTACTTAGAGGAACGCATAGGCATGAAGAACACGCAGGTGTAGGTGCTGCAATGACCAATAAGCAACATCGGGCAGATATGGAATTGATAAAAGATATGGGCGCAAATTTTGTTCGTTTGGCACATTATCCACAAGATCCAGAGGTGTACAAGGCATGTGATGAACTTGGTATATTGGTCTGGGATGAAATCCCTTGGTGTAGAGGAGGTGTAGGAAACGATGTTTGGAAAACGAATACAAAAAACCATCTCAAAGAAATGATTGCGCAAAATTATAATCATCCAAGTATAATTATTTGGTCTTTAGGTAATGAAATTTATTGGTTGCCAGATTTTGAAAACGGTGATGATAAAAATGAAATAAATTCCTTTTTAACAGAATTAAACAATCTTTCTCATAAATTGGATCCTTCTCGAAAAACTGCCATTAGAAAGTATTATGAAGGTTCATATATTGTAGATGTATTCTCTCCATCAATTTGGTCTGGTTGGTATTCAGGAAGTTACAAAAGTTATAAAATCGCAATTGATAAATATAAAAATGAATACAATCATTTTCTTCATGCAGAATATGGGGGGTCAAGTCATGTAGGACGTCATACCGAAAATCCAATAACTGGTGAGGGTAAAATAAAATCTGAAGAGTGGGAAGAATCAATAGTGCAAACTAGGGTAGCTAATATTGCTAAAATAGGAGATTGGAGCGAGAATTATATAGTTGATTTATTCGATTGGCATTTGCGTATTTCAGAACAAGATTCAACTTTTGTAGGTAATATACAATGGGCATTTAAAGATTTTGGTACTCCATTGAGACCAGAAAATGCGATTCCTTATATGAATCAAAAGGGCTTAGTTGATAGAAACGGAATTCCTAAAGATGCATTCTATGTGTTTAAAAGTTATTGGAGTGAAGTACCTTTTACATACATAGAGTCACAAACCTGGACAGAACGTCAAGGACCAAAAAATAAACCTAGAAAAATAAGTGTTTATAGTAATTGCAACAAGGTTGCTTTTTATCATAATGATAAATTTTTAGGTGAAAAAGAAAGAGATATTAATAAGTTTCCAGCATCTGGACTAACTTGGGATGTGAACTTTACTAAAGGTAAGAATAAATTGGTAGCTGTTGGAATACCAAACAATGGGCCTAAAGTTGAAAATGCCCTAACAGTAAATTATAGGTATACTAAAAATGAGGCAGCCAAAAAACTTACACTTAGTTCTAAAAAATTAGAAAATGGTAATTATTTAATAACTGCAATAGCGCTCGATAAAAATGATTTAAGGTGTTTAGATTATGAAAAACGAGTGTATTTTCAATGTTTAGAAGGTGGAGAATTATTGAAATCTCAAGGAACACCAACTGGCTCCGAAATTATAGAAATGGCAAATGGTAAAGCAAGTATAGAAGTTATTCCAAATAAAGATGAAACTTCTATAAAACTAGTAGTACTAAATCAAAGTTTTAAAGGAACGTATTTAACAATTGAGAATTAAGCGTTAACTTTTGGCTTTAAAATTAAATTTAAATGCACTTTATTTATAACTTTTAAAGATTTACGATTTACGTACAGAAGAACGCAATTTATACCTAGAAAAACATGTAAAACTCCCGAATTTTTACGAACTAACTAGTGAAAGTTCGGTGTTTAATAGAGTCTATTTTAATATTCCTTTTTATGGTACATCTATAACGAGTGTACTTAAAGAAGTAAGACCAATATCAAATAAATTTATTTTTTATTATACGAAAAAGGATGAAGATTATACCAATGGAACTTCACTAACAAGCTTTAAAACAAACCAGGTACACTATTATTTCGAATGGAAAGATTTACCAAAATAAAGATGATAGTATTGTGTATTTCATAATGTTATTTGACTATAAAAAAGATTTTCTTAGAATTAGCTAACTTAGCATAAAAACTTGATTATCAAGAAAAAGTAAAAGCACTTGCCATTGAATTAAGAGAAAAATGGATACAGATTTTTTAATTAAATAATACGATCTAATGAAAAAGTTTATAATTTTAATTGTTTCAGCTTTAGTACTTGCTAACTGTAGTCAGTTAAAACAATCTAAAAAAACAAATAATCAACAACCTATTGTAATTCAATTTATAATTGACGGATTAATGCAAGACGCTGTAAATACAGCAATTAATGCTGGTGCAGAAAACCTAAAATATTTTGCAAACAATGGTGTTGTTGTAGAAGAGGCATATTCTAATAGTCCTGTTGGGAGAGTAAAATTACCAGATGGAACAGAACCTTGGAGAGGAGCATCACCACCCAATATTGGAATGCATACAGGTACCCACGTTTTTGAAAATCAAGAGTTAGATGATATCTTTTTATCAGCCAAAAGAGAAGGAATAAAATCTGTTTACGTTGGTGGACATACCTTGTATGATGTTTTTACAACAGCAGATATTCATTATGCAGAAATAATGCCCGATAAAAAAGTATTAGACTTAGGTATAAAACATATTAAAGAAGATGGTGTAAGATTGGTTCGTTTGCATCTGCAAGAGATTAGAAGTTCATGGAAAGGACCAGCAGGAAAAACTAACCCCAATTCTAAATACATTAAAGCTATTTTAAATGCAGATGCACAGTTAGGTAAATTGGTAACCTTCTTAAAAAATGAAGGCCTATGGGAAACAGCGTATTTCATCATTTCTGCAGATCATGGCATGGGAACTTTAAGAAAAAGCAATCATCTTTCAGAGCAATTGTCTTCATGGCAAATTTATATGAATTTTTATGGCTCTGGAATTAAAAAAGGAGCAACCATTCCTTACGCAGAATCTCCAGATGTAGCTTTAATGACCAACCACTTTATGGGTTTAAAACCCTTAAAAGGATATACTTCAAAATTAAATTACCTTAAAAATAATAGCACAACAGGAGTTTTTTTAAAGAATATTTTTGAAGGTAATTCTGATAATTTAAAACATCCACAATGGATAAAAAGATATTTAGATAAAAATGCAAGTTCTCCACCTAATGATTATCTTCATTATAGACAAGCAATGATTAATTATATAAACAAATAAAGCATGAACGTTAAGACCTTATTTATCATAATAGTTTTGTTTTTTGCACATCAATATCATTTGTGTAGTCAAGAATTAGAACGCCCATTTATTCTAGTAAAATCTAGTGAACGAACTAAAATTTTAAATAAGATAAAAACGAAACCTTGGGCAAATAAAATTTTTGTAGCTTTAAAAAAAACCACAGATATACACGTTGATCGATTTTATCAAAATCCTAAAAAATTTCTAGGGCGTTTGCCTTTTAATTGGAATAAAGCTGAAGAAAATGACTTCCCTCCTTTTTTGAAAACAGATCATGTAGAAAATGGTAAACATAGAAACCTAGACAATGCCACAGACAAAGAATGGGAACCAGCAGAATTATTAATTGAAAATTTACAAATCGCTTTAGATTGTGGTTATCTATACTATTTAACTCAAGAAGACAAATATGCCTATGTAGCCAGTAGTATTTTGTATTCTTTTACAAAATCTGTTCAGAAATCAAAAATATCTGATTGGAAAGGAAGAGGTGGTTTATTATTTCCTTATGATGGTTTTAGAGAAGTACGTGTAATTGGTTACAGACTTCCTTTAATCTACGATTTTATAGCAACTTACCTTAAAGAAGATGGAAAAGCTTTTGATATCATTAAAAATCAAAAAGTATCTTTTCCTATAGATGAAGTTCAAAATGTGTTTAAAATCTATGCAAATATTACTGTAAATTATGGGCAAACAGGCTCAAATCATCCTGTGTTAGAAGCACCAAGTTTGGTGTATAATGCTTTGGGGTTGGATGATGAAAAAGAACGCGAAAAATGGTTGTCTTACTTTTTATCAGAAAGTACCCAAAATCAAGATGCTTTGCCAGTAATGGCAAAAAATTATAAAAATCAAGGTGATATTTGGCCAGAAACCTCACAGTATTTAAATCATTCTACTTCAATTTTAGCAAAACTACTATTGGTTGTTAATCGATACAATCCATCATTAAAATTAGGTGCTAAATATCCTAATATATTATTTGCCTTACCAAGATTAGATGATTTAGTGTATCCAAATCACGAAATTATACGTTGGGGAGATGGCCATAGAAGACAACATGGTTCTTACCAAGCTTATGAAAATGCGTATGTTTTGGCAAAAATGGATAGCTTAGTGTATTTACAAGAAAAATTTGCTCCGCTTCTAAAAAACGGAATGCAAAATGGAGCGTATTCTAGGAATAATATTGAAGCCTTATTTTGGTATGATGATGGTATTTATGGAGAATCTAGTACCATAAAACTACCAAGAACGGACAGAGTTTACCACGCAGGTATTGTTTTACAACGAAATTTAAGTAGCACAAATAATCCAAAAGATGGATTAATGGGTTTTGTTGGTGGTGCACATATGGTGCATGGTCATGCAGAAGGCATGAATATTGAATTGTATGGCGAAGGACAGGTTTTAGGAGTAGATCATGGAAGAAAAAAATATGGTAAAGATTTACACGAAAATTACTCCAGAATTTTTGCAGCTCACAATACTGTAATTGTGAATGGAAGTTCGCAAGGAGAAGGTGGTTGGGTTAATTTAGGTATCAATTCTGTTGAGATCATTTCTATGGAGCCTAACGTTAGAGCTAAAGCAATTTCTCCAAATCACTCATTTAGTCAAACGAGTTTTGTTGATGATAAAGGCGATAAAGCAGAAGCGATTCAAGAACGAACTTTAGGTTTGATTAGAACATCGCCAACAACAGGGTATTATGTAGATGTTTTTCGTTCAAAATCAAAATTACCAAATGAATATCATGATTATTTATATCATAATATAGGCGATAATTTGGTGTTTGAAAATAATGATTTAAAACTAAAAAAGACTCCAAATAGATACATGCAAAATGCAAATAAGGAATGGATTCATAATAAAAAATATAGAAACCCTGGATGGCATTTTTTTAAGAAAGTGAAAACATCAAAAACGTACAATAAAGATGTAAAAGCTAGGTTTAATATCAAAAAATTAAAAGGAAATAACGTGTTCATGAAATTATATATTCCTGGATTTAAAAATAGAACTTATACTAAAGTAAAAGCACCAATAACCTTTGAGTCTCCAGAACCTTATGATAATAAAACTACACCAACTTTAGTAATCAGAAATAAAGGCGAAGCTTGGAAAAATCCTTTTGTAGTTGTTTTTGAACCTTATAATAGTTCAGAAAAACCAACCATACAATCGGTTATTAAAATTGAACAAGATGATATTTATAAAGGGTTGATTATAAAAAGTAAAACACCAAAAGAAGAGTTAATACAATATGTAATTACACAGTCTAAAAATCAAGTTTTTAAAAATGATGCTATTTATTTTAAAGGTTCTTATGCAGTTATTACTTTACATAAAGATAAAGGTTTAAAGAGTATTTATATTGGAGAAGGAGATAAATTAATTTATGAGAATAAACTTATTACAACAAATTCTTCAAAATCATATTTTAAAGAATTTTAAATAATTAAAATACCTTACAGGTAATTTGAAAGAACAGTAAATTAAAGAGATTCTCTATCAATAAAATTAAAGGGTACTTTTACTTTACCTTTAGTTTTATTTAGAATCATTTCTGCCGCAGTTTCCCCCATAGATTTAAAATCTGTAGACATTACTGTAATACCTAATAATTCTTTTAAAGGAGTATCGTTATAAGATATTATTCCAATATCTTTACCTAAAATAAACTCATCTTCTCTAGCTTGTTTTACTAAATTTACTAAGTCAGACTCTTCAATAGTAACAAATAAATCGCCTTTTTTTAAAATCATATCTTCGTAGACTTTATCAAGTATTTCAAAATCTAGTTTATGTTCAATACAATATTTTCTAAACCCATGAAGAATTCTTTTAGGATAGGGGTAAACAGCTTTTTCAGGATATACTAATATTATTTTTTTGTACTTCTTAATTTTTTGTATCCCTTGATTTAGAGCATGATAAATATCATTTTCGAAATCTTGATAAATCTGAATTGCTGAATTATCAATATTTTCTTTAATGTTGTCTAAAATAATTAATTTGTCTTTTTGAATTTTTTGTAATGCCTTTAAAACGTCATCAGGTAAACTTACATGTTTTGAATTTTCGGTTTTAAAATGAGGCATAATTACATAATAGTCATAAGCCGCTTTGTTTTTTTCTAATAAGTTTAGAAAAAGAGTTTCATCACAATGATAAATATCTAGATCTGTATGAGAGTTAGCACCTATTTTGTCAATAAAATAATTGTAAGTCCTTAATTTATATGAGCTTAGTTTATTAACTAAAAACAAAATATTTACTTTAGAAATTAGTTTTGTTCTTGAAATGTAAAAACCTTTACCTCTAATAGAAGTAATTATTTTTCGTTCTTTTAAAATACTATATGCTTTTTCAACAGTATCTCTAGATAAATAAAACTCTTCACTAAACATGTTTATTGAAGGTATCTTTTGATCCATTGTAAGGTTACCTTGTGAAATGTTGTGAATAATAGAATCTATAATTTGTTGATATTTTGGTACTCTAGAATTTTCATCTATTTTTATAAGCTTTATCAGTTGCATATAATATAAATTTTATTTATATATAAATATTAAAAACCAAAAGTAGTAAAAGGGATATTAATAAACCAATCATTTACAAAAAGAACTTTTTTAAATTAAAATAATTTGTAGTTAAGTGCACCTTAAAACTGTTTATAAGACTAAAAAAACAAATTCTTATATTTATTAAGTTTTTAAGATTAAAACTTCCTTAAATTTTTACAAAATATAGAATACTTAAAAATATTATTACTGAACCCGTTGTGCATTATGATTTAAGATAAAAAAGTTGCTCATATTACTGAAAATCAGTAAATTGATTTAACCACAAATCATTAAATATGAACAACTTAAATGCAAATTACGAAAGAATTTTGGAA